>CAYMYX010000004.1:0-38622 GCA_964394795.1 uncultured Peptoniphilaceae bacterium
TAAAAGGGCTGTTACATGGCCTTTTATCTTTTACACAATTATATGGACTTTATCAGCAAAAACCAAAGATTTAAAAGAAGTTTTTAGTTTAGATGATGTGAGAAAAAAAGAAGACTAGACGTACTTCATTACAGAGCTGAAGGAATAAAAATTGAATATAACCTAATAGGTAAAATATATAAAGGCATAACCTGTAATTTTACAGGCTATGCCTTTTATAGTCATTAAGCTTCCTATATAAGCGCATTATTTTTCGTTAAATGGCTTAAACTAATGTAACCGCTTGGATTGCCTCGATGACTTCCTCCAGCTTCATGGACCGAGAAGCTTTTACAAGAACTAGGCTGTTTTTATCAATCAAGTACTTCGCTTTATCGATCAAATCCAATTTCGTATTGAAGTGGAAGAGTCTCGATGGTGGGAAGTTTTCCAAAGCCCCTTCCATCATATAGCGGGACAAATCACCAAAGAAGAGGACGTAGTCGATATCGTTAGGGTTAATCTTTCTACCCGACTCTCTATGGAGCTCCGCTTCATCTTCACCCAGCTCAAGCATGTCACCGAGGATAGCAATCTTGCTCTTATAACCGGCTAACATACTGACCGTGGTGAGCGCTTCTTCCAAAGCTTGGGGGTTGGATTTGTAAGCATCGTTTAAAATATCGAAGCCGGCAAGGTGGACAAGCTCGGCTCTCATCTTGGTTTGGTCTTCAACGAATAAGCCACGTTGAATTTCTTCATCGCTCAAGCCAAGCTTTTGTCCGATAAGAACAGCAACGGCTGCGTTGTACATCTGGAAGTGACCTAACAGGTTGATGGTCCACTCTTTCCCGTCCATAGCAAAGGTGGTTCCACCAGCGTTGGAGGTTAGTAAGGTGAGGACATGGTCTGCTTCAGGGTTTGTACCAAAAGTCACTACTTGAGGTACCATATCCAATTGAGCAACCTCAGAACGAAGAATGTCATCGTCATAGTTGTAGATGAAAAGATCGTCTGTGGTCATCTGCTCCAAGATTTCCAACTTCGCCTTAGCCACATTTTCCCTTGTCTTCACGATATGAAGGTGGGAGTAGCCGATGTTTGTGATCGCTGCAATCTGAGGGCGAGCTAGCTTAACCAATAAGGAAACATCGCCAAACTTTTCCATCCCCATTTCCATAATAGCTACATCCGTGTCCTCTTCCAGGGAGAGGAGAGTTCGGGGCAAACCAATCTCATTGTTTAAGTTGCCGATGGTCTTTTGGGCCTGCATCTTCTGGTCTAGGACCGAGTAGATAATATCTTTGGTCGTTGTCTTTCCATTGGATCCGGTGATACCAATTACGGTGAGATCTAAGCTGTCCCTGTAATTCTTCGCCATTGTCTGTAAACCAACCAGTGTATCTTCTACTAGTATTTGAGGCTTATTGAGATGAGTAAAGAGGTCAAGGTGGTCTTTATCCACTAAGCTGGCAACAGCACCTTTGGTAAAAGCTTCTTCCATGAAATCGTGGCCATCCAAATTCTCCCCAATAATGGGCACGTAGAGATCACCGGGATTGATTGTTCTTGTATCGATGGAGACGTTATTAATCTCTGTAGTAAGATCGAAATCTCCAATCAGTTCGCCATCGGCTAACTTAGCAATATTTTCTAAACTTTGCGTTTTCATTTAGTCTCCCAGTCAGTTTTAATATTCTGCCTTTCCTCTTCAGATTCCAAGGCATAATCAATGATTTCATCGAGATAATCAGAGAAGGTCATATCGGTAAGCGCTACCCACAGCTTTGGTGCCAGGGATATTTGGGTCATACCGGGGAAAGTATTCAGCTCGTTAATGAAGAAGTTTTCATCCTTATCCATAAAGATGTCGACACGGGCTAACCCTTCACAGCTTAGAGCGTGGTAGGTGCGTAATGCCAAATCTTGCAACTCGCTTAATAGATGTGGTTCCAAAGGATGGGGAACATTTTCTACCGTCGAGCTGTCGTTATATTTTGCGTCATAATCTAAAAGTCCTTGAGCGGTGTAGCTGCCTGGTTGGGACGCCTTAGCCTTCTTATTGCCCAGAACAGAGACTTCTAACTCCACACCTACGATTTCCTTCTCGATAACAATCCTTCGGTCATAGCGGAAGGCCTCTTCCACTGCCTCGAGGAAAGTATCCTGTTCAGCTCGGCTGACACCGACGGAAGATCCATTGTTACAAGGCTTGACGAAGCAAGGAAAACCGCAGCTTTCCTCAATTTCCTTAATCAATTCATCGTGGTCGATCTCTTCATATTCCTTACGAGTCAGGACGCGGTATGGAGCAATAGGTAAGCCGGATGCATCCAATACCTGATTGGCGTATCCCTTATCCATACACAGGGCACTGGCCATCAGCCTCGACCCAATATACGCAACATCCAGCGTTTCTAAGAAACCTTGAATTTCGCCATCCTCGCCTGTTTGTCCGTGGATGACCGGGAATATGATGGGTTTTTCGATCTGATTGAGAAAGAGGCAAAAGTCACTAATCGATTCCAAAGTCGATTTACCATTACCTCTTATTAAGTCTTTGTCGCTAGCCACTTCTTCCGTGATTTCTCCCAAGGGAATAAAGTGTCCTTGCTTATTGATATATATGGCATAAACCTGATATTTGGACCAATCCAAATTATTGATAACTGCAACAGCGCTGCGGACGGCGACCTCATGTTCCGTCGAGCGCCCACCGTAGATTACGATGATATTTTTCATGAAAATCCTCTTTCAAAATTTACATCCCTTTAGTCATAAAGCTTATTATAAACCAAAAAGGGCATTGCTCCAATAGTTTCAAGCATTTCAGCGTAATTCTAAGATACTGTAACTAAAGCTATTCGTAGTATAGATTTTTATATGAATAGTAAAAAGGAAATATTTGACTCTTAATATATATATATATATATACTTATTGTTATAATTTGATATTACATTATCTAGATTATAAGGTGTAATTAAGCGAGTGGTTGCAGTGTTGTAAAAATTCATATAAGGAAACTTAATATCCGATGGCGTGATGATGTAACTAGAAGCAGGGGTGTTTAATGCGAAAATCTATATTTGTATTTGCAACTAATTCTATAATCTTGGGATTTCTAGTTCTAATGATACTTTCGAATGTTAACAGCAGTTTATATCTATCTTATCCTTCTGTAACAGTTAATGAGATGTCTAGCGAGGCAGACATTACACAGTTAGAAAAGAGTTTAGAAGAATTAGCTAATAGGACAGATAGTATTATTGCTAGACGTGTTGTTACTCCTACAAATCAAGGCACTTCTTTTCTTTACAGAATATACGGTGAAGGAGAAGTTCCTCCCTTGTTTAATGAGGCAGGTGAAGACGAGGCAAAGAATTCTAATCCTGCGAATACATATCTTATTCTCAGCGGTGGGCTGACGATTGATGAACTAAATATGGAGCTTTTTAATTTTGCAGAAACGACTGTAAAAGATAATAGAGCATCTCCTTTCATAACTGTGTTACGTTTTTTGGCTAGTGATGCCATTCTCTTAGCTTGCGTGCTATTCTATCTTTTCTATACTAGCATAATCATTCTGAGCGAAATTCGTGTTCTAAGGTCTTCAGGTATTAGAATGTTATCAGGCATTACCTCAAAAGACTTGCTTCACAAGAATCTGAGATCAAGTTTTCTATCTATCATTTTTATGTGTGGATTATCACTTTTAGTTGGCAGCATTGCCATGAAGCTCCTCGGGATTTGGAATTTTCAGTTATTCCAGTTACTAATTGCTGCTACAATACTCCACATCATTGTCCTAAGCTTCATTACATTTTTTATCACAAGGCTTTTCTCCCTTTTGTTAAAACGGACTAAATTGATCGATCTAGTAAAAGGGAAACTACCTGTCAAATCCATTCTTACTGTCTTGATGATTAGTCAGTTCATTACCTTAGTAGTAGTTAGCTGGAGTGTCGATAAAGTACAAGCGTATTTGCCGGAAGTGCAAAAACTGATGGTAGCTGATAGTGCCTGGAGGGAAAGGGACAATCTAAATAATATTTCATATAATCTAGGTGCATTCTCCTATGATGAAGAAGAATCAAGTAGACGTAATAATCTTTGGTTCAATTTCTTAGTAGATGCTCTAGATGATTATGATGCCATTTATGCAAGATACGTTTTACGAGACAGCCAGATGGTATATCCAGGAGAGCAAAATTATTTCGACGGGAAGATGCTTTTTGTCAGCCCATCCTATTTAGATATGGAAGGCACACCCGTAAGCTCCGCGTTTCTAGAAAACATGAATAGCTTAGAAAAAGGACAGTTCGGCCTCTTACTCCCTGAATCAATGGAAAACAGTGTTGAAGAAATCACTTCCATAACCAAGGAAATTTTATAGGCTGATTATGGTCTGGAAGATAGCGCGGATAATTTAGAAGCAGTGGTAGAGTTTTTACCTAATGGCACAGAATTCTTCATCTACAATCAGGAAGCTGTACCCGTCGATCAGTGGCTACAGGATATTATAGTCGTTGTACTTACACCCCACTCTGTGGGGGGCGGTACCCATTCACCAGATATGTGGGTTAATGGTGTTACAAATGCTCTATTTCTGCAAGATGCTGATGAAACACTTTCTCTGCTGAAAAAGCATGAAATATTTCCCTATGCTTCCTATGTTAATAATAGCTACGGCCTTTATCGTCAACAAACCGAAAATTATCGAAATGAAACGATTTCACTTCTACTAGGAAGTATCATTGGTATGGTTACAGCTATTATTAGTTTTGTTGCGATGAATGCGCTCTATTTTAGTCAATTCCGTAGAGAAATATTTATTCATCGCATCTCGGGTGAATCCTTCCTCACTATTCATAAAGATTATCTGAGAAGTTTAGCTCTTGTGCTCTTAATAGCAGCTATTGCAAGCTTTATTTTGACTGGAAACTGGTTGGCAAGCTTAGGGTCCTTCATCATTTTCATGGGTGTAGAGATTTTCATTTTATCCAGACAAATGAAGAAGGAAAGCAAGATGCTCGTTACCGTACTTAAAGGAGAATAGGATGATTTCTTTAAAAATGATCGACAAAAAGTTTGGCCAACGCAGAATTTTCGACGATTTTTCCATGGACTTTCAACCAGGCAAAACTTATGCCTTGATTGGACGTAGTGGGTCGGGCAAGACAACGCTGTTAAACATGATAGGCAAATTGGAACCATATGATTCGGGCGAAATCATGATAGGGGACAAACCGTTGCAGCAAATCAAGAGCGAAGAATATTTCCGCGACTATATGGGTTACCTCTTTCAGAACCTTGGATTATTAGATAATGAATCTATAGAGGCCAATTTAGAATTAGGACTGGTTGGACAGAAAATCGGAAAAGATGAAAAGAAAGCACTTTTTAAGCAGGTTTTAAAGGAAGTAGGACTTTCTTATCTTGACCTCGACAGCTTGATCTATACCTTATCCGGTGGTGAGTCACAACGAATTTCGATTGCTAAGTTGATTCTAAAGAAACCAAAAATATTATTGGCAGATGAGCCTACTGCTTCACTGGATCCCAAAACATCGGCAGAAATAATTAAATTACTTCTGAGCATGAAAAGTCCGGAACGAGTGATTATCATAGCGACCCATAGTCCTGAAATTTGGGCTCAAGTTGATGAAGTGATTGCATTAACAGATTTTGATAACGATGAATTCGCGAAAGAGTTTTCAACTACTGCGGAAAGTACGAAATAGTGACGGACTCAACACAAAAATATTAATTCTTGCAAAGTTGATTCGTTCTGTGGTATACTTTTTAAGCTATTAATTTAGTTGAAACAACAGCGGAGAGAGGTGATAGTTAATGCAAAAAGATATTCAACCAGAGTACTTCGAAGATGCTCAAGTTACATGTGCATGCGGAAATACATTTACAACGGGTTCAACCAAGAAAGAAATTAAAGTTGAAGTTTGTTCGGAGTGCCATCCGTTTTATACAGGTAAACAAAAAACTGCCGAACGCGGCGGACGTGTTGAGCGCTTTAAGAAGAAATACAATATGGACTAACAGTCAAGGTGTCTCTTTTGAGACACCTTTTTTTCTATTAGCCCTCTTTTAAGGAGAAGAAAATGGAAAGAGAATTAGCGCAAACTTCTTCCTTACCTAAGGAAAAGGAAGTCAGGGCGACCTCCATTGGGGGACAGGCACTGATGGAAGGTATCCTCATGAAGGGGCCTGACCTTGTTGCCATCGCCACCAGAAAACCGGGTAGCGATGAGATTAAAGTGAAGGTCGAACCAGTTGACGGACTGACAAAAAAATATAAGTTGTTCCAGTTGCCTTTCTTCCGTGGCATTGGAGCTTTGGTCGATTCCTTCTCACGAGGAAGTAAGGCTTTGGAATATTCTGCCGATCAATTGGACTGGGAAGAAGATGAAGAGCCCGGACCTTTTAGCCGTTTTCTGATTAGAGTATTTGGGGAAGAGCGAGCAGAGCAGGTCCTTAGCTTTCTTATGGTCTTCGTTGCCGTCGCGATTGCTTTTGGTCTTTTTTTCTTTGTACCAACATGGATAGCAGGCCTCTTCCGTCCGATGATTCAAAACAACTTGGTGCTGAACGTCATCGAGGGAATTATTCGAATTGTCTTCTTCCTTATCTATGTCATTGCCATCAGCAAGTTGGACGAGTTGAACCGCGTCTTCATGTATCACGGGGCGGAGCACAAGACGATAGCCGCCTACGAGCATGGGGAAGAGCTGACCGTTGAGAACGTTAGGAAGTATCCTAGGGTTCACGCCCGGTGTGGAACAAGCTTTTTGGCTAACCTGGTCATCCTGTCGGCTATCTTGATGAGCTTCTTCGGCTGGCCAAATCCCTTCGTACGGTTCGCTATTCGCCTACTCATGATTCCTATCCTAGTGGGGTTGACGTATGAGCTGAATGCATGGACCTCGAAGGTAGACAACGGATTGAGCAAGGCGTTACGGGCACCGGGAATGTTTATCCAAAGGGTAGCTACGGTAAAGGAACCAACCGACGAGATGATTGAGGTGGCCATAGAAGCGATGGAAGCCGTCATTCCCGAGGATCATTCGGATATTCTATGAGAAAACGATGGAACGAGGAAAAGAGGGTCAGCAAAGATGACCTTGTCCTCATGATAAGCTATTTATTGGGCATAAATTTAGGGCAGGCGAGAACTGCCTTAGCTAGGGAACATATTGTTCTTGAGGATAATCAGGAAGAAGAGCTGGAATTAATGGTCCAAAAGCGGGCAACTGGTTTACCCCTGCAATATGCCATTGGCCGGTGGAACTTCTACGGCCGGGATTTTCTCGTTGATGAGCGGGCTTTAATCCCAAGACCGGAAACTGAGTTTTTGGTGGAAGACGTCATCAATAGATTAGTAGAAGACCCAGAAAAGGAGTGGGAAATCTGCGATATCGGTACTGGCACAGGCATCATTCCGCTGACTTTGGCTTATGAGTCGGTGGAAAGACGAGCTAGGGGAGAGGTTTCTTTAAGGTTAGGCAAAATTGTCGGCGGAGATATTTCACCAGAGGCGCGGACATTGGCTGAAGAAAATGAGCAATTCCTTGCAGAACGGTCGCCTATTGGCTTAAAATGGAATGTGGAGAAGCAAGCTCCACTTTCTTGGGTGCAGTCAGATTTATTTGAAAACATAAGCGGAGTATTTGACGTGATTATTTCCAATCCTCCTTACGTGGAAGAGCGTAAAAGGGAGGACTTGGAAGCCGAATTAAGTTACGAGCCAAGCCTTGCCTTATTTGCCGGGGACGATGGGTTGGATGTGTACCGCCGTTTAATTCCCCAGGCCTATAACCATTTGAAACCCGGTGGCCTTCTCTTTTTGGAAATTGGGGACGGACAAGGCCAAGAGATCAGCCAGATATTAGCAAACAATAATTTTCAAGAGATTGATATATACAATGATTACGCAGGCTTTAACCGTCGGGTTATCGCGAGAAAGTAATCATGAGGAGGAAGTATGTTCGAGAGTTTAGATAACATTCAAGATAGAATGCGGTCGTACGAGACCCAATTAGCGGACCCTGAACTCATTTCTAACATGGATGAGTGGCAAAAGGTCAATAGAGAATATGTCAACCTGAAACCTTTGGCTGAAGCCTATAGCGCTTACGATGAAGCACGAAACAAGGTGGAAGAAGACAAGATGATGATTCCTGAAGCGGAAGATCCTGAGATGAAGGAGATGCTTAGGGATGACCTACAAGAAAATGAAGCCCTCATGGAAAAGTTAGAGCAGGAGATCAAAGTTCTCCTCCTTCCTACAGATCCTAATGATTACAAGAATGTTATTGTCGAGATTCGCGCCGGTGCAGGCGGCGATGAGGCGGGCTTATTCGCCGGCGACCTCTACCGGATGTACCACATGTTTGCGGACAAGAAGGGCTACTCTACCGAGGAGATGGACTACACTTCCCAGGGTATCGGTGGTGTGAAAGAAGCCACCTTTATGGTTAAAGGGGAAGGGGCCTATTCGATTCTCAAGTATGAATCAGGCGTTCACCGGGTCCAGCGAGTTCCGGAGACGGAGTCCAGTGGTCGAATCCACACGTCGACAGCAACCGTTGCGGTTCTGCCCGAGGCGGAAGAAGTGGACGTAGAACTGGATATGAACGATGTCCGTGTCGATGTATACAGGTCCAGTGGCCATGGCGGACAAAGCGTCAACACGACCGACTCTGCCGTGCGTTTGACTCACGAGCCAACCGGCATCGTGGTCACTTGCCAAGATGAAAAAAGTCAGATTAAGAATAAAGATAAGGCCATGCGGGTACTTATGGCTCGCCTCTACGAATTAAAGTTAGAGGAGCAACAAAAGGAATTATCTGCGGATAGAAAGTCCCAGGTCGGAACGGGCGATCGCTCGGAGCGAATCCGCACCTACAACTTCCCTCAAGGAAGGGTGACTGACCACCGCATTAACCGTACCGTTCACCAGCTTGGAGACTTCCTCGATGGTGATATTGAAGAGATGATCGATGCACTGATCACGGCGGACCAGACCAAGAAATTGGATTTGGTTACCGACGAGATGAGCTCAAATTAGGAGGACAATGGGATGGTTCAAGAACGCAATCATCCGCTTGACCAGAAGGACGTGAGTGCCCCAGGCACTCATGAATCTTCTTCTATGAAAGCGGTTACAACAACGAGAAAAGAAAAGTTAGCCCCAACCCTCCAGAGGGTGGATTTCGATCGGGGAATGGGCATCATCTTGCCTATCTTCTCTTTGCCTTCAGATTACGGCATCGGCAGTTTTGGACAAGAAGCTTATCGCTTTTGCGATTTTCTAGCCGAATCGAAGATGAAATACTGGCAACTTTTGCCTTTAGGACAAACCAGCTATGGGGACTCACCTTACTCCAGCTTCTCCAGCTATGCCGGTAACCCCTATTTTATCGACCTAAATATTCTCTGTGAAGAAGGATTGTTGAACAAGGAAGAATTGGAACCCATCAACTTTGGAGATAATCCTGAATACGTCAATTATGCTCTTCAATACAACAATCGCTTCCGCATTTTAGAGAAAGCCTTCCACAATGCGAAGGACCATCGACTAAAAGAAAGACAAGAGTTTTTCAAGAAGAACAAATCTTGGTTGGAAGATCATGCCCTGTTCATGGCCATCAAAAAGGACCAATTGGATGTTGAGTGGACGGAGTGGCCAGAAGACCTGAGACACCACCAGAAAAAAGCCTTGAAGGAATTTGCGGAGAATCATAAGAATCAATTGGAATTCCAATATTTCATTCAGTTTAAGTTTTTTGAACAATGGGAAACTTTAAAGAATTATGCTCACCGATTGGGTATCCAACTTATTGGTGACATGCCAATCTATGTTGCCATGGATTCCGTTGACGTGTGGGCAAATGCGGATCAGTTTCTATTAGATGATGAATTGAAGCCTACCGTCGTTGCAGGTGCTCCACCTGACTTCTTTACCAAGGAAGGTCAGCGGTGGGGGAACCCCATTTACGATTGGGACAAGATGAAAGCAAATGACTACGACTTTTGGAAGAAGCGGGTGAAGATTCACATGGACCTCTATGACATCCTCCGCTTGGATCACTTTATTGGATTTGGCAATTACTGGTCGGTTCCCGCTGAGGATGAAACGGCGAGGAATGGTTACTGGGTGGATGGCCCGGGGATGGACCTCTTCCAATCTTTGGAAAAGGAACTGGGGCCTCTACCTTTTCTCATTGAAGACCTGGGTGTCCTTAGCGACAAAGTCATTGACCTCCGAGAGGAGACTGGTTTTGTCGGAATGAATCCCATTCAGTTTGCCTTTGGTGAAGATAATTCCGAATATTTGCCCCATAATTTAGAATTTAGAAGTTCGATTTATACGTCGACCCATGATTCCGATACGTTAATGGGTTGGTGGAAGGACCTAGATTTAGTGACAAGAGAATACGCTACTCAATATTTTGGCTTGAATGAAAAAGAAGGCATACTATGGGGTATCGTCCGAGGGGTAGCAAGTTCAGTCGCCGATATCTGTATTGTCCAAATGCAAGATATTCTCGGCTTGGATAATGAGTCGAGAATGAATGTCCCAGGTTTATTGGGTGGCAACTGGAAGTGGCGAATGGGCTACGAATATTTTGACCGCCAATTGATGATGAAATTAAGAGATATTGCAACCTTATACGGGAGGAATTAATGACTACAGAGCAATTCAGAAATGAACTACAAATGAATCTACAAAATGAATTCGGTGTGGATTACGAACATTCATCTACCTTTGAGAAGTATGGTGCTCTTTCAAAGACGGTGATGAACCGTATCCAAGAAGACTGGAAAGAAACGAAAGAAAAGAATAAAAGTCGCAGGAATGCATACTACTTCTCTGCTGAGTTTCTTATCGGAAGATCGTTAGGAAATAACCTCCTTAACTTAGGTCTCTTGGATGAAGCGAAGGAAGTGCTACAGGATACCGGGGTTGATTTGGCCGATTTAGAAGACCAAGAGGAAGATGCTGCTTTAGGTAACGGTGGCTTGGGCCGTCTAGCGGCTTGTTTTGTTGAGTCTGCGGCAACCGAGAATCTCCCGGTCCAGGGCTACGGCGTCCGCTACTCTCAAGGTATCTTCAAGCAAAAGTTTGTCGACGGTTTCCAACAGGAAATGGGCGATGACTGGCTAAAGAAAGGCGACTTCTGGTCTGTTCGTAGAGAGTCCGATGCAAAATTGGTTTCCTTCCGCGACCAAAAGGTCTTGGCCGTTCCTTACGATATGCCTATCGTTGGTTACCACAATGGCGTTGTCAATACGCTTCGCTTGTGGCAAGCTGAGCCACTAAACAGTGGCTTCAACTTCGATCATTTCAATAACTTCGAGTATGATAAAGCAGTTCAGGATAAAAACAGAGCTGAAGACATTACCCGCGTTTTGTATCCTAATGACATTCAACGCGCGGGCAAAGTTTTGCGTCTAAAGCAACAATACTTCTTCACTTCAGCCAGTATCCAAGACGTGATTAGCAAGTATAAGCAAAACTTCCCTGCAGATAAGACCTTCAAGCACTTCCCTGAGTACCATATCTTCCAATTAAATGATACTCATCCGGTTATTGCTATACCAGAACTTATGCGCATTCTTATTGATGAGGAAGGAATATCTTGGGACGAAGCTTATGCTATTGTTACAAAGAGTTTTGCTTTCACTAACCATACCGTCTTACAAGAAGCCCTTGAAAAGTGGAGTTTAGATATTGTCGATGAAGTGAATCCACGCTGTTTAACCTTGATTCGCGAAGTTGACCAGAAGATGATTTCCGAGCTCCGCAAGATTGAAATGGATGAGGAGAAAATCAACACTCACCGCATTATTCATGATAACGTCGTCGAGATGGCCTACCTTGCCATCTGGGTGTCTAACAGCGTTAACGGCGTTGCGGAAATCCACACCAATATCTTGAAGGATGAGACGCTTAAGCAATGGTATGATCTTGTGCCTGAGCGCTTTAACAATAAGACTAATGGTGTTACCCCAAGACGTTGGTTACAGTATGCTAACCCAGAATTAACTAGCTTTATTAACGAGAGAATCGGGGAAGACTGGCAACATGACTTGACTAAGCTTAAAGAGTTAGAAAACTACCTTGAAGACGATCAGTCATTAGAAGAACTCAACCGTATCAAGCAAGTCAAGAAAGAGCAATTAGTCAAGTTTATCGAGAAGTCGGAAGGCGTGCAAATCAATGCCGAATCCATCTTTGATATTCAAATCAAACGTCTTCACGAGTATAAGCGTCAGTTGCTCAACGCCCTACACATCGTCTACCTTTACAATAAGCTAAAGAAGAATCCAGGCTTGGATATGGTGCCAAGAACCTATATCTTTGGCGCTAAGGCTGCACCGGGTTACTTCCGTGCAAAGGCAATTATCAAGTTCATCAACGAAATTGCCAAGTTAGTCAACAACGATAAAGATGTTCGCGACAAGCTGCGCGTCGTCTTTATTCAAAATTACCGAGTAAGCGCAGCTGAGGAGCTGTTCCCTGCAGCAGATGTCTCTGAACAAATCTCTACAGCGGGTAAGGAAGCGTCAGGAACTGGTAACATGAAGTTCATGATGAACGCAACTCCAACCTTGGGCACTTACGATGGTGCGAATGTAGAAATCTTCCGTGAAGCGGGCGAGGAAGCAAACTTCCGCTTTGGCGCTACTGTGGAGGAGTTAGCTGAGATTGAAAGCACCTATAACTCTAAGGAATTCTACTACCGTGATATCGAATTAAAGAAGGCGGTGGATATGCTGCTGAACGAGGAAAGCATTACCGACAACGGCACCTTCATGTTCTTAGATATTTATAATGAGTTGGTGTCCCCTCAAAACGGTGGCCGTGCTGACCAATACTTCAATCTCTATGACTTCAGAAGTTACGTTGAGGCGCAAGAAAAGGTAGATGAGGCCTACCGTGACCGCAGAGGCTGGGCACAGAAGTGTCTCAAGAACTTAGCTAACTCCGGTTATTTCTCATCAGACCGTACAATCCGCGAATATGCTGAAGATATTTGGAGAGTCTAAGTCGAAAGTCTGCAGACTTTTCCCAAATACGGTATGATAAAGTAGAGAAAAACAGACAGTGTGATGGTGTGAAATAGGAGGTCAATATGTTAGTATCTGCAAAAGAAATGCTCAATAAGGCCGTAGAAGGTCACTATGCAATCGGACAGTTCAATATCAACAACTTAGAATGGACAAAAGCAATCTTACAAGCTGCTGAAGAGACGAAGAGCCCAGTTATCTTGGGTGTCTCCGGTGGTGCAGGCAAGTATATGACTGGCTTTAGCACAGTTATTGCCATGGTCGAAGCAATGGACAAGGCAATGGGAATCACCGTTCCTGTCGCCGTTCACCTTGACCACGGTAACTACGAGCAAGCGAAAGAATGTATCGAAGTTGGTTTTACTTCCGTTATGTTTGACGGATCAGCTTACGATTTGGAAGAGAACTTAGCAAAGACGAAAGAAATTGTAGAGCTTGCTCACGCGAAAGGGATCTCCGTCGAAGCGGAAGTTGGCTCAATCGGTGGAGAAGAGGACGGCATCGTTGGTGCCGGAGAAATTGCTGATCCTAACGAATGTAAGCAATTAGCAGATACCGGAATCGACTTCTTAGCAGCTGGTATCGGTAACATCCACGGTGTATATCCTGAAAACTGGGCCGGTTTAGACTTTACCGCCTTAGAAGGTATCAAAGATTTAACAGGTGACCTACCATTGGTTCTCCACGGAGGAACAGGAATCCCAGAGGAGATGGTTAAACAAGCCATCGATTTTGGTGTTGCAAAGATTAATGTCAATACGGAATGCCAACTCGTATTCGCTGAAGCGACAAGAAAGTATATTGAAGCCGGCAAAGACAGAGAAGGAAAGGGCTTTGATCCAAGAAAACTACTTCTTCCTGGAACGGAAGCAATCACTGCTTTGGTTAAGGAAAAGATGGACATGTTTGGTTCCTCAGGTAAAGCTGAATAAGTTCTTTTATACACTCGTATTTTAAAATGGGATTAAATGGGCCTTTCCTTAGGGAAAGGCCTTGAACCCCCCCATTATTTAATCTTTTATTTCGTATTCTTTTTTTATATTTATTTTTTTGATTTACTCTCAACAATTTTTTATTTCATTCAAACGGAGGTTCCCATTGAAGGCGAATTATGATCATATGACCGTCGTCGAACTACGCCAGCTAAGCAAAGACAGAGGTTTAGCAGCAAGTTACAAGTATAAGAAAACAGAGCTTGTATCATGGTTGGAAGACGATGATAAAAAGCAAGCGAAAAGCAATACACCCAACAAGAAAAGAAAGGCAAGAGAAAATTCAGCCCCTTTGTCATTTGTTGAAGAACAACCTGTATCCAAACAGAAAAAAGAGACGGTGAGTTACATCGCCCCATCGAAAAAGCAGGCTCAACTGAATGAAATCAAAGAAGAGAAAGAGGAAGTCAAGCCTGAGGAAACATCGGAAGATGCAGGTTCCCTTTTCAATCTTGATACTATTGGGGACGAACAAACCGAAAATAAAGAAGAGACCGAAGATGAGTACCGCCACGACTTACCTTTTACGGTAGGTACCCTGGAGGTAATGCAGGACGGCTATGGTTTCCTTCGTTCGGAAACGGAAGATGGGCAAAACGTCGATTTCTATGTGCCTGCTTCTCATATTAAGCGCTTCCAACTTAGAACCGGCGACTTGATTGAAGGTATTGTCGGTGACAACCACGATAAAGACAAGTATGCACCTATCATCTACGTGAACAGTATTAACGGAACTTCACCAATTACTTATCGGAACCGGGTAGATTTCGATGACTTGACTCCGGTCTATGCCAACGAAAGGATCCGTTTGGAAAGGAAGTCCAACGACATTTCCACCCGAATTGTGGATCTGGTTGCCCCGATTGGCAAAGGCCAACGTGGCATGATTGTCAGTCCACCTAAGGCGGGTAAGACATCACTACTAAAGGCAATCGCCCATTCTGTTGAGGAACTTTACCCTGAGGTGTACTTATTTATCCTCCTTATCGACGAGCGGCCTGAAGAAGTTACCGACTTTGAACGAAGTGTGAACCTTCTTCGGGATGCAGAGAGTAATGTCCGCACGGAAGTTATATCATCCACTTTCGATAAACCTGCGCAAAACCATGTACAAACCGCAGAAGCTCTTCTAGATAGGGTAAAGAGACTAGTGGAAAGTGGTCAGGATGTGATGATTTTGATGGACTCCTTAACCAGACTGTCCAGAGCCTATAACATCACCACTTCACCCAGTGGTCGGACCCTGTCAGGTGGTCTCGATCCCGTTGCCCTCTATCCGCCAAAGCGATTCTTTGGATCGGCGAGAAATATTGATGGTCACGGCAGTTTAACTATCCTGGCAACCTGTTTGAAAGACACCGGATCTCGTATGGATGACATGATTTATGAGGAGTTCAAGGGAACCGGTAACATGGAAGTACATCTAAGCAGAGACCTATCTGAGCTTCGCATCTTCCCGGCTATTGACATATTTGCCTCTGGCACCCGCAGAGACGATCTCTTGTTGGATCCAAAAGAACAGAGGACCATGTTGGAGATTCGTAGAAAGGGCAGGGGGCAAAGGCAGGAAGAGACCTATGCCCAATTTGTGAAGCTAATCAGCAACACGGCTAATAACGAGGATTTCTGCACCTTGGTTTTGCATAATGCCGACAAGAATAAGTAAGCTTAACCGGCTTGCTTATGGCCAGTGAAAAGTAGTAAAATGAACATGCAAGTGAAATGTTACTCGAAATGCTATAGGGGGATGACATGAAGGAACAAATCGATAAAGCAATCAATTTTGGTGTTGGAATCTTTGCCTATTCAAAAGAGAAAATCGAGTCTCTCGTTGAAGATATGGTGGAAAGAGGAGAAGTCAAGAAAGAAGAAGCTTCTAAAGTTGTTGATGATCTCGTTCAAAAGGGTCAGGACCAAAGAAACAAGATGAACAACTACATCGATGAACAGCTTGCTGAGAAGACAGCAAACTTTGCAACGAAAAATGATGTTCGCCAAATTATTCGTGAAGAATTGAGATTTGCTCAGGACAAGACGGATAACCAAGATCAACAGTTCTAAGAGAGTGGTCGATCGTCAAGATCGACCTTTTCTATATTAACCTTTGCTCGGTCTTTCGTAGCGGTAGCAAGTGAGGCAGGCATGGCAACACAAAACAAAAACTCGAAGCGAGTAATCTTGAAGAAAATTCTTTCTTCTAAGATTCTTTTTGATGCCCGTCAATGGGTCAAATTATCCAAAGAAGAGGATAAGGAAGACCGGAGGATTGTGGTCGAGGAAACCATCGGCAAGAAGCTATACGCCTTGTTGGAAGACCTGGGTCCTAGCTATATCAAGCTAGGGCAAATTCTTTCCACCCGCTATGATATTTTGCCCCAACCAATAATCGACGAACTAGAAAAGCTCCAGGATGATGTTGCCCCTTTGCCTTTCCATGAAATGAGAGGGCAGATTGAACACGAAATTGGTCGGGACATCGGTGTGGTTTTTGAAAGCTTTGATGAAAATCCGATTGCTTCGGCTTCCATTGCTCAAGTTTATAAAGCCACGATTAGGGAAACTCAGCAGAGTGTTGTATTGAAGGTGAGAAGACCTGGTATCAAGGAAGTCATACAAGCGGACATTCAGGTGATGCGGGAATTAGCGGACACCTTAGATCGCTTCTTTTCTTTTTCTCAGATTATCGACTATGAGGGGATGCTGTCTGAATTTCACCGCCAGCTCCTTGATGAGTTGGATTTCCGCAAGGAAGCCAAGAACTTGACCAAGTTCCAGGATATGATCAGGCGGGACAAATATGTCCATACCCCAACACTTCTTCCGGAATTGTCCGGAGAAGAGCTACTTACGATGGAGTACATTGATGCGCCTTCACTTCGCCATATCGTAAAAACCTATCGGAAGAATGATCGGGCAGATGTAGCTAAGAGGCTCCTTTATTCCTATGCCAACCAAGTCTTCCGAGATGGCTTTTTCCATGGAGACCCCCACCCCGGTAACATCCTGATTAATTCCACGGAAGATATCGTCTTTCTTGACTTCGGCATAATGGGCAGCCTGTCGGTTAAGGACAAGTATGCCATCCTTGTGCTCTTCCTGGGAATTACCAGAGATTCACCACGGGTGATCATCGATGCCCTTGGGCAGTTGGACCTTTTAAATCCCAACGCGGATAATGCTAGACTTCAGGATGATATTCAACGAATTTTGGACTATTACTTAACCTTGACCTTAAAGGAGATTGACCTTCAAGTCATGATTAATGACTTCTTCAACCTCCTCTATAAATATCAAATTAGATTACCGGGTTCTTTAACGATGTTCTTTAAGGCTTTGGCCATCCTCGAGGGGGTCATCACCTCACTAGATTTAGATCAGAATATTTTGGAAATGGCCCAACCTATCGCAAGGAAGTTACTCAAAAACTTTATCAGCAAGGATTATTTGACCGCTACGGTATTTCCGGCGATATACGACAGCGGGGTTATTGCCAGAGATATGCCCAGTTGGGTAGCTGACTTCGGTCGGAGCCTTCAGCGGCGGGACTTTCGTTTTGGCCTCTCCCACCAGGCAAGTCCCGAGGAAAGTAGGAGGCATAATAGCCGAGTTAAACTTGGGTCCCTTACGGCTTTCCTGATAGCCAATGGTCTTTTCTTCTTGATTCTTTTCTTTGCCCAGAATCTGGTGCCGCGCCTCGGAGAGAACCTTTTAGTACAGATATTCCTGTGGATATCGGCTATACTAGAACTGGTGATGATTGTTCTGTACCGCAAACTGTGGAAGAAGTTAGATTGAAGAGGTAAATTTTGAAGTATCTGCAAACAAGTGGCAACGAATTCTACTTAGACTGGCATATTCCTTATTTCCTATGCGATGAAGAATTGGTGCTTACCTTACCGGGTCTGATTCACATGTGGACGGATACGGCGATCATGCATTACGAAGCCGTGTATACACCGAAGGAAAAAGATCATAAGGTTTGGATGGTCTACTCTTGGGACATTCGATTTAAGCGCTTTCCCGTCGCCCACACCAAGGTCAAGACGGTGACTTTTCCTTATGAATACAATCGCTTTTTTGCCAAGAGGAATTTTTTGTTGCTGGATGAGGAAGATAATATTCTTGCTTATGCGGATAGTGTCTGGCTGCTTGTTGATGTGGAGAAACAGAGACCCGGGCGAATCGACGGGGACCTGTTCAATAGTTTCGGTGAGACGGAAGCATTTTATACTAAGCCTAGACCTAAGCTTCAGGAGCTTGACCACTACAGCGAACGCCGAAGCCTAAGCCCACGGAAAACGGACATCGACAGCAATCATCACGTTAACAATGCCTCCATCATTGACTGGTTCAACGAAGTCAACGTGGATTTTGCCGGAGACTACGCCAGTCTCTCGTCCTTTATCATTTGCTACGAGAAGCAGATTTTTATGGACGACGAGCCTGTGATTGAGATGGAAAAGATTGAAGATAATAAGATACTTGCTCGCATCGTGGCAGGGGGAACAACCCGGGTCACTGCGGAAGCAACATTTAAAGATAATACCGAGCTGAAAGGGGGTAACCTTGCTTAATAGAGTTAAATTGATAGTAATCTGCGCAGCTGTGCTTTTGATAAGTGCTTGTGGGTCTAGCTCATCGGGCTATCAGGCAGGTACGTACGAAGGCGTAGGAAGAGGTTATTCCGATGAAGGAGACATCCGCTTGTCAGTTACCATTGCCGAGGATGGGGAAATCTATGAGATCAAGGTTCTAGATTCTCAAGAAACGGCGAATATCGGTGGCAGAGCGTTGGAGTCTCTGATTGAGCAAGCTATTAAAACGAATGGCGAAACGATAGATACCATTTCCGGTGCAACTAGGACAACGGAGGGTTTCAGGGACGCACTTTCGTCAGCCCTAAAGCAGTCTGAGGAAAAAGAATAAGAGAATCAAGCCGTTTTGTTTGAATTCGAACGACAAATTTTGTATAATAATCTGTATGTAATTATTTAAGGAGGAAGATATGGCTAATTATACTCTTCATACTCAAGTGAGAGAAGATAAAGGAAAGAATAGAGTAGACAAGCTTCGCGTGGCAGGTTATGTCCCAGGTGTTGTTTACCATAGAGGTAAGGATAACATCCACATTCAAGTACCAGTATTAGAATTCAATAAGATTCTAGAAGAAGCGGGAACGTCTAACCTAGTAGACTTAGACTTTGGCGATAACACCGTTACCGTCCTTGTTAAGGATGCGCAAAAGCACCCTGTACGTGAGGAATACCTACATGTAGATTTCGTTGAAGTTAACATGCGTGAGAAGATCAAGGTTGTTGTTCCTGTTGTATTACTGAACCGTGACGAGATTTGGGAGCAACCATCAATCCTTACGCAAATGATTGGCGAAGTCGAAGTTGAGTGCTTACCTTCATATATTCCTTCTACGGCAGAAGTTAATGTTCAAGACATGAAGTATGGCGATGTGATGACAATTGCAGATCTTGATATCTCATCTATCGATGAAATTGAAGTACTTGCAGAGCCAGATGAAACAGTTTGTACGTTGAGTGAGCCAGAAGAATTCGACGAGTCTGAGTTCGAAGACGTAGAAGTTGATGCAGCAGATGTACCTGAAATCGGCGACGAAGATGATGAAGAAGCCGACGATGAAGAGGCAGATGAAGAATAAGTTCTGATCTGATTGCGAAATCGATAATTGCTTTTATATAGCTTAGAGTTATTGTTTCCAATAATTCTAAGCTATTTTGTTTTTAACACGAATCCTAGGGTTCGGATGTTTATAGAGAGGATTCACCATGGAGTATGGAAGTAATTTTATCTATGCCTTTATTTTAACCGCCCTCGCCGGCCTATCCACCGGTTTGGGTGCTGTGATCGTCTTAGGGATGAAGCGGACTAACACCAAGTTCTTATCCGCCGCTCTTGGTTTTTCAGCAGGGGTTATGATTTACATTTCCTTCATGGAAATGCTCCCCACGGGAATTGAATCAATTAACGAGTATTTTGGCAACGGCAGTGATTGGATTGGCGTCCTCTTCTTCTTTATCGGCGTTGCTTTTATTGCCTTCATTGACTCGGTTATTCCTGAGGATGAAAACCCTCACGAGTATACCAGTGAAGAAGATTTAGAAAAGTTTTCGGAAATTCGGGATGTCAAGAAAGTTGACAGGCCGAATAAGACAGAAAAAAAGGATAATTCGGAAGATGATCTCCATCGGACGGGTATTATGTCCGCCTTGGCTATCGGGATCCATAACTTTCCCGAAGGTATGGCCACCTTTATGAGTGCCTTGGTCGACCCCTCGTTGGGCTTGAGCATTGCTATTGCGATTGCCATCCACAATATACCGGAAGGAATCTCCGTAGCCGTCCCTATTTATTATGCCAGTGGGGAGAAGAAGAAGGCCATCCTAATTACCCTCCTATCCGGCTTGGCGGAGCCTATCGGTGCCCTTGTTGCTGCACTGGTCCTGATGCCTTTCCTCAATGACGGCATCTTTGGCATCATCTTTTCTTTGGTTGCGGGTATTATGGTCTACATCTCTTTAGATGAGCTGTTACCCAGCGCAGAAAAGTATGGGGCTCACCATCTGGCCATTTACGGCGTTATCGCCGGGATGATTGTCATGGCGGTAAGCCTCCTCCTCTTGTAGATAGAAAGCCAGTCTAGCAAAAGAATAGGAGTATTTATGGTCCTAAACGAAATCTATCTGGATTATGCTGCGACTAGTCCTCTGAATCGGGAAGCTTATGAAGCGATGCAACCCTATTTTCAGGATCAGTATGGCAACCCTAATAGCCCCCATCAAAAAGGAACGGAAGCCAACAGGGCGCTGGTGTTTGCCAGAGAGAAGGTAGCCCGCCTACTTGGCGTTCAACCCAAGCAGATTATCTTCACCTCGGGTGGAGCGGAAGCGAATAATCAGGCTATCTTGACCGCAGCCAGCCTGGGCAAGAAGGCGGGGAAGACTGAACTGGTCACCTCGGCATTTGAGCATGAGACGGTGCTGGAAACTATGGCCTTCCTTGAAGAGATGGGTTTTACCGTTCACTATGTTAAGCCAAATCCAAATGGACTTATTGAACTAGGGGAAATCGAAAAAGTCTGTGATGAAAAGACAGCTCTCCTGTCGATTATGACGGTGAACAATGAGCTGGGAACTGTTCAGGATATTGAGGGATTTGCCCGATTTGCCAAATCTAAAGATGTTCTGTTTCACACGGATGCGGTCCAAGCTGTTGGTCACCTTCCATTGGAAAAGGGAAACGAGATCGATTTTCTTACCTTGTCTGCCCACAAGTTTGGCGGACCCAAAGGGGTTGGCGCCTTGTTGTATCAACCAACTATTGACTTATTGCCCCTTATTCATGGCGGCAGCCAGGAGAGAGGGAAGCGGGCTGGTACGACGCCGGTGGCGAATATTGTGGGGATGGCCCACGCTTTAGATTATTCGATTAGCCATTTGGAAGAGAATCAGGCAAAGTGGGAGAAGCTTAGTCACATCCTCATCGAGGGAGTATTGGAGATTCCCGGTGCCCAGCTTACGGGCAGGGTTGAGGATAAGCTGCCCTCGATTAACCACTTCACTTTTGAAGGTGTTCATCAGGACCTCCTGCTTTATCACTTGAATCAACGAGGCATATATGCGTCGGCTGGGTCAGCTTGTTCCGCTGGGGTAAATGAAGTGAGTCATGTCCTCTCCAGTATGGGCATGGATGAAAAACGAATGAAGGGAGCCCTTCGATTTTCCTTTGGTCCCGAGACCACGGAAGAGGAAGTGCTTCATACGATAGAAGTTTTAAAAGAAGTTGTGACAAGTCTTAGAAAGGATAAGGCATGAAGAAAGTTTTAGTGGCCATGTCCGGGGGTGTAGACTCCAGCGTGGCTGCCTATCTTTTGCAAGAACAGGGTTACGAGTGTATCGGCGTGACCATGAGACTTTATGAAAATGAGACTGTAGGGATTAATCCTCGTCATACTTGCTGTAGCTTGGATGATGTGGACGATGCGAGAAGCGTCGCCTACCAGTTGGGCATTGATTACCACGTCTTTGACTTTTCAGATGAATTTGAAGAGAAGGTCATCCAAAAGTTTGTCGATTTCTACGAGAGGGGCTTAACGCCTAATCCCTGCATCGATTGTAATCGCTATCTCAAGTTCGACCACTTGTTAAAGCGGGCTGAAGAGTTAGGTTGCGACTATATCGCAACCGGCCACTATGCCCAAGTCTACCAGGACGAAGAGGGCCGCTACCGTTTGAAAAAAGGGGTAGATAACCATAAGGATCAAACCTATGCCCTCTATAATTTCGATCAGGAAATATTATCTAAGGTCTTGCTTCCAGTAGGCGCATTAACTAAGGATGAGGTCCGAGAAATCGCAGAAAAAGCAGGATTCATCAATGCGAAGAAGCACGACTCCCAGGATATTTGCTTCGTGCCCGATGGAAATTATGTTGATTTTTTAGAAAGATACACAAAAAACACATATCCGTCAGGTAATCTTGTGAATAAAGAAGGGGAAGTACTTGGGGAGCATAAAGGAGCCATTTCTTATACCATCGGTCAACGGAAAGGCTTAGGCTTGGCCATGCCCGAACCCGTCTATGTTTTTGATAAAGATATGGGTAAAAATGAGGTAAAAGTTGGACCCGAATCTTCACTATATTCCAAATCGTTATTGGCAGATGATTGGAATTGGGTCATGACTCCAAGAGCTGATGAATTCAGAGCCAAAGCAAAAGTGCGCTATGGTGCGAAGGAAGCAGATTGCACCGTTAAAGTTGTGGGTGACGGGCTAGTTCAAATTGACTTTGATGAAGCCGTGCGCGCAATAGCACCTGGACAAGCAGCTGTTGTCTATATAGAAGATGATGTCGTCGGCGGAGGTCGGATTAAAGAAGTCCTCCACGGTGACGAAGAAAAATAACAAGGGAGAACAGTATGAAAAAACAATTTCGTTTAATAGCAGTCTTTCTCGTGATGATTCTAGCTCTGGCAGCTTGTAATGATGAAGGCGATAATGAGAGTAGCGAAACCAGCAACGGTAGCAGCGAAGTCGTACAAAGTTCAACGGAAGGCGTTGTTTCCAGTGAAGAAGTTTCAAGCGAAGAAGTCGTTACCAACAATAGCGATCTTAGCCTTGAAGAAGTCATGAAGAATGCAGAAGCATATTATGCCGATGCAAAAAGCTTAGAATATAACATTGATATTTCCACCATGGGTCAAAACATGACTTCGGTTATGAGACTTGATGAAAACGCCAACATGATGGCTGAAACCACCATTCAAGGACAAACTTTGGTTCAGTACCTGATCAATGATGGCGGAGACTACACCCAATATATTTCCAGCGACGGACAAAACTATGTGAAGTCCACCTTGGAAACCGGTGCTGAAGATATTGAATCAGCACGAAACCAGCCAACATCATCTATGCCAATGACCAACCTGGACATCTTTAGCATGACCACGAACAGCGACGGGAACTATGTTATTACTGGTGAGCCAACACTAGCTGAAGTAGCTGATGATGAAGCGTTCAGAGAAACAATCGAAGGACAAAGTTCTTCGGAAGTTGATTTCTCAGAATACACTTCTACAATCCCCATTACTGCAGTCGTGGATAAGAACGACTTCCACTACGTCGAGCTAAGCATCGACATGTCTGCTTTCATGACCGAAATGATGGAAAAGTTGATGGCGGAATTCCAGACTTCTGACAGTTCAGCTCCTTCACTTGGACCAATCGAAATGAAGATGACCATGAAGGACATGAAGAGAGATACGGTTGACCCAATCGTATTACCAGCCGAAGCGGAGAATGCGGAAGAAATGGAAATGCCGGATACAACTCAACTTCCACAACCAGCTCCTACCACTCCTTGATTTAGGGGAGAAGTAGCATAGCAGAATATACAAAAATAACGAAGGAGAGATTAGCGTGATTGCTAATCTCTCCTTTTTGGTGTCTATGTTTTTGATATTGATACGTTGCTGGTCGGATGGGAGATGCAAAATCATCGCTACTTCGCCAAGATTCTGGTGAAGACCTTCTTCCCTTTTTTCACCGTGATGCCTTCTTCTAACCTAGAGGTCTCAATCTCCGCTTGAGGGTCGGTCATCTTTTCGCCATCGATGGTGATGCCACCTTGAGCAACCAATCTTCTGGCTTCACCATTGGAGCTGGTTAAGCCGGATAGAGTGAGGAGGTTGAGCAAGCCAATGCTTCCTTCCAATTCACTGAGGTTGAGCTCCACGGTTGGCATATTCTCGTGGTCGTCCCCTTGGCTAAAGAGAGAGCGGGAAGTTTCTAGGGCTTCCTTGGCTTTTTCTTCGCCATGGACCAGTTTGGTTACTTCGTAAGCGAGGACTTCCTTCGCTTCGTTGATTCGCTGATCTTCGTAGGAGCCTAGTTCTTGGCACTTCGCTTTAGGTAGGAAGGTCAGCTGGAGAAGGAATTTCTCCACGTCCCGGTCATCCACGTTACGCATGTATTGGAAGAGCTCATAAGGTGATGTCTTATTTTCATCGAGCCAGACGGCCCCCTTCATGGACTTGCCCATTTTGACACCGTCAGCGGTGGTCAAAAGCTTGAAGGTCATCCCGTAGGCTTTAGCCTCAGGACCCTCTACCTTGCGGATGAGCTCAGCCCCACCAATGATATTTGCCCATTGGTCTGAACCACCCATTTGAAGTTGGCAGTTGTTCTCCCGGTAGAGGACGAGGAAGTCATAACTTTGAAGGAGCATGTAAGCAAATTCAAAGAAGGTCAAGCCGCCGGCTTCCATACGGTTGCGGTAAGCGTCCTTCTTGATCATTTCATTTACGTTGAAGTGGACGCCAACTTCGCGCATGAAGTCGAGGAAGTTTAAAGATAGGAGCCAGTCGGCGTTGTTGCGGATGATAGCCTTACCATCGGAAAAGTCGATGAAGCGCTTGAATTGTTGGAAGAAGCAATCAGCGTTGTGGTCGATCATCTCCTTAGTCATGACGTTGCGCATGTCGCTACGGCCTGATGGATCACCAATCATGGTGGTTCCACCACCAAGTAGGGCGATGGGAATATGGCCATACGCCTGCATTCTCATCATAACCATGATCTGAATGAAGTGGCCCACCGTCAAGGAATCAGCGGTGGCATCGAAGCCAATGTAGAAGGGAACGCCTTCGCCCTCCAACAGCTTTCTTAGTTCTTCTTCGTTTGTACTATCTTCGTAATATCCTCGATCGATTAATTCGTCCAGGACATTCTCGTATTCTCTCTCGTATATAGGTCTCATATTGCCTCCTCGATTCTTTCTTTACTAAAAATAAAAAAACTTCGGTTGAAAGGGCGATTATTCGCGGTACCACCTTTCTTTGCCGAAGCCTCGGGACGTTGTAAGGGCGTCAACCTGCCAGACTCCTGTGTTGTAAGCACACTCAACGTCTGTTATTAATATGCTAGTAGCTTAGTCTTTTTGACAAAAAATGTCAATTTTTTACACGGAAAGTTCTGAATAGTTCATGCTAATGATATAATAGAGCATCATCGGAAAGGAAAGTAGCATGCGAAATCTACGGCTTACTATTCAGAATATCATTATACAGTTTTCATTTTTTATCGGCTTCTGCGGAGTGCTCCTTTTTGCCACACTGTACCTTCGAGATAAAGGATTTTCAATCGAGTTTGTCGGACTCTTGCTCGGCGGGGGCAACCTGTTTTCCGCGGTGCTTCAGCAATTTAGTGCAAGGGTGGCCGACAGGTCCCACCGACTATCGCTACGAGATGTGGCGGCTATCCAATTAGCCCTTCCCATTTTAATTATGTTACCTATTTTAGTATTCGAGAGCGTTCCCCAGTTCTATTATGCCCTCGTCTTTTTTCTGCTAATAAGCTTTGAACTTGGGTCTCAGTCCATACTGAATTCGATCTCCCTAGCTTACGAATCTCAGGGCTACAAGATCTCCTTCAGCGTTATTCGAGGCTTTGGGTCACTGGGTTTCTCTGTTGCCTCGCTAGCTTTAGGCGCCTTTTTCAAGTCCAACCCATCAGACTATCTGATATTGTTTATTACTTTGAGCCATTTGGTGACTTCAATTACTATCATCCTCCTACCCCAGACGCCTAAGGTAGTTAGGGTGGTAAAAAAGGAAGAAAAAGACGATTCCACCCTGGATTTCTACCGGAAATATCCCATCTTCATTCCATTGGTTATCGGCGGAACTTTGCTCTTTATTGGCCACACCCTCTTTAGTAACTTCCTCGTCTATATCATGGAAAACGTGGGAGGCACGGAAGATCAGATGGGCATCGCCGGAGCCTTAGCTGGTTTCTTGGAAATTATCCCCCTCTTCTCCTACAACTTCCTGAGGAAGAAGTTGCCTGATCGTGTCTGGTTGATGATTTCCACGATTTTCTTCACGGTTAAAGGGATTCTCCTCGTGATTGCCGTCAATCCGGATATGATTTACTTTGCCCAATCGGCACAGATGCTGGCTTACGGTCTGTTTACCCCCGCCTTTACCTACTTTGCCCACCAGATAGTGGAACGAAAAGATATGGTTCAAGGGCAAGCGGTGACCATGGTCGTCGGCATGTTCGGAGGTGCCTTGGGCAGCTTCTTAGCCGGTGTGGTCATGGGGCAATTTGGCGTTTCGGCTAGCTTGCTTATGGCCACCATCGTCAGCGGAATCGGGACAGTAATTTGCATCGCTGGTTTAACTAAGGGATCGAAGAAGTTACGAACACAAGCAAGTTGACGACCTAGATGTCTAGTTGCGAACATGGCCCAAATATGGGTAGAATCAAAGGTAAGAAAACAGAAGAAATTGTGGCGCACACAGAAAGAAGGAAAGTATGACCGATAAAAAGAACGTACATGGACAACCATTTTATATTACCGCTCCCATCTATTATCCCAGTGCCAACTTACACCTGGGCAATACCTATACTAGTATCGTTTGCGATACGGTGAAGAGATATAAGCTTCAACAGGGTTATGATGCCTACTACACGACGGGTAGTGACGAACACGGGGAGAAGCTAGCCCGAGTCGCCAAGGATAACGGCAAAGAGCCCTTGGAATATATCGATCCTATCGTTGACTCCATCAAGGACCTTTGGAAGCACTTAGATGTAGAGCCTGATGCCTTCGTTCGTTCTTCCAGCGAAGAGCACGCCAAGAATGTACAAAAGATTTTCACCACTCTCTACGATAAGGGTTACATCTACAAGGATGTGTATAAGGGTTACTATTGTACGCCTGATGAGGCTTTTTGGACGGAGTCCCAGTTGGATGAAGGGCACTGCCCGGACTGCGGCCGCGAAGTCGAATATCGTGAGGAGGAAAGCTACTTCTTCCGCCTTTCCGCCTTCCAGGACAAGCTTCTTCAGTACTACGAGTCCCACCCTCAATTCATCATGCCGGAGTATCGGAAGAATGAGTTAATCGGGTCCTTCTTCAAGGAAGGTCTTGAGGACTTATCTGTAACCAGAACTCGCATTGACTGGGGCGTTCCGGTTCCTTTCGACGAGAAGCACGTTATCTACGTATGGATTGACGCTCTAACTTGCTATCTGACCGGTATTGGCTTCGGAGAAGATGAGGAAAAATTCCGCAACTATTGGCCAGCCGGCGTTCACTTCATCGGCAAGGATATCATCCGCTTCCATGCGATTATATGGCCTGCGCTATTAATGGCCCTCGATATGCCTCTACCGGACCAAATCTTTGCCCACGGGTGGATCCTCTTCGAGGACGACAAGATGAGCAAGTCCAAGGGGAACATCATGTATCCGGAACCCCTCGTTGATCTCTACGGCCGCGATGCATTGAAGTATTACGTCTTGAAGGAATTCCAATTTGGTCAGGACGGCAACTTCTCGTCGAGAAACTTCCTACAACGAGTCAACTCGGATTTAGCCAACGACTTGGGTAACCTCCTTTCCAGAACGACGGCCATGGTCGACAAGTACCGTGACGGCGTCGTCGCCGAACCAAAGGAAGAGTATGATGTGGACCGAAGCCTGAAGGCAGTCCAAATGGATGCTCAGCAGAAGCTAGAAAAGGCGATGGAAACCTATCAGTTCCAAGCTGCTTTGGAAGAAATTTGGACCTTAATTAGAAGGACCAATAAATATATCGATGAGACCCAACCATGGACCTTGAACGACAAGGACCCTCGTCGTTTAGATACCGTTCTGTATCGCTTGGTGGACAGCCTTCGTACCATTGGTACGCTGTTGATTCCGTTCATGCCTGAAACGGCGGAAGAGATCTTTAATCAAATCAATATGGATGCGCCTACCTGGGACACAGCTTCCAAAGTGGACATGTATGTCCTTGACACCAAGGTTAACCGTGGAGATGCCCTTTTCCCAAGATTAGATATCGACAAGGAATTGGAAAGACTCCATGCAGCTAATAATGACCTTATTCTTGAGCGGACAGCCGGCAAGGCGGAAGCTCATGATGAACTATCCGGTCCGCTGAACCTGACGCCAATTTTTAGCCCAGATGACATCGAACGAGTGGGCGAATTGGAATCCGAGGTTGAAGAGGACTATATCGAATTCGAAGATTTCGAGAAGGTGAAGATGCGCGTCGGTGAAATCATCGACTGTATCGTCCATCCGGATGCAGATAAGCTCCTTGTTGAAACCGTCGATTTCGGTGATGAGGAGAGGACGATTGTTTCCGGCATTCGTGACTACTTCGAGCCGGAAGACTTGGTCGGCAAGAAGTTCGTTTTCGTTGTTAATCTGAAACCAAGGAATATTCGCGGTATCGAATCCAACGGTATGATTCTTGCTGCAAGTTCCAACGATCCGGACCAAGTGGCTCCGGTAGCTCCTATCGTGGATTTACCAAAGGGAACCTACCTGTCATGAGATGGATTATCGACGCCCACGCCCATTTAGAAGATGAGGCGTTTGCCGGGAACCTAGAAGAAATCATTGCGCGCCTTCCTCAGGAAGGCGTGCTTGCTGTCATCAACCCCGGTTGCGATTACGAGACGTCGAAGCAGGCGGTTGAGATGGCCCATGAATACAAAAACATCTTTGCCTGTGTGGGCACTCACCCTCACGAGGCGCGGTTTTACGACCAAGACCTGGAGGACCAATACCGTCTTTGGGCTGACGATGACCGTGTGGTGGCCATCGGTGAGATTGGCTTAGACTACCATTACGACTTTTCACCGCGAAAGAAGCAGCAGGAGGTCTTTGAAGCCCAGCTCCAATTAGCCAAGGATGTAGGACTACCAATCGTGGTCCATACCAGAGAAGCCATCGACGACACCCACGCTATTTTGAAGAATTTCGGCCTTGAACATCGGGGGCTAATGCATGCCTTTGGTGAAACGGTGGAGTATGGGCAACGCTTCCTCGATATGGGCTTCTCCCTGTCCTTGGGCGGTATGGTCACTTTTAAGAATGCCAAAAATCCTAAGGCCTTAGCGGAGTGGGTTCCGGCTGATCGCTTGTTGGTTGAGACCGATGCTCCTTATCTTGCTCCTGTACCAAAGCGTGGAAAGCGGAATGAACCAGCCTACACTCACTACAGTTTGGAGGAGATGGCTAGGCTACGTGGGGATGAACTGGACGAGTTGGCCAACCAGGTGTTGGAGAATACTATAAAGTTTTATGGCATAGAAAAAGAGATTCAAGCGTTACGAGACGATTACGAGAAAAGGATGTAAGTATGGAAACGAATGGAGACTTAATGATTCGGGAAGTCATTGTTGTTGAGGGAAGGGACGACGTCGAAGCCGTCAAGCGAGCTGTCGACTGTGAGTGCATTCCCACCCACGGCTACGGCTTTTCTTCCAGTCTCCTTGATGAATTGCAGAACATCCAGGAGAGGCGGGGCCTTATTGTTCTGACCGACCCGGATTATGCCGGCAAGAGGATTCGCCAGAGGATCCGGCAAGCTGTGCCCCAAGCCAAACATGCCTATATTGATCAAGCAAGCGCCTATAGAGGCGATGACATCGGCGTGGAAAATGCAAAACCCGAGACAATCCGAGAGGCGCTGAAAAAAGTCCACTACAGCCTGACCGAGAGAAGGACGGAGTTCACCCGAGATGACATGTTCTTATACGGTTTGGAAGGGATGGACGGGTCTAAGGAAAGACGGATTGCTTTGAGTAAAGCACTTGGCATTGGCTACGGCAATGCCAAGCAATTGCTGTCAAAGCTTAACGACTTCGGTATTACCCGCCAAGAGGTAGAAGATATCGTAGAGGAATGGATGGAAGATGAGTGAGCAAAAAAGACTGTATGCGCCCAAGGAAATTAAGAGGGTCATGCGGGACCACAATCTACAATTCAATAAGAATCTTGGACAAAACTTTCTGATGGACGGCAACATCGTTCGAAAAATCGTGGAAAAGGCCGAGGTGAGTGAGGAAGATGTGGTCATCGAGATTGGACCGGGCATCGGCATCTTGACCGAGGAACTTCTGCTGAAGGCCAAGCGGGTCATTGCCATCGAAATCGACGATAAGCTAATTCCCGTCTTGCAAGATAACTTTGCCGACCAAGATAACTTCACGCTCATCCATGATGATGCTTTAAAGGTGGATTATGTCAAAGTGATCGAGGAGTATGGCCAGGGAGCACCCATCAAAGTGGTCGCCAACTTGCCTTACTACATCACGACACCCCTCATCAGCCTTCTGTTGACGACCGGTTTGCCCATCGAATCCTGCACGGTTATGGTGCAAAAAGAGGTGGCGGAACGGATTGTAGCTAAGCCTTCAACGAAAGAGTATGGGTCTCTAAGCTTGTATGTGGATTGTTTTGCGGATGCCAGTGTCGTGTTGAATGCACCAAAAGAGGTTTTCATGCCCCAGCCAAAGGTCAATTCTATTGTCGTCAAGATGGTAGCGAAGGATGGCCCGGAGGGTGTGGATAGGGAAGCACTGACGAAGTTAATCCATCAGAGTTTTCAACAAAGAAGGAAGACCATCGTAAATGCCTTATCTTCCGCCGGGGATATCGACAAGAAAGTTTTGAGAGAAGCGCTGAAGGAACTGCAGTTGTCGCCTCAATTGCGGCCGGAGAATTTAACGCTGGAAGACTACATCAACATCACCAGAAAACTCTTCTGATTGTTTGGAGAAGGGGGAGCAGGGTATTCTTAATCATGAATTACCACCAAATAAGATGACATTCAAGAGATTGAACGATTCGATAAATGAAAGAGAGGACTCATTATGTCACAAGTAACTATTTTCACATCACCAACATGCACGTTCTGCAAGCAGGCGAAAGCATACATGGACCAAAACGAGATTCAGTACGAAGAAAGAGATATTACGAAAGACCAAGAAGCTCGCAAGGAGCTAATGGACAAAGGATATCGCGGCGTACCAATCATTCGTGTTGGCGAAGAAGACATCATTGGTTTCGACCAAGCAAAATTAGAAGAATTACTAAAGAAGTAGAATTAAAAAAGCTCCTTTCCGATGGAAGGGAGCTTTTTACGTTGAGAGAGATTATGCCTCATTTAGTTTTTCGATTAGCACGTCAGGATCAAGTCCATGCACCATAGCAGCTTGCTCAACGGTCTCCATCAATGATGAAGGACAACCGATGCAACCTAAGCCAATAGACATAAGTACTTGTAAGCTACGTGGCTTCTTTTGGATGACTTCCGAAATGACCATATCTTTTGTGATTACTACTTGGTTACCTTGTTTTTCCATGTTTCCTCCTCTTATGTTAAGAATCCGAAATATTCTTATTTGCTAGTCTACACCTATAGTATACCGAATTTTTGTTTGAATTCATAGATTTGAATCACATTTTAAGACCTATTATCTAATTTGAATAAAAATTAGTCATCACGAATAGAAACCCAAAAACGTTGACAGAATCCACTTTCTGTATTATAATGGCTGAGACGAACTGTAGTTTAAAGAGAAAATGGATGGTGATCTTTTGCAAGCTAATAATATGATTGATTCAATTCGCAGTGAGGTTGAAGAGTACATCGGCCGTCGAGTAGTTGTTAAGGCGGATAAAGGGAGAAAGCGGATCATTACGAACGAAGGCGTCATCGAAAATGCATTTGACGATGTATTTACTGTTCGCATCAATAACGAGTTTGATGTAGAACGAACTGTGTCTTATTCATATACCGATGTATTAACATCTACAGTTAAACTAACAATTTATTAAACACTTTAGGGAGCCTGGGGCTCCCTTTTTTGTAGCTTATTTTCACCCTATTCACTTTTTTGTTATAATTAACGTATTAAAGATAGAGAAGAGGCAGACTGATGGAATTAGATGTACAAGCGAGAGCCAAAATTAACCTTGCCCTTGATGTATTGACCGAACGTGAGGACGGTTATCATGATATTGACACCATCATGCAAGAACTTGATCTATATGACACGATAACAATTGAATCAGGTCGGGGAGGTTTTGTCCTCACTTGCGACAACCCAGATTTAGCTCTGGATGAATCCAATTTAGTATATAAGGCTTGGGATCTCCTTCGTGGAAGGGTGCAAAACTCTTCCGTGAATATTCATATTAAAAAGAACATCCCTATCGCGGCTGGTTTGGCTGGTGGAAGCTCTGATGCTGCGGCAACTCTGGTTGGTCTTAATCGCTTTTGGAATCTGGAACTTAACCCAAAACAATTGGAAGAGATCGCTTCCGAAATTGGTTCTGACTGTGCTTTCTTCATCAATGGCAGAACCCAGCGAGCAACGGGTCGCGGGGAGATTCTGCAACCCATTTCCAGTTATCATGCTAAACATGTCGTTTTAGTCAATGTGGGCAAGCCAATCAGTTCCCGCTATGTCTATGAACACGTCCAATTGAATGGGGAAATGAAAATTGATGAGCTGGTTACGTATCTACAAGCGGATAGCCCTAAAGCCTACGGCTTAATGGAAAATCAATTAGAGACGGTAAGTTTTGAGGCCATGCCCGAGCTAAAAGATATCAAGGAGAAATTACTGCAAATGGGAGCCAATGCTGCCTTGATGAGCGGTAGCGGCCCGTCTGTATTCGGCATCTTTGAATCCGAAGAGATCGCTAAGCAGGCGCATCGCGAACTGGAAGATAAGTATCCTTATGTATTTTTGACGATTACGATTTAACATTTATTCAATATAGAAAAAAGTCTGGACCACGCGTCCAGACTTTTTTAAGTTAATTTTAAAGTTTTTCGTTAGAATATTAATTCAAAGGAAAACTGTTGCCTGTGAATGAATATGAGGCAGAACTAGAAAACAACCCATTTCGAGTTAATATTTCCTAATCTACATGTAGTGGATATGGAAAAAATAATACCCATGAACTAGGGTAAAACGTGGAAATTATCCGATTTTTGCTCGGATTTGTCCTTGAAGTAACGGCCGGTCTAGGATATAATTGAAAAGACAAGTGATGATTATTCGGGAAACCGATTTTTTATAGAGCAAGATGAGAGGGTCATTATGCCAGAGACGAGAGACCAATCCAGAGACAGACAATTAAAAAGATACTTACGGCGGGAGAGAAAAAGAGTGAGCAGGCGAAGGAAAAAAGTCGGGATGGCCATCGTCACTGCCCTCGTTCTTTTAGTGTCCGGCCGTTTTATTTTGCAGAAGATGACTAACAATTCCAGCGCGATGAGCGCACGGATTATCGAATCCGTTGAAAATTCCAGTGAAGAAACCCAACAAACTGCTGTCGAAACCATAGATATTTCCATCGACTACATGACCAAAGAGGAAGTTGAGCGCAAAGACCTCAAGCCAAGAACAGAGAAGGTTCAGGCCTCCTCCTATCAAGAGCTCTTGGACTGCTTCCTCGTAACCAACCAAGATGTCACCTTGTATAGCCGTGACTCTTCCAAGTCGAATGAGGTGGCAGTGCTTCCCCAAGGCACTTATTTGGAGACTTACGGAGAGGAAAATGGCTGGACAAAAGTTTCCTCGGTTGGTAGAGAAGGATACATTAAGAATCAATACTTAGAGGTTGTTTCGGACCCAACTTTATTTAAGGTCGTAGACGGCAAGCTCATTGTCAATAAGACCTTCGGTTTACCAACTAGTTATGAAACTACCTTCAATCCTCAAGCTTCAGCTGCTCTTCGAGTGATGTTGGAAGCAATGGAGAGGGAAGACTTACAAGTCGAACTGACGACGGATTATCGGTCAGCCTCTGACGAAGCCAAGGAACTAGTACTTATGGGTAGTCCAGCTGATGCGCCAGAGCCTGGACACACCGTATTTCAAACAGGTTACGGAGTCCAGTTCCACATGCGTGGTACAGATCCCCGTCTTGAAAATAATTTTGATCAAACTGCACAATACGAATGGTTGAATGATCATGCTCACGAGTATGGCTTTATCCTCCGTTATCCAGAAGGTAGTGAATCCATCACTGGCTACAGAGCCAATCCAACCATCTACGTTTACGTTGGAATCGAAGACGCCTTAATCATCCACAATGAAAACTTAACGATGGAAGAATTCTACGGCGTTGACTAGGAGGAAATAATGAAAGTATTGGTAACAGGCGGACTAGGTTATATCGGTTCCCACACTTGCGTTGAGCTTTTAAACCAAGGGCACGACGTCATCGTTGTCGACAATTTGTATAATGCAAAAAGCGAGGTAAAAGGACGGATTGAAGAAATAACAGGAAAAGAATTTTCGTTTTACGAAGAAGATTGCTGTGACGAAGAGGCAATGAAACGAATCTTTGATGAGAACGAAATCGATGCGGTTATCCACTTCGCAGGCTACAAAGCCGTTGGCGAATCGGTAACGAAACCCCTGATGTACTATGATAACAATCTCAACTCTTCCTTAGTGCTTTTCAAACAAATGGCAGCCCATGATGTAAAAACCGTAGTCTTTAGCAGTTCTGCTACCGTCTATGATGCCAATAATGAAAGTCCTCTAGTAGAAGGAATGGCCATGCGAGCAATCAATCCCTATGGACAAACTAAGGTGATGATTGAACAAATTCTTCAGGATTTAGTCGTTGCTGATCCCGATTGGAGCGCCATTCTTCTTCGTTACTTCAACCCCATCGGTGCCCACGAGTCCGGCTTAATCGGTGAGTCTCCTGTAGGCATCCCCAATAACTTAATGCCATATATCTGCCAAGTGGCTGACGGTCGTCGAGATCAATTACACGTTTTTGGTAATGACTACGATACTCCGGATGGAACTGGCGTTCGCGACTATATCCACGTCGTCGATCTTGCCAAGGGTCACGTCAAAGCCTTGGAGAAGCGAGAGAACATGAGCGGTGCTGCCGTCTATAACCTGGGAACAGGAAGAGGCACTAGCGTACTTGAGTTGGTGGAAGCTTTTGAGAAAGCGAATGATTTGGAAATTCCTTATACGATTGAGGGAAGAAGACCCGGAGACGCTGCAGTGGTTTATGCGGACTCAACCAAAGCGAACCAAGAGTTAGATTGGGAGGCAGAACTTTCCATTGAAGATTGCTGCCGCAGCGCATGGAACTACCAACAAAAAACAGAAATGAATAAACAGTAAGCGGATAAGTTAGTTTGCTTTAGCGTGGGACGATTGATGTCCCAGAAATAGCTCGACCTGATTGATTTCAGGTTGAGCTTTTTACATATGAAATAAAAAATTTTTTACCTATAATAGTATTGAGATAATATAGGTAGAAGTTAGTTTTATTTTCCGGTAAAGACCCCGAAAATACCTAAGGCCTCACGTATGCTATAACAGGAGAGACTGATGAGAGAAGAACATGCAATCGTCCGGCAAGTCACTATCGCACAGACGGACCCGAAAAAAGCGGACGATTTGATCCGACAATACTTGCCTTTTATCAAGTCTGAAACGGCGAAGTTCATGAAACGAGCGCCGATTGAAGGTCAGGACGAGGAGTTAAGTATCTCGATGATGGCTTTCTACGAATCCATGATGGCTTACGATAAGAATAAGGGCGCTTTTCTTTCCTTAGCATCTCTGTCGATACGTAATCGCTTGATTGACTATTATAGAAAGGAAAGAAGACATTATAACGTCACTTCTTTAGAGACCCCAATTGCTTCAGATGGAGATGGCGGGGAAGCCACCCTGATGGACCAGTTGGAAGACAAGAATGACCACATCGAAGATAAGGTATCTATACAGGCAGCCAAACAGGAGATTGAGAAGTTTACTGGGGAGTTAGCTTTATTTGATCTCAATCTAAGCGATATCGCAGATGCTTGTCCTAAACAAGAACGAACATTGGAAGCTTGTTTAAGCCTGTTGCAATATGCAAAAGAACATCCGGAGATTTTCGATGAGCTTCTTGCAAATAAGAAATTACCGGTTACAAAGTTAGCGAAGGAAACCGGGGTGCCGAAGAAAACAATTGAAAGGCACAGAAAATACATTATTGGAATTTTACTAGCATTCACAAATGGCTTCGAAATTATCCGAGGCCATCTGGTGCAACTCAGTGGGAAGGAGGTGAGCTGGTAATGTCATATTTAGTTATGGAATGTCATGACGCTTATGCGGTTGTTCTGTCCAGTGATGGACGGTTTATAAAAGTAGCAAATTTTCAATACGAAGTGGGTAGTACAGTTAATAAGGTTGAACCTTTAAATGTTAATCCAGTAGCAGAAGAAAAGACCAGTAAAGAGATGCCTAAGTGGTTTATACCGGTCGCCTCCTTAGCCGCTAGTTTCATGCTAATTTTCTTAGGCGCATGGCAAATCTTCTTTGCCACGTATGGTCAGCTAGATATTCGGATAAATCCAGAAGTTAGTATGGATATCAACCGGATGGACCAAATAATTAATTTGAAGGGACTCAACGACGACGGTGTGGAATTAATTGAAGGTTACACCTATCAGTGGAAGTCCACCGAGCAAGTTTCCAATGAACTCGTTGATCGAGCAATTGAGATGGGCTTCTTGGAAGAAGAGGGCAGCGTACGGATTAAAGCTAGCTCAGCTAACGCAAGCTGGATTGTCGAAGTGGAAGATCGAATTCAAAAGACAATTGTTAACCGCGATCACGGTTTAACTATTCACGTTACGATAGAACACAATACGGATGATGATCTTGAAGAACTGGAAAGAGATCAAGATGTGTATGTGATTCCAGGACCACAACTCCTACCGGAAGAATCGCGTCCGTTGCCTAAACCATCACCAGCTCCTCTACCAGCGCCGGTAACTTCGCCTCCTGTCGATGATGATTGGGATGATGACGACTGGGATGATGATTGGGATAACGGTGATGATGGTTACGACGATGATTACTATGATGATGACTGGGATGACGATGATTATTACGATGATGATTATTACGATGACGATTATTATGATGATTACTACGATGATGACGACTGGGATGATGACGACTGGGACGACGATGACGAATGGGACGATGATTAATGGGTGATTAATGTTCAATGGCCCAATAAGAGCCGGTGCATAAGGGGAGAGCAGCCTATGCACCGGCTCTTATTTTATGCCGATCTGTCGTGCCAAGAAAAAGTTTGAAAAAAATAATCAGGCGACCCCCAAAAATATTTTCGGCCTCCGTAAGCTATAGCATAAGGAACAAAAACAGAGAATAAGTTACAAAAATTTTAGGGGGGTGACCCCCAATAATTAAAAGTCGTTGCGTAAGCTATTACTAAGATTACAAAAACTAGTAAAAACAAGGAGAGAAAAATGGATAAGCGTAAATTGCCGAAAATGTTAACCATGCTTCTACTGGCATTCATGATGATTTTCACCGTAGCATGTAGTGAAGAAGCTAAACAGGAAAGTGTCGAGCAGGCTTCATTGACAATCCCTGAAGTAAACGAAGCACAACCAGCAGGAAAGATCCTCATCAGTGTAAATCCTGAGATTGAAATTGAATTCGATGACAAGGGGCTCGTATTTGAGATTGACGGCCACAACAAAGACGGTAAAGTGGTTATTGAATCAATTAACGACTTCAAAGGTAAAACAGCAAAAGAAGTTGTACAGCTAGTAATTCAAGAAATCTATAAAGCAGGTTTCTTTGAAGCAGATGAAACAACCAAGATGAAGGACAAGAACATTGTTGTCCGCTTAGATGACAACTCAAAAGCACCTTATGAAAACTTCCTCCATGAAATTGCAACAGAGATTCAACGCGAAATTGCTAAGATTGAAAAGACTTCTAAAGTTATACTTATCAATGACGATGACCTAGATGATCAAGGAAGAATTAACGAAACGAAAGCTAAAGACCTTCTACTTCAACAGCTTGGTCTTACAGCAGCACAAGTTAAGTTCTTAGAGATTGACCAAGATCTAGATGATGACGTGTACGAGTTTGAATTTGAACAAGACGATTTTGAGTACGAATATGAAGTTGATGCAAACAACGGTAAAGTTCGCCTAGCTGAAAGAGATCGAAATGATGATTGGCAACGCGTTGACCGTGTTAAGTCAGAACGTAAAGCTATCGAAGATTCAGTCAATAATGTAAGAGTCACCGTTTATGACGATGATGACGACGATGACGATGATGATTATTACGATGATTACTACGATGACGATTATTATGATGATGACTGGGACGATGACTACTATGACGACGATT
>CAYMYX010000004.1:38722-56718 GCA_964394795.1 uncultured Peptoniphilaceae bacterium
GACGACGATTGGGATGACTAATTAGGGATACACAGAGATTGGCTCTGTTATCAAATAAATGAATCTACTCTTAGTAAAAGGCCACTCTATGGAGTGGCTTTTTACTTGCCTTAAACATAGGATAGCAACAACAAAAAAGACATCGGACCAAAATCCGATGTCTATAGGTTTACTTGTTTCGTTTAAATTTTTTTAGGAGGGAATCCTTTAGCATCTCCACCTCAGGAACTCTGAGAAGGAGGACAGTAATACCATAAGTTATTGCTGCCGCTAAGATAGCTAATACCAATCGAATAACTTCATTACCGATAGGTAGATAGGTGAATGTGGCGAAAGCGATGAGGGCCATAACCACCGTGGCCATACTGATCTTTACCGTACTGGTGAACATGCTGGTTAGTTGCATATTACCTAGTCTTCGTCGTATGAAGATGAGATAGGCGAAAGCGGCGAACCAGTTTCCAATCGCTGTCGAAGCGGCAAGACCGTTAAGGCCGAATAGTCTTGATAAGGTGATATTCAGGACCACATCAATGGCAACTTGGATGATTGAGATAACAACCGGTGTCTTGGTGTCGCCTAACGAATAGAAGACGCGGTTGAGAAGGTTGGTGAAGATTAGGGCGATCAGTCCCGGTGCATACCAGAAGAGGGCACCTGCGGTCATCATGGTCGATTCTGCTGTAAAAGCACGGCGCTCATAAAAGAGACGGACAACGGGTTCAGCAAAGAGCATGAGACCTATCGTAGCTGGAATGATTAGTATGAGGCCCATGGTGATGGAGTCGACGGTGACTGACTTCATCTCCTTAATTTTATCGGACTGGGCTAGTTTGGACATCCGAGGGTAAGCGGCTGTTACGATGGAGACGATGACTATGCCGTAGATAATCTGATAAATCTTTTGGGCATAATCCAGGGCGGAAACACCGCCGTCAGTGACAATTGAGGAGGCTATAGTTTGGTCAATGATAATGGAGACGTCGTTAACGACAATGCTGAACATGACCGGAAGGGCCAAGGCCAGGGCGTGTTTGAGATTATTGTCCTTAAAATCCAAATAAAGTTTATGATTGTAACCTACTTTTTTCAAGGCTCTAGGGAACATGATATATTGGACTGCGACGGATAGGATGGTACCTCCAACGAGCAATTCGATGGACTGGAAGTAAGCTGAAATAATGGCAACGTTAATAAGCACTATATTAGAAATGATACCAGTGAAGGCAGGCGTCCTGAAGTCGTTATAGATGTTAAGGTAGGAAATCATACAGGCGTTAGCGGCCGAGAAGAAGATACCGAACATTCGGATACGAGTGAAATAAACCGCCGTTTCAAACTTTTCCCCAGTGTAGCCTGCCGCCACGATGCTGACGAATTTGTCCATAAAGAGTAGGGCAACGATTACAATGACAACGGATATGACCAAGAGTACGTTAGTAAAGTTAGAGGTAAAGAGGTCAGCGTTTTTTCGGTCCTTATTGTTCAACACTCTGTTGTATAGGGGAATGAAGATGGTTTGTACGGACACGAAGAGGAAGCTAAACAGTAGAGCAGTGATGGTTTCAGAAGTGACATACACGTCTTTTATCATGCTGGTTCCGAAAGCAGCCCCAAATACACTTTCCCTAAGTAAGCCCGTGAATTTTGACACGAGGGTGATTATCATTAATTGAAAGGTTATTGAACCCATTTCATTCTCCTTGTTTTTTGGTGATTTCAGAATAGTAATTGTACCATATAATGCAGAGAAACGCCCAAATATCGTGTTTCTTGTGGCTGTTTATGAGCTTATTTGTTATAATATATAAGTTATTAATTTCGAGCTAACTTTTCAAACGGAAACGGAGACCAGGATGAAAAGGTATAAAATAAAGATTTTTCTCGTCCTACTGGCCATATTTTTAGGTTTCCCAACGGAAAGTATAGCGGCAGAAAGTAACTTCGTTCTAATCGAATCCATGGAGAGCCAATCCATGTTAAATAAGGATGGGTCCCTGGATGTCGAAGAAAGAATCCTCTATCGAGCGGTCGGAGATATTCCCTATATTCGCCATGATATCGATATAGATGGAACTGCAGAGATTCCTTATGAATCCTTTGAGATTGAACAAGTGGTTGAGGGCGAAAGCGTCCTCTACCAAGAGGACTATTCCAATACGGAAGGTTTAACCGGCGCCTACTCCTTAGGTGTCGGAAACGATGAGGTTCAAAGCGTTGACCTGTTCGTTGCCAACGAGGGAGAACAGGAATACGAGTTTATCTTACGTTACACCATCGAGAATCTGGGGGCCATATACTACGACTCGGGCCGCTTACATCGCGACTTCATTGTGGAAGAGATTGGTTATCCCATTCTGTCTTGGTCAATCCATGTCCAGTTTGCGGAACCGGAAGTGGCCACCCTCTATTATTTTTCTCCGGGAAGTGAAGAAAACGGGAAAGTAGCAGCGACAGAAGAGGGAATTCGTATCCAGGGTGGGGAAATCCCTAACCCCGATGCGATGGAAGTCGATATCTTCTTCCCCCAAAGTGTCATTGCAGACAGTCTGATTTATGTGCCGGAGACGGCAAAGGAAATCCAAGAAAATCGGGACGAGGAGATTCAGTCACTGACGAAAGTGCCGGAATGGTTACCTATGTGGTCGATCCTTGTGTGGATATTAACAGCAGCACTGGCTCTCATTACATTCTTCGTCATTAGCAGGATGATACGAGACCGAAAAATAGTGAAGCCCGTGAGCTTTCATTCCCAACCTCCGGCTTTGATTCAAGCAACGATCGATCGAGTCTTGACTCAGCGAGGCTTAAATGCAACCATCTTGGACTTTATTCGCAGGGGCATGCTAAGACTTGAGAATGACAATGAAGGATTTAGCTTCGCATTACAGGGTTTGGGAAAAGATGCTCGTCCCTATGAAGCAAGTTTCTATGACCATCTGCATGAGTTAAGTCGAGACGGCAAGATAAGTACAACTGACCTTGTTCGGGAAGCGGAGAATAACAGTCAAAGCAACAATGCTTGGATTCGAGCATTAAATAAAGAGATTCATGACGAAAGAAAGAACATTCGCCTAGGGTCCAACTATAATGTTTACAGGCCGGTGATTATCACAGCGGCGATTGTGTTAGTCTTCATTTGGATTGTATTCTTCTTAGGAAATTCCTGGTTGACGCTCATTGCCAGCATTATTTACACCATTTTCTTCGTGGTGTTATTAGCCGTAAGCTTATCACCAAGTCCGGGAACAAACGAGTTCTACGATGAAGCCGAAGAGGAAAGAAAAGCGATTCTTAGTGGAAAAGGCAGGGGCAGTGCACTCAAGCAATGGGTAAACGCCTTAGTCTTGCGAGTGAAGAATGACCAAGGAATGGCCCTCCTTGAAGGGAACAAGAGCAATACGGAGACAGAATTTATTCGCTTCCTCTTTAGCAAAGAGGCGGAGCGGTTATGGTTTAAGGGGACTCAGTCTCCGGTGAAAAATATTGAAGAATGAAGGTAATCAGATGAAAAAAGAAGATACGGTGATCTCGAAGGTTGGGGGTATGAGCCTCAAGGACCAGTTTAGACAGGCTGGTCAAACCAAGAATTTAGTAAAGATTGCGATTCTGGGTGCGCTTGGTTTTATGATCATGCAGCTGTTTCGCATTCCCTTACCTTTTGCTCCGCCGTTCATGACGGTCGACTTCGGTGATGTACCTGCCCTAATCGGTGGCTTTTCTATGGGCCCCGTTGCCGGCATGTTGATCCAGCTAGTGAAGAATATCCTAAAGCTATTTACGACAGACACGGTTGGTGTAGGCGAACTTTCCAACTTTATTGTCGGGTCGATATTCGTCCTTGTATCAGCCGCTTATTATAAGCGCCACAAGTCGAAAAAGGGGGCCTTGATAGCTACGGTGTTGGGTACTGTGGCCATGACCACCGTTGCCCTACTATCCAATGCATTCTTTATCTTCCCCGCTTATGCTGCGGCGATCGATATGGACCTCGACCAACTCGCCTTGACCATGAGCGAAACGAATAGTCTGGTGACCAATTACTGGTCCTTGATGTTCTTCGCGGTGGTTCCTTTCAATCTGGTTAAGGGGGCTTTACAGAGTGTGGTAACTTGGCTCTTGTATAAAAGAATATCGCCCATGTTACACAAGTAGAGAAACTTTTGAAAAGAGATAGAGAAAGAGATTGGCGTTAAGCTATCTCTTTTTTATATGCTATAATTAAAGCTAGACTAGCGAGGGAGAGAGATGAAATTTACAAACAAACAGGATACAGAGAAGTGGGTGAAAGAGCAGGCGAAAACTTTACAGGCAGGGGACGTAGTCCGTCTTGACGGCGACCTTGGTGCGGGGAAGACACAGTTTGTTCAGTGGATTGGCGAAAGCTTAGGGGTAACGAGCCCCATCACGTCACCTACTTTTTCGTTGCTGCAAAGCTACGATTCCGCTAACGGTAAAATTTATCACTTGGATTTGTATCGCCTTGAAGATCCCCAAGAAATTGAAGGACTAGACTACGAGGAATACTTCTATTCCGAGACAGCAATTACGTTTATTGAATGGGCGGAAAGGGTGGAAGACTACCTGCCCAGTGACTATATCCATCTGGAGATTGTAAAGGGTAAAGGGGAAGAGCGAGAGATTATCGTTCATTCCGACTCCCATCACTTTCGCTAGGATTAAGGAGACAGCGTGAGACTACTAGGTATTGATACCTCATCAAAAGCGACAGGTTTATGCATCTTTCGTTATGACGGTGAGGATTTACAAGGCGAAGATAATCCCACCATCCTTTTAGAAGAGGAAGGGGTTATTGAAGGCTTGTCGATAATCGAACAGGAGAGAACAAGGGCGGAGGAAATGCTGCCCAAGTTAGCGAGCCTACTGGCAGAAGCAAACCTCAGTTTTGATGATATCGATGGCATTGCTGTAGGTATCGGCCCTGGTTCCTTTACCGGTATCCGCATCGGCGTAACTATTGCCAAGACGATTGCCCAATTCACCAATAAGAAGTTGCTGGGCATCTCCACCTTAGAGGCCTTATCCTATACACGATTAGACAAAACCTCCCTCATCGTTCCGGTTATCGATGCCAGAGCCAACCGAATCTACTCGGCGGCCTATCTGGCGGATAAGGACTATGAGCATGGCCTAAAACTCCTCCTTGAAGAAGACCTCTACTTTGAAGAAGATCTAGTGGTAAAGATCGATGAACTGGTAAACCGATTTGAATTACCGGGAATATATTACATCGGCGAAGGGGTCTATAAGCACATTCCCCTTTATGAACAGAGCAAAGTTCCCTACGAGTTGGCGACAGGAATCGAAACCAAGTCGGCAGTGGTAGAAATATGTAAGTTAGCAGCCTATAGGTATCTGCGAGAAGATTTTGATTCACCCCTAGATTTGCGGCCGAACTATCTGCGCAAATCCCAGGCTGAAATGGAGCGTGAAAGAAATGGAATGCAAAGAAACTGATATGAGAAGCAAATTGGGCAGTTGCCAGATCCGGCCAGTATCATTGGCAGATGTGGATGCCATATATGAAATTGAGAGCAAAGTATTCTATTCCGGTTGGACGAGAAATAACATCAGCTCCGAACTAGTTAATAACCGTAATACGGAAGGTTATATTTTGGAATGCGAAGGCAATATTATAGGTTACTACTTTGGTTGGCACATCTGTGAGGAGTCCAGCCTGAATAATTTGGCCATCCATCCCGACGCCCAAGGATTAGGCTTAGCCTCCGTCCTCATGCGACACTTTATCAATAAAGCCCAAGAGAATAACACCAAGGAAACCTACTTGGAGGTATCAACGCTGAATAAGAAGGCAATTGCCCTCTACGAAAAGTTCGGTTTTACCATTGTTGGCTTACGAGAAAACTACTATGAGAAAGCCCATGAAGATGCCTATATCATGAAAAGAACAGAAGGAGAGTTCATGTGTTTAATCTAGCGATCGAAAGCTCCTGCGATGAAACCAGTGTTGCGATTTTAGAGGACGGCCGCAAAGTCCTCGTCAACCTGATTTCTTCCCAGATAGATATCCATGAACAATTTGGCGGTGTCGTCCCGGAAATTGCTTCGAGAAAGCACTTGGAAGTTATCAACCATATTTTAGACAAGGCCTTCACCGAAGCGGGCTTAAGCATCGATGACATTGACCTGATTAGCGTGACCCGAGGCCCCGGTTTAGTCGGCGCCCTCTTGGTTGGCGTTTCGGCAGCCAAAGCCTTATCCTATGTGAAAAATATTCCTATCGTGGGTGTTAACCATATGGAGGGGCACATCTGCGCCAACTTCATTGCCCACGAAAATTTAGAACCACCCTTCCTGACCCTCATTGTTTCCGGCGGCCACACCTACCTCCTTCGCGTCGATGACTATGCAGCCTATGAGGTAATCGGCAGCACGAGAGATGATGCGGCAGGCGAAAGCTTCGACAAGGTAGCCCGTATGCTAGGCCTTGGCTATCCCGGCGGACCAGCCATCCAAAAGGCAGCAACGTCCGGCGACCCGACCGCCATCGATTTTCCAAGGGCCATGCTCGAGGAAAACAACTTCGACTTCAGCTTCAGCGGCCTCAAGACTGCAGTGAGCAATTATTTGAATTCGATGAAACAAAGCGGTAAGGAGATTAATGTAAACGACGTGGCGGCTAGTTTCCAACAAGCCATCGTCGATGTCCTAGTAGAGAAAGTAAGCCGTAGCCTGGATATCACCGGTATGAAGCAATTCAGTTTGTCCGGAGGCGTTGCAGCCAATAAACCCTTACAGGATGCGCTACGCAATCTCTGCGAATCTAAGGGGGTTGCCTTTTACGTGCCTCCAATCGAACTTTGTACCGACAATGCAGCCATGATTGGCTCAGCCGGTTACTACCACTATATCAAGAGAGGGCCAAGCAACCTGGACTTTGCAGCAGATCCGGATCTTGGCCTATAACCATAAGACGAAAGCAACAAAAAATTAGCAAGGAGCAAATATGGAAATCATCATGGATTTGCACACCCATTCCATCGCCAGTATCCATGCCTACTCAACCATTACCGAGAACGCACGTGAGGGCAAGAAGAATGGCCTGCAAATTATGGGCATGTCGGACCATGGCTACGGTATGCCAAATACGACTAACCCAGACCATTGGATGAACTTAAAGTGTCTACCCGAATACTTAGAAGGCGTTCGACTACTTAAAGGGATTGAAGCAAACATTTATAACGAAGATGGGATGATGATCGAAGAGGACGTCTTCCACCGCGTGGATTACGTCATCGGTAGCATCCACGGCAATGCCTACGATTACTCCTCTTCGGATAGTGATAACTATACGAAGGCAACCATCAATGCCATCGAGCGGAACCCTCAGATGAATATTTTGGGCCACCCCGATGACTCTCGCCACCCCTTAAACTACAAGGAAGTCATCCCGGTAGCGGCAGCACATGGTGTCGCCATTGAGGTGAATAACTCTTCCCTTCGCCCTGAAAATGCGAGAAAAAACTGCGAAGCGAACATGAGGACCTACCTCCCGCTTTGCGTAAAATATAGCTGTCAGATTATTATCAATTCGGATGCCCATATGTTGGATGCGGTCGGCAACTTCACCTTAGCAAAAAAATTACTTAACGAGCTGTGCTTTCCTGAAGAACTCCTCGTCAATACTTCATGGAAGAAGCTGGAGAACCTCTTAGGAAAGTCCTTATAGAGGAGGGTTAATGAATCTTTCTACTTTAAATAAAGAACAAAAAGCTGCCGTCCTCTCCGAGGACGGTGCTCTATTAATATTGGCGGGAGCCGGGTCGGGGAAGACCCGCGTCCTCACCTCGAAAATTGCCTACTTGATTCAACAGGAGAAGGTCGCCCCATGGCGAATCTTAGCCTTCACCTTTACCAACAAAGCTGCGGAAGAGATGAAAAGCAGAGTGGCCGCTGAGCTCCAACAGAGCGTCGACGCCATGTGGATAGGCACCTTTCACTCCATCTGCTCACGAATTTTAAGGCGGGACATCGACCGCCTAGGTTTCGAAAATAACTTTACTATTTATGACTCGGCTGACCAGAAGACTCTGGTCAAGCGAATCATGAAAGACCTGAATATCAACGATGAAAGCCTAACTCCAGGAGCCGCCTTAAACCGGATCTCCGATTACAAGAACAAAGGGTACACCTGGGAAGCGCTGGAGCAAGCGGCCTACTACGATCGGGACAAAGATATTGCTCATATCTACAAGCGTTACGAGACAGATAAGAAAAAGAACAACGCTTTGGATTTCGATGACCTGATCAATAAAACTATCGACCTCCTCCATGACCACCCCGATGTGGCGAAGAGGTATAAGGACCAATTTGATTACGTCTTCGTCGACGAGTACCAAGATACGAACCACGCCCAGTACCAGTTAATTCTTGCTCTTAGCAACAAGGACAGCAATGTCACTGTGGTAGGCGATGCCGACCAGTCCATCTACGGCTGGCGGGGTGCTGACATCAACAACATCCTCAACTTTGAGAAAGACTTTCCTAATGCCAAGGTCATCAAGTTAGAGCAAAATTACCGGTCAACCCAAAAGATCCTCAACGCAGCCAACCGCCTCATTGCCAATAATGAGAGCCGAAAGGAAAAGAACCTGTGGACCGACCGCCACGCTGGCGATGACGTCTCCTTTAAAATCCTCAACAACGAATATGAGGAAGCTCAACAGGTGGTCAACTGGATCCAACAGGAGAAGTATAAGGGGAAAAGATTCGATGAGATGGCCATCCTCTATCGAACAAACGCCCAGTCCAGAGCCTTTGAAGAGGCCCTGATTCAGGAAGGCGTCCCTTACCGGGTCATCGGTGGGCTGAAGTTCTACGACCGAGCTGAGATTAAGGATTTGATTGCCTATATGACCCTCGCTGTCAATCCTACCGATGATGAATCCTTCCGTCGCATAGTCAATCAACCTAAGCGGGGAATCGGGGCAGTCTCTGTCGACCGCCTCCAGTCTTTGGCTGAGGCGTATGGCCTGTCATTAATCGACGCCCTTCGGGAACCGGAGATTCTCAAACTCCTACCCAAGGCTCAACGGGATAAGTTCAAGGTGTTTACGGACCTGATGGATGGCCTGGATGAAACCAAAGATGGATCGATTTCGGCCTTTATCGAACAGATTTATACCGAATCGGGCTACCGAAAAATGTTGGAGAGCTCTACAGCCGTGGAAGATATGACCCGGATGGAAAATGTGGATGCCTTCTTCAACGCGATTGCTCAATACGAAGAGGATGAGGAAGAGGCGAGCGCCCTCCTTTACCTCCAGAATATTTCCTTGATGAGCGATTTAGATAAAACAGAAGAGGGAAGAAGTGGAGTGAGTCTGATGACCATCCACTCCGCCAAAGGTTTGGAGTTCCCCATCGTCTTCCTCACCGGTTTAGAGGATGGGCTTTTCCCCAGCCGCATGACCATGGAAGAGGGACAGATCGAAGAAGAGCGCCGCCTGATGTACGTTGCGGTGACTCGGGCTGAGGACAGACTCTATATGACCCAAGCCCTCCACCGCCGAGTCTTTGGTCAGACCATGAACCAAAAAACATCTCGCTTTATCGACGAATTTGAAGATACCGTGGCTTGGGAGCAACCCAAAGCGACGTATGAAGAATACCAAATGGGTGTATCTTTTGGCGACGACTCGCCCGTGGAAACCAAGTCCTACTCCAATAAGAACTACCAGAGAAGGCAAGGTTTTGCTAATCCGGAAATTCGAGCTCAATATGACGCTCAACGGGAGCGAATGCGCCGCTTGGTGACCGAGAAGAAGGAAAAGCAGGAGGAGACCTTGAAGACGCCCCTACGAACAGGGGACAAGGTGGAGCACCGGAAGTTTGGTGTGGGTACCGTCGTCTCCGTGACAGCCAATGAAAGTGGTGACGAGTTGGTAGTTGCCTTCGACAGCAAGGGCTTAAAGAGATTAAACGGAGCGATTGCTCCCTTGAAAAAAATAAACTAGGCGGCCGGCTCCTGATTGCCCGCTGCCTGTAGATAGGAAGAGGGCTTGTATGGATAAGACCATTCGCATGCGACAACTCATCGATGAACTGAATCGCTTAAACTATCGGTATTACACATTAGACGAACCCCTAGTTTCGGATATCGAATACGATACCTTATACGATGAACTGGTTGCCTTGGAAAAAGAGACGGGTGAGATTGCGGAAGATTCCCCAACTCAACGGGTTGGCGGCGAAATCTTAACGGCTTTTGACCAGTACGCCCATCGAAACCCTCTGTACTCCTTGGACAAGAGCCGGTCGGAAGAAGAAGTTCATGCATGGGCAAATCGGGCCTTGCGCCTCGTCGAAGACTTTAATCAAGACAATCCGGACAAACCGCTTCCACCGATCAGCTTCGTCTGTGAGTTAAAGTTTGACGGTCTGAGCCTCAACCTAACCTATGAAAACGGAAGGCTGACCAAGGCGGCAACCCGAGGTAACGGGGTCGTCGGAGAAGATGTCACCGCCCAGGTGAAGACCATCCGGTCTATCCCCATAACCATTCCTTACCAAGGTGTCCTTGAGGTACAAGGGGAAGCCTTGATGCCTTTAAGCGCCCTAGCGACTTACAACGAAACCCATGAGATTCCGCTTAAGAATGCCAGGAATGCAGCAGCGGGGGCAATCCGAAATCTAGACCCCGCTATCACCGGCGAGCGCCACTTGGACTGCTATCTTTACAATGTCGGCTACACCGAAGAGGATTTGTACTCAACTCACATGGCCATGTTAGACTTTCTCAAAGAAAACCGCTTCAAGGTTCACCCATTCGTCCGCGAGAGCAAAACCGTGGCCGAGATTATGGACGTTCTCCATGAAGTGGATCAACTGCGCCATGACCTAGACCTTCTCACCGATGGAGTTGTTATCAAAATCAACGACCTGAGAACTCGGGAAGTCTTAGGCTTCACCGCCAAGTTCCCCCGCTGGGCCCTCGCCTACAAGTTCGAAGCCGACGAAGTAACAACCATCCTTCGCGACGTCGAATGGAATGTGGGCAGAACAGGCAAGGTCACACCTACGGCCATCCTCGATCCCGTCGACATCGCCGGTGCAACCATTTCTCGCGCAACCCTGAATAATTATGACGATATCTTGCGTAAGGGGGTAGAAATTGGTGGCAGGGTTCTTTTACGTAGGTCCAATGAAGTCATCCCCGAAATTTTGGGGGCCATAGACGACGAAACCCTCGAAACACAGACCATCCCAAAGCCAACCCATTGCCCATCTTGCGACACGGATTTGGTCTACGCCAATGTCCACATCTATTGCCCTAACTCCTTATCCTGCTTGCCTCAACTTAATGCAAGATTAGTCCATTACGCATCTCGAGATGCCATGGACATCGAAGGACTATCCGAAAAGACCCTCAGTAAGTTGATTGCTCAAGGGCTACGTGAAATGGCGGACCTTTACCGCTTGCAACCCGAAGACTTGTTAGCCATTGAAGGTTTTAAAGAAAAGAAGACGAATAATTTGTTGGAGGCAATCGCAAAGTCCAAGGAGACCGACCTTGCTTCCTTCATCTATGCAATAGGCATACCCGAAGTGGGCAAAACCACGGCAAGGGATTTAGCGGAATCCTTTGGTTCCTTCCAAGCTTTAAGGGAAGCCAAAGCTGAAGACCTGGTTCAGATCCCGGACATCGGTGGCATTACCGCAACCAATATCGTGGACTTTTTCCACGATGAGCATATCATTTCGGCGATCGACCACCTACTCGAGCAGGGGATCCATATCGAAGAGCCCGAAGTTCTACAGCCCGAAGATCTAGCCGACTTGCCTTTAGCAGACAAGAAAGTCGTCGTTACGGGTTCCATCGAAAATTATAACCGCGATGAAATTGAAGAGGCGATTCGTAAGCTTGGCGGTAAAGCCCAGTCTTCCGTATCCAAGCAAACGGACCTAGTTCTTGCCGGCGAGAAGGCAGGATCCAAGCGTCAAAAGGCGATTGACCTCGGCATCGAACTCATTGAAGGCGATGCACTGGACCAATGGTTAAATCAGTATCTCGGCAGCTAAGGGGGAAAGATGACCCAAAACAAGAAGACGATTATCCTCTCCACGGATAATGTGAATAAGCTAAAAGAATTGGAAGCCTTAATCTCTACGGACGAATTTGAGGTAAAGACCAAGGCGGATTTTGAATTAACCGATTTTGCCGTTGAAGAAACAGGTCAAACTCTTGAAGAAAATGCAGCCTTAAAAGTGGAAGGGCTGGTTCAAAAGTTGGAAGATGAAGGTGTCGACCTATCAAAAGCTTACGTCCTTTCGGACGACACCGGTCTCTTCGTCGATATCTTGAATGGGAAACCCGGCGTCTACTCCAGCCGCTATGCGGGACTTCATGCCAGTGACGCTGATAATGTAGACAAACTACTTGACGCTATTTCTGCATTTCCACAAGAAGAGCGAACAGCCCATTTTTCCACCGTCATCTGCTACTACCACCAAGGACAGCTCAATTACGTGGAAGGTCGCCTTGATGGTATACTTATGAACGAGAGACGAGGCAGTGAAGGTTTCGGTTACGACCCCATTTTTTACCTACCAGACCGAGAAAAAACCTTAGCCCAACTTCCCAAGGAAGAGAAAAATAAGATTTCCCACCGGGCGTTAGCCTATGAAGCATTCCTGGAAAGGTTGCATCAGCATGAAAACTAGAGTACTCATTTTTTCGGACACTCACACCGATGTAGCAGGGATGGAGCGAGTGATCAATGAATCAAAAGGGATAGATATCATTTTGCATTTGGGGGACCACGCCAGGGACGCCAAACGCCTCAGTATGCTCACGCAGAGAAACATCCTTGCCGTTTTGGGAAATAATGATCGTTTTGATGAAGATGCTCCTGAGGAGAGGGTGGTTGAGGTAAATGGATTTAACATCTATATGACCCACGGTCACCTTGTTTCAGCCTCTAATCGCCTCGAAGACCTGACCAAGTTTGCCAAAGAAAAGGGCTGTTCGATTGCCTTGTTCGGCCACTCCCACGTCTTCGAGAGTGGAATCAGGAACGGTGTCTTGTACTTAAATCCTGGCGCGGTTTTTCGTCCACGAGGCGACGGGATCAAAAGCTATGCCATCCTCACTTTGGAAGAGGGGAAAGCTCCTTTGGTCGAGAGGAAGAGACTGAGTTAACGGCATCGACTATTAGATGCTTAGAGAAGCAATAACACTTGGAGTAGCTATGGAGTGTTGCATTAGAAGTTGCAATCCGCAAGAAAGAGACCGAGTTAAAGATTATTTGACATGTTGAAGTCCTTCATGTAGAATACTATGGTATCTCAATAAGGATGGTGGGTGTGGCCTAGTTGGTTAGGGCGCCAGATTGTGGCTCTGGAGATCGAGGGTTCGAATCCCTTCATCCACCCATTTTGCGGGAATGGCGGAATTGGCAGACGCACTAGACTTAGGATCTAGCGCCGCGAGGCGTGGGGGTTCGACTCCCTTTTCCCGCATTAAAAAACGCTTAGCATGATTTCATGCTAGGCGTTTTTTTGTACCTATTTTGCAAAGGACTCAACGATCTTCACAATTACCTCTACCGCCTTATCCATCCACGAAACAACCGCTAACTCATAAGCACCATGATGGTTCGTCGATCCGGTGAAAATATTTGGACAGGGCAAACCCATGTAGGAAAGTTGGGATCCGTCGGTACCGCCTCGTATCGGTTGGATAAGTGGCTCGATACCAAGGTCTTCCATTGCCTTCGCTGCAGCGTCCACCAGTTCCATGTGGTCCTTGATGATGTCGGCCATGTTATAGTAGGAATCCTCGATGGTCAAGGTGAAACGGTCACCGTGTTTTTTTACCATGAAGTCCACAATATCTCTCATTAGTTCTTTCTTTGCATCGAACTTTTCTTTGTCGTGGTCACGGATGATGTAGGAGATATCCGCCTCTGCGACGCCGCCGTGAATGTCTGTCATCATGAAAAAGCCTTCGTAGCCTTCGGTCAGCTCTGGGCGTTGGCCGACGGGGAGCATTGCATTGAGTTCCATGGCCAACTGACCGGCATGGACCATCTTGTTTTTAGCGGTTCCGGGGTGGATGGATTCGCCCTTGATGTGAATCTTTGCAGCTGCGGCATTGAAGCTTTCGTATTCCAATTCGCCTAAGACACCGCCGTCGATGGTGTAGGCAAAGTCAGCGCCAAACTGTTCGACGTTGAAGAGCTTAGGACCACGACCGATTTCCTCATCTGGCGTAAAACCTACTCGTATTTTGCCGTGGGGAATCTCGGGGTGGTCCTGAAGATATTCGATGGCAGACAGAATATTGGCGATGCCAGCCTTATTATCCGCACCAAGCAGGGAGTCTCCTTGGGTAACGACCAACTTCTCACCTACCAGCTCTTCGAGGAGAGGGAACTTGCTCACTTTCATGGTGACGTCGTTACCCAATTCGATGTCGCCTCCTTGGTAGTCGAGGACTTGGGCATCGCAAGCGCCGGGCATTTCCAGAGCGGTGTCCACGTGGGCTAAAAAGCCAATCACGGGGACGTCTTTGTCCACATTGGCGGGGAGGCTACCGAAGAGGTAGCCGTTATCATCGAGGGTGATTTCTTCAAGGGACAAGGCCTCCATTTCTTCCTTTAGGAGCTTTAGGAGCTCCCATTGGCCGGGACTGGAGGGGCAGGCTTCGTTGGATTCATCAGCCTTGGTATCTATCTTGGCGTAGCGTATCAGTTTTTTGTATGCAGCTTCCATAGTTCTTCCCTTCTATTCTCATATTTTTCTGTTTACTCAACTTGATTATAATATAAAAAGTTCAGCCCAGTTGTAACCAGGCTGAACTTGGAACGCTATTAATTATTCTACCAAGAAAACCTGCTCATCTACAGGCATGGTTTCCTTTGGACCGGCTGGGGTCTCGATGGATCCGAAGTACATCTGCGCCAGCATCTCGTAATCATCAGGAAGCCCGAGGAGCTCACGAATCGGCTTATCAAAACCTTTGTCGTAACCAACATTGAAGTGTTGAAGATTGGTGCCTAGGCCCATTTCGGTGAGGGCTAACCACGTCGCAGCAACTGCGATTCCATGGTTATTTTCCTTATAGAGAGTTTGGCGTACTTCGTTAGCGGGCATTGATTCAACCGCTTCACGGCTTTCAAATAGAAGAACCGTTCCCAGGCCATTCTTTCCATTCACCAACTGTTTCTTCATCCGCTCATACATTTCTTCGCTCAACACGTTCTTTTGCGTGTCGTGGAGCAAGGTCCACAGCTCTTTATTCTTCTCGCCGGAGACTACTACATAGCGGGTTGTTTGAATGCCGAAGGCGTTTGGTACTTCCTTCGCGATTTCCTTAAGTCTTGCTGCGACATCCTCGGCGGTGACATCGGTGTTGGTTCCTACATCATAGATGGATCTACGGTTTTGCATTAGTTTTACAAATTCTGACATGGTGCTTCCTTTCATGGATCAATAATATTTTGTTTCCTTTGTCTAACTTGTTTGAATATAACCTAATTCGATTTTCTTAAACAAGTACGCTTATTCAAAAATGGGGCTATGCCTAAATAGTTACAGGTTCAAGTAGATGAAGGGTACAATAGGATAGAATAACGAGGGCCATATTCCAATCAGGAGGTACTTATGAAAAAGAAAGTTATTTTATCCCTGCTTTTTCTCGTCGGCATGCTAACCCCTAAGCGCTTGCGGAGGCCAAGAATCTGGTGAAGGGGACGGCATCACTGGGTACAACTACAGAAATACGACAGACGATTCTCTGTGGATGTTCCATACTGACGGAAGCTACATCTGGTACAGAGATCCGCAAGTTACGGATGACTATTACTACGCTGGGACTTATCGCGTCCTTAAGGGGCAGGAAGCAGTAGACTTTCTAGTCAACGATGAATTAAAAGGAACGATCACCGAAGCAGATCTGGGCATCCAAAGACTGGAAAATATCGACTCCTATGTCGTCATCGATTGTCAGATGGAAAGCACAATTATAGATAAGGCGGAAACGCTGACGGGATCCCATCAGGTTATCTACTCCGGGTTGATGAACGAGCAAGCTGACGGAAGCGTAACCTTGAACGTTGCCAATATGAACAACGGTGCATACTTCCAATTTGTCCGCGCTACCGGCGAATAAACGAAATAGCTAATATTTGACCGCCGCAAAAACGATGGTTTTTACGGCTGTTTTGCTTATTGAGCCCTTCAATGGGTAATTTTAAAATACAGTAAATAAGGACGGAAGTGGGATTCATAATTCCGATTAGCTATCCTTTGGTTACCAAAGGAATTTCATTGTGGGGTAGAAAAACGGTAAACAAGTGGCGACTTGCCACATCAAATGCGTTCCATTATTACTCAACACCGACTTAAGGGAGGATATGATGAGAAAATTTGAAGTATTTAACACCGTAGAAGAACTGAAGCACCGTATCGATGGCCTTAGAAGCTCCGGCTACAGCAACCAGGAGTTCGAGGTTATTACAGCTAACGAACCCACCGGCACCATTGATGACTATTATGATGTCCGAATTGAAAGCGGAGATCCATCGTTACTCGACAAATTTGCCGCTTTCTTTACAGGCAAAGATGCAACGGACCGTTTATTTGACAAGTATGATTGGGATGACTATGTAAAGCACCAAGCAAGAGAAGCTGTCCACAATGACCAATACGTCCTAGTTGTTCACCGTGAAGGCCACTTCGAGGATGAAAACAACTTCGGCATTGGTGAAAATGTGGGCAACGAAGAGCGTTTCACTAATGAAGGCCGCTTCCGCGATGAAGAACACTTTGATAATGAAGGTCGCTTCGGTAACGAAGAACGCTTTAATAACGATAGACGTTTCGGTAATGAAGAAGAAATCGTCTATGATGAACGCACAGGTCAACCGATGACCATGGGCGGGGTAAGAGCTGATGCTGCAGAAAAGATGGAAGATCTGCAACATGGTGACCCACATGATCTTCGTGGCAGAGAGTATGACGAAAGCAAGATGGTCTTCGATGAGCGCACAGGACAACCAATCACTCCGGAAGAAGAAGTGAGAGAAGGCCACGACTTGTTGGACGAAAACCTCCTGGAAGATCGTGATTTAACTCGTGACGAGAGAGACCTAACTTTTGAGAACAGAGACCTAACTCAAGATGAGAGAGACCTAACTTACGAAGACAGAGACCTAACTCAAGATGAGCGGGATTTGACTTACGAAGACAGAGACATCACTCATGACGACCGCGATTTGACCCATGAGGATAGGGACCTGACTCATGATCAAAGAGACTTGACCAACGAGGAAAGAGAATTCCCAATCGAAGATCACGTTGATCATCCAGAGGCAAGACGGGCAACCGAAGAAGCAGTAGAGGAAAGAACTTCCGTTTCTAATGCTGGAGTTTTCGTCGATGACAAGTACCTCACCTATGCTGACGAGGAAGATGTTAACCTTGACCGAGATCCAACACGGGACAGAACCTATAGAGATAACGAAGAAGAAGAGTTCTTTGCGGACAACGAAACCGTAGATGACCGAAACTTCCATGACCCAATGGGGCAGCCTCGACGCAGAGATCAAAATCCTCTGGAAGACCAAGTGCTTCAACAAGGCCACGAGCCTCAAGAGTACGTCGATAGAGAAGTCGATAGGGAAGAAGTTGGTTTCGTTGACGAGAGAGAAGTCAACAGAGACTTCCAACACCTCAATGATCCTGTCGACCGTGGGGATTTCGCTGAAAACAGAGGCGACTTTGAAGATCGAATCGATCCAGGTTCCCTCCGCGACGAAAACGATCGTGACAGATAAGTGTTGACAATAGAATAAACAACATAGAGGACTTGGCAATTTGCCAGGTCCTTCTTTGTTTTATACGATCTTTTTTTCAATACAGCCCCTTTATTTTGTAGTGATAACCTACAGAATTCCGATTTTCTGTTTTTGCGTGGCTACCACTATGCCTTATATACCAAATCTCATTTT
>CAYMYX010000004.1:56818-60251 GCA_964394795.1 uncultured Peptoniphilaceae bacterium
TATACCAAATCTCATTTTCTTTCCTTTGGTATAATTTGAGCCTCGGTTACCATATACCAAATCTCAATTTCCTCTTTTTGGTATAAATTCCCTTTTAGATTTTCCAATTCGGTACAAACCCAAGCAAATACGTGGGCCATCCACCTGAACCCCAAAACTACATCAAAAAAGCAGGGCCACCAGGCCCCACTTTTTCAACACCACCTTCTTTTATTTGGATACGGTATTGGACGACTTATTGTAAAAATATCTGAAGATAAACCAGAAGAGGACTGCCACAACAGCTCCCCAGAACAAGTCAATGACCGAGTGCTGCTTCAGGAAGACGATGGATAAACAGATGCTGATGCAAAGAAGCCAGGAAACTACTTGAAGGACAGGTTTCTTTCGCAGACTGGATATCTGGGTTAGGGCAAGGTGGCAGATGATGGTGGCATAGGCATGGATACTGGGACAGACATTGGTCGGTGTATCGATGACATGGAGCTGTCTGACCATATCGGTGAGGATGTTGTCTCTAGGCAAAACCTCGGGGCGAAGATTCACCGCCGTCGGATATAAAATGTTGATGAACAAGCAGATGGTCATCCCTCCAAAAATTAAGGCGAGGAGGGGGAGGTATTTGTCCGGGTCGAGATGAGCAAAGACAAGCAGGGTGAAGGAGATGTAGATAAACCATGAAGCATAGGGAATAAAGGCAAGTTCATGGAAAGGAATCAGATCATCTAGGGGGTGATGAAGATAGTGGTAATCCAATTCCAGGGATTCGACAAAAAAGAAAAAGGCTAAGTAAGCCGCTACGATGACAAAGGTAATCAGGTAGTAGCGTAATAGCCTTGATTGGGATAGTTTCAAAGGTTCTTCCTCATACTTTCTGAAAAGAATTGGGTTGTTTGGTTAGCCTAATTGGCCGCCAAGGGTTTGGGAGATTTCACTCGATGCTTGAAGCAGTTTCTCGTTCATTTCAGGTCCGGTCTTAGCTTTCATTCGGAAAACGGGGCCGGAGATGGAGATGGCGGCAACGGCACTGTTGGTGTGGTCCCGAATGGTAGTGGAAACGCAGTAGAGGTTCTCTTCGTTTTCTTCGTTATCGATGGAGATGCGGGTTCTCCTCGTCTCATTAATTTGAATCATCAATTCATCAAGAGTCTTAATACTGTTTGGCGTTAATGGTCCTTGGTTAGTCGTTGACCAGATTTTTTCGATGAGGCTGTTATCTAGATCAGCGAGGAGAGCTTTACCGGAAGCGGTGTAAATCATGGGACTCCTTTTGCCGATGTAAGAGCCCATGGTGATAGCGTTATCCGTATTCTCAATCTTGTCGATATAGACGATGTTGGGGAGGTCCGAAACAATCAAGTGAATCACTTCGTTGACGTCTTGGGATAATTTGGCCAAGATGGGGCGGGCAATTTTTTGGATGTCCAAAGCCTTTAACTTGCTAGAACCTAGCATAAAGAGCTTATAGGTCAGGATGTAGCGGCGGTCTGCCAACTGGCTTACGTAACCCAGCTCCATTAGATCGCTGATAAAGCGGTGCATAGTGGACTTATGTATCTGAGTTTTCTCGCTGAGTTCCGTGAGAAGCAAGCCATCAGGATAATCGGCTAAAATCTCAAGAATCAGAAAAACCCGCTGCAGAGATTGGTTGAAAAGTTTCATTCTTGTACCTTCTATCTATCATTGCTATTAGTGATGAACGAGGTAAGCTTCGTTTATTCTTCACTAAGACAAAATCATTATAACAGTTTATAACAAGGCGTGTGAAATACATCACTAACGTAAATGGTTGACTTTAAGTGTACCAAATATTCGTGTTAAAGATTATTCATAAAGTAGATCCAATCGGTTGACAAAGGGTTTTTCTTTCGACAAAGGGTTTTTCTTTCGTTAGAATGGAGAAAGTTTCAGTAAGTGGTTTTAAAGTTTCATAAATAGAAACTAACGCGCTGAAAAAACGTTATCCTTACTTATTTTATAAGTAAAAAATTTATGGAGGAAAATATGTCGCAAGATCTACTTATTGGCATCATCTTGTTGATCTCCTACATCGGACTTGCTGTCTATGCCGCCAAGGGTGGAAACCTGATGATTGGTTTCTTTATCATGGCAGTCATTTGGACGGCCGCTTCCATTGTGGGCGGAAGATTAACTTGGGATGATGCGATGTCGAACATCCTGCAAGGTGGACCGGAGAGCTGGGGCGCGACCGCAGTTAACGTCATATTCGGTTCTTGGTTTGGTCGGGTACTGATTGATACGGGTATCGCTTCCAAGTTGATTAAGAGTGTAACCGAGCTTGGTGGAGATAACCCCTTGATCGTTACCGTCCTACTGTCTATTGTTACGGCAGTTATCTTTACCGCAACTTTCGGTGCAGGTGCAGTTGTCGCCATCGGTGTCATCATCCTGCCTATCCTGATGAGTTTGGGCGTACCAAAACCTTTGGCGGTTACGTCTTACCTCATGAGCGTTGGTGCCGGTATGTACTTTAACCCTGTTCTGTTCAGCCAGATGCAGGCCATCTTCCCTGAAATGGCTTACGACGGCGCTTACTTCCAATGGGCTCTACCTGCTTTAGTTGTCCAACTAATCGGTGTGGGTCTTATGCTCTTCTTCAATATGTTTGTTTTAGGAAAGAAACGTCGCAGAAAAGCTTGGGCAGCTAAGGCGGTCCTGAACGAAGCTGACCAAGAATATGTTCCAGCTTGGGCGTTGATTACTCCCGTAATCCCAACGGTTCTTGCGATTGCTTTCGGTTGGCAAACCATCCCTGCTTTCATCGTAGGTGCGGTTTATGGCTTGGTGGTGTGTCGCCAGTTCCATGGCCCGGATGGAAAATTTTCTTGGACGCAGATGAGTCGTACGATTTCATCTACCTTCTATGATGGTGTTATCGACGTCGCATCCCTATTGGGCTTCCTCTTCATCCTTCCCATGTTCAACAGAATCTCAGGCGTTGCCGCACCTTTCTTCGATCCCATTCTCGGCGGTATCTTGCCCCAATCCACATTTGGCTTAACGGTTGTATTCATGATTCTTGCGCCCCTTGGTTTATTCCGCGGTCCGCTAACGATATTTGGTGCTGGTGCAGCTACGGTCGGTGTTATCAATGCAATCGGAAACTTCTCTACTCCTTTCCTCTTTGCCTTAATGTACACACCAACAATCGCGATGAACCTATCAGCATGTCCTACTCAATCTTGGAATCTTTGGGCACTTAACTATTCGAAAGTTTCCGTTAAAGATTTCATGAAAACGGGCGTTATATGGGCATGGCTAATCACAGCCGTGAACCTTGGCCTCGTTTACGTATTTTTCGGATAAGGAGTTAATATGTCAAAAAGACAAGTACGCGTTGGTATTGACGTAGGTGGAACTAATACAAAGGCGGTTGCCGTTGATAACGAGACCTATGACATCATCGGCGTAG
>CAYMYX010000004.1:60351-69806 GCA_964394795.1 uncultured Peptoniphilaceae bacterium
CATCATCGGCGTAGCCAAAGGTGTGGTATCAGGTTTCCTGTCAAAGATTCAAGGAAACATCAAGGATATCCCAGTGGATGCCTCCGGCAAGAAGAAAATTGTCTCAAGTTATCGCTACATTGCGCAAAATGACTTCACGAAGGAGCAGGTATCGAGGGCAATCGACGAGCTAATCAATGAAGGTTGCAGCGTAATTGCTGCATCGAAAACGTTCGGTGTCGACGATGATAAAGAAGAGCGCTTAATTCAAGAAGTTGGCGAAGAGAAAGGCATTGTGGTTTGTGCCGCTTCTGACATCTCCAAACTTTATGGTTTAACCAGAAGAACGAGAACGGCTGTGGTGAATGGATCCATCTTGCCTAAGATGATTGGCACCGCAGACTCAACCGAGCAAGCGGTGCGTGAAGCCGGTATCGGAGCACCACTGATGATCATGCGTGGTGACGGTGGTGTTATGGATATTCAGGAGATGCGGAAGCGTCCCGTCCTAACCATGTTGTCCGGTCCTGCGGCATCTACAGTAGGTGCTTTGATGTATCTCCGTGTCTCTAACGGTGTCTTCTTCGAAGTTGGTGGAACAACGACAGATATCGGTGTAATCAAGAACGGCCGTCCTATGGTCGACTATGCGACGGTCGGTGGACAACGGACGATGGTTTCTTCCATGGACGTGAACACGGTTGGTGTTGCCGGCGGGTCGATGATTCGCGCAGGTGGTAGCAAGGTGACTCACGTTGGACCTCGGTCTTGCCATATTGCTAACTTAGATTATGTTGCCTTTACCGATCCTGCCAAATTAGGTCAAGTAACCATCGAATTTATCTCACCAAAAGAGGGTGACCCTTCAGATTATGTAGCTGTTCGCGGTGGGGATGGTCAACTTTATGCGTTGACAACGACCTGTGCGGCCAATGCACTAGGTATCATTGAAGAAGGCGACTATTCTTACGGTTATCCCGAATCCTGTAAGAAAGCTTTCGATGCTCTCGGGAAAGCCCTGAATATGACTGGCGAAGAGGCGGCTACCGCTACCTTGGATAAGGCTGCTGACATTACCATCGAAGTCATCGAAAACTTATTAGATAAGTACCACGTTGAACAATCCCAAACAACGATTGTCGGTGGTGGCGGTGGAGCAAAGGTTCTCTTGCCATTTACTGCTAAAAAGATGGGTGTTGAATACCAGCTGGCTGACCAAGCCGAGATTATTTCCTCTATCGGTGTTGCCTTGGCCATGGTCCGCGATGTCGTCGAGCGGGTCATCCCTTCACCAACTCCACAGGATATTGCGGAAATTCGTCAGGAAGCGACGGATGCAGTTATTAAGTCCGGAGCTACTGCGGATTCCGTCGAGGTTCAAATTGAGATTGATCAACAGACCTCTAAGGTGAGGGCAATTGCCACCGGTTCAACCGAGATTGCAACCCAAGATATCTCCAAGCGAGTCGATATTGAGGAGGCCGGAGAGATTGCAGCGAAGTCCATGGGCGTTACCGCCGATAATGTGGAACTTCTTGCCCAAACGGAAGAGTTTGCCGTATTTGGTCGTCCCGTTGGCTCCAAGATGGAGATCCGTGGCGTAGACCGCAAGGGCTTCGTCAAGTTACAGAGAGAGGACGGTGACGCACTCGCAACCACGACTGGTGGAGCGCGGTCTGCTGCCGGCCAAATGTGGGATGAGCTTTCGGTTTTCAAGTCGGATATCAAGCTTAATCCGGATATCTACCTCTGCATCGGCGGTCGTATCATCGACTTCGAAGGCATGAGCGATATCAACCAACTCAACATGTTGATGGATTCTGAATTGACCTTGCGACAAGGTAACGAGCAAATGATTGTCATCGGAGCGAAAAACGACCTCTAGTCTGTCTGAAGAGGGTATGAAGAAGACAAGACGAGCTTGAATAGAGGGAAATTATCGTGACTACTTTCCGAGAAAAAATGAAGAACCTAATCCCTAGCCTGTCTGAGGATTTAGCCTATTACCATATCCAGCAAGACCCCATATCGGGCAAGATAGCGGAGGACTTCCGTCCTGAGCTGATTGCTCGGTCCATCGAGGTTGGCCAAACTGAAGCGCGTAAGATGCGTAGCGAATTCCCTGAAGCTTCCCCTTTAGGGATCATTCGCCAAAAAGGGCTCATTCTGGAACGCAAGGGTGAGAACAATGCGATGCAATACATCACTATGGCCTACTTTGAGGAGCCCAATCGGATTGTCATCTACGGAGATAACGTGAAGAAGGTGGCTGAATTGCTCGAAACCAATGGTCTTGACCAGATTACTAATAGGCAACTTGAGGATATCGTCCTTGCCCATGAACTCTTCCATGTGGTGGAGGGGGAAAAGCCAGATCTGTATACCAATACGGTGAAGGTGGACCTCTTCTCCCTTGGGCCATGGATCCGGAAAAGCCACTTTATCTGTCCGGGGGAAATCGCGGGGATGGCCTTTGCAAAGGAACTTTTGGGCTTACCCTACGATCCGACGATCCTCAACTATCCTTTTATGTACGCCTGGAATGAAACAGAGGCAGAAGCAATCTACCAAAGTATGATTAAATTCAAAGGGAGGTCAACATGAGAGTACAGTTCGACGAAATGAGAGATGTTATTGTAAGAGCGCTCCAAGCCGGCGGTGCCGATGAGGAGCAAGCTAAGGTCATGAGTGAGGTTTACGCGACGAGTTCGCTGAAGGGAGTTTACTCCCACGGCTTAAACCGCGTAGCCCGCCTCATCGACTTCGTGGATAAGGGTTATGTCGATCCGAAGGGAAAGATGGAGCTTATCGCGGAAAAGGGAGCCATCAAGAACTATGATGGTAATCTCGGCTTTGGTATCCTCAACGCGATGGAAGCGGCCAAGGAAGCAGCTAAGTTGGCGAAAGAGTTCGGAATCGGTATGGTGTCTGTCCGCAACACGACCCACTGGATGAGAGGCGGAAGTTACGCGGAGATGATCGCTGATGAGGGCTTAATCGGGATGGCCTGGACCAACGTAGAATCGGTCATGCCGGTTTGGGGGTCAGACGAAGCCTCGATCGGCAACAATCCGATGGGTATCGCGATTCCTTCCAAGAATGGCCCAATACTGTTGGATATGGCTATGGCCCTCTATTCCTACGGCAAACTGCAAACAACCCGTCTTCTGGGCGAGCAACTTCCTTTTGAAGGTGGCTATAACGAGGATGGTGAATTGACAACGGATCCCGCGGAAATTGAGGCAACGAAACGAGTTCTTCCGATTGGTTATTGGAAGGGGTCTGGTTTAGCGATAGCGCTGGATTTGATGGCTGCTCTGCTATCCAACGGAAAAGCAGGTGTCCATATGGATGAAGAAAACCGTGGAAACTGCACGTCCTGTGCGCAAATCTTCATCGCTTTTGACCCTTCCCCAATGATTGGCGAGGAAGATTATGAGCAGACGATTGAAGACGTGAAGAACAAGGTTCATTCCGCTAACCCGATTGACGCCAAGCGCCCACCAACGTATCCCGGTGAGGGCATGAACAAGCGGGAGCAGGATAACTTGGAGAACGGCATCCCTGTGGATGAAAATATTTGGAATGAAGTAAGAAGGCTAGCCGGCGATATCGACGACTAGTTGGTAAGCAAAGGAGTAAGAATGTCCAAACAGGAAACACTTAGAAAAATCCATGAGCAAGGCATTGTTGCTGTTGTTCGCGGCAAAGATAAAGAGCAAGGTCTTGCCTATTCCAAGGCTTGCATTGCCGGTGGCGTTGAATGCATAGAAGTAACCTTTACGGTTCCTAATGCGGTTGATGTCCTCCGTTCTCTCAACGACGAACTTGGTGACAGTGCGCTGCTTGGTGCAGGAACTGTGCTGGATCCGGTTACTGCTCGTTTAGCGATTATGAACGGAGCGAAGTTTATCGTGTCGCCTGCTTTCGACGAGGAAGTGGCGAAGCTGTGTAACCTCTACCAAATCCCTTACATGCCCGGTTGTATTACACCAACCGAGATGGTTGAAGCCTTGAAGTTTGGCGTAGATGTCATTAAAGTCTTCCCTGGATCCCTTGTCGGTCCGAAGTACTTTAAGGATATCTTGGCACCACTACCTCATGTGAACATCATGCCTACGGGCGGGGTCAGCTTAGATAACGTTGACCAATGGTTTGCTAACGGTGCGTTCGCCATTGGCGTTGGTTCGGCTTTGGTCAAGGGTAGCCACGATGAAATTGTTGAGAAGGCAGAGAAGTTCGTTCAAGCAGTCAAGGAGGCAAGGAATAATGAGTAAGAAAATCGTTACGTTAGGTGAAATCATGCTGAGATTAACACCACCGGGACATGAGCGTTTCGTCCAAGCAAATTCTTTCGATATCGTTTACGGTGGTGGCGAAGCCAATGTTGCAGTGAGCTTAGCGAATTATGGTTTTGATGCTTATTATGTAACCAAGTTACCAAAGCACGAAATCGGTCAGGCTGCGGTGAACGAACTCCGTCGTTATGGTGTCAATACAGATCACGTTGCTCGCGGTGGCGACCGCGTCGGCATCTACTTCTCCGAAGTTGGTGCTTCCATGCGCCCTTCCAAGGTTATCTACGACCGATCTAATTCCGCTATCGCTGAGGCGGATGTTTCCGACTTCGACTTTGAAGAAATCTTCAAGGACTGCGCTTGGTTCCATACTTCAGGTATCACTCCAGCCCTTTCTAAAAAGGGAGCAGAAATTACCTTAGCGGCGATGAAGGCAGCGAAGGAAGCCGGCGCGACCACCTCAATCGACCTCAACTATAGAGCGACCATGTGGACACCGGAAGAAGCCCAAGCAACCATGCGCCCTTTGATGGAATACGTCGACGTTTGTATCGGTAACGAAGAAGATGCTTCTTTATCTTTAGGATTCACCCCAGAAGGTTTGGACGTGGAAAGTGGCGAACTTGATGTAGAAAGCTACGAAACTGTCCTCAAACAGATGATGGAAGAATTTGACTTTAAACTTGTGGCAACGAGCCTGAGGGAATCTTACTCCGCCTCAGACAACGGCTGGTCTGCTGCAATCTATGATGGTAAGGAATTCTACCACTCTAAGAAGTACGATGTACGCATCGTCGACCGCGTTGGTGGTGGCGACTCCTTTGCCGCTGGTGCCATCTGTGGCCTATTGGATGGTAAGACTCCTCAAGAAGCGCTCGAATTTGGCGTAGCAGCATCCGCCTTGAAGCACACTATCAAGGGAGACTTCAACCACATGAGTCGTAAGGAAGTGGAAAACCTGGTTGGAGGCGATGCTTCCGGCCGCGTACAACGCTAAGGGTTGAAGTTTAGTAAATACTAACCAATTTCTTGGGACCGCCACGATTTCGTGCGGTCCTTTTTGTTTGCCTACTCTTTTTGATAAGATAAGTATAGGAAAAGAAGGAGAAAGCATGTATCAATATCCAGGGATATTCCATCAAGGCATCTTTCTAGCGAGACCAAATCGCTTCATTGCGGAGGTTCAAATCCATAGTGAGGTGGTGGTTTGCCACGTGAAGAACACCGGCCGCATGACGGAGCTCTTGGTGCCGGGAAGAACTTGCTACATCATGGAAGCTCTTAATCCGAATCGTAAAACTAAATATGATTTGATTGCCGTGGAGTATGAGGACACCATCGTTAACTTGGATTCTCAGGTGCCCAACAAGGTGGTGGAAGATGCTTTCTTGGAAGGGCAGATTCGGTCCTATGAAGAGGCGACTGGAGTTAGACGAGAGGTTACCGTAGGCGATTCCCGCCTAGACATGGTTGTTGAACTGGGCGGAAGAAAGCTCTATGTGGAAGTGAAGGGGGTGGATCTGTTGCTGGGGGATGGCCTGGCTGCCTTTCCCGATGCGCCGACGACGCGGGGAACGAAACACCTCTTGAGCTTGAAGCAGTTGGTGGAGGAGGGAAACGAGGCAATGGCCCTCTTCCTCATTCAACGGGAAGACGTAACGTCCTTTAGGCCCTACCATGAGCGGGACCCCTTGTTTGCCAAAACCTTTTATGAGGTGGTGGATGCCGGAGTCCAAGCCAGGGCGTACACCTGTAAGGTCGGACCGGCCTATATTGACTTTGGCCACGAGGTGGAAATTCTGGGTATTTAGGCAAAATAAAAGGAAGGGGCAACCCTTCCTTTTTGAGTACGGATTTTTAAGCTTCTTCAAGTCCCTTTAAGAAGGCCTTCATGAGGGATGGCAGGTCGTCCGGGTTACGGCCCGTATAGACGTTTTTGTCGACTACGGTTTCTTCGTCAACCCAGTTGGCGCCGGCATGAATCATGTCGTCTTTGATTGCCGGAGTGGATGTCATCTTTAACCCATTTAAGTCGATTGAAGAGGACAGAACCCATCCTGCGTGGCAAACTGCGGCAACAGGCTTACCAGCTTCGTGGAGGGTCTTGACGATGTTGCGGGTAGCTTCGCTACGACGCATCTTATCCGGGGAGTAGCCACCGGGGATAAAGACGCCGGCTAATTCTTCCGCATTTACTTCTTCTGAGGCAACATCGCTCTTCAGCTTGAAGCCTTCTTTCGCCTTGTATTCCTTGCCCGCTTCGGTTCCAATTAGGATGACCTCGTAGTCTTCTCGTAGGCGGTGGTAAGGGTAAATGAGCTCTTGCTCATCAAAAATGTCTTCGATAAAAATACCAACTTTTTTCATTGTTGTCTCCAATCTTTAATTTATTCAATCTGGTGGACGTTTCTTTTATACCCAAAGCTCTTTTCTATTAGCCGGGCCATGTATTTAATCTCCTAGGACAAATTTTGCTCCAGATTTATATAGGGAGAAATTAGGGTATCTTTAAAGAGACGATTTGAACCAAGGAAAGTGGGGGGCATGAACATGGCCCCAATTAATGAGCTTCAAGGAAGCCGAATAGATAGGAGCGATTATGAACTTCGAAAAACTGTATATCAATGGAGAATATGTGGATTCTGACTCTGGGGAATTTATTGAGATCATCAATCCAGCAACGGAAGAAGTGATTGCTAAAGTTCCTCGAGGAAATGAGAAGGATGTAGAGAAAGCGGCTAAGGCGGCTCGTGAAGCTTTTGAGAGCTTCAAGCATACGACCTTGGAAGAACGCGTGGAAATTATTGAAAAGTTCCACGACTACCTCAAGGAAAACGAAGACGAGATTACCGAATGCATCAGCAAGGAGTTGGGCTCTCCTCTTGAGTTTACCAAGAAAGTCCAGTTGGGTAATCAAATTGACCGCATCGAGCGCTATATTGAGATTGCTCAGGACTATGAATATGAGCGAAAAGAGAAGAATACGATCATCCGTAAGGAACCGATCGGTGTCGTTGGTGCCATTACACCATGGAACTATCCTTTGGGACAGATTATTCAAAAGGTTATCTTTGCTATCCTGACGGGAAATGCCATCGTATTAAAACCGAGTAAGCAAACCCCATTGGTTGCCTACTACGTGGTGGATGGCTTGGAAAAAGCTGGCTTACCAAAAGGCGTATTGAATCTAGTTACAGGCCAAGGCTCGGAGGTCGGAAACGCCATTGCAACAAACCCTGAAGTTGACCTTGTATCCTTCACCGGTTCGACCAAGGGCGGCATCGAAGTGGCTAAGTTGGCCATCGAGAGTGTTAAGAGAACGGCTTTGGAATTAGGCGGCAAGTCACCAGCCATCTTCTTAGATGAAAATTATTTAGAAGAAGGTATCAAGGCAATGCTTGGCACCATCTTTAACAACACTGGTCAAACCTGTTCGGCTTGGTCAAGGGCAATTGTCCTGAACGATATTAAAGACCAATTTGAAGAAAAATTGATTGAGCTATTTGACTATTACAAGGTCGGTATGCCGGAAGATCCCGAAACAAAGGTTGGTCCGCTATCTTCCCAAAAGCAATACGACAAGGTAACCAAGTATATTGAAAAGGGAAGGAACGAGGCAAGAGTCCTTATCGAGAACGAGCAAGACTTACCTGAGAAGGGTTATTTCGTTCATCCAATCGTCTTTGCTGACGTGGATAACAGTTCTGAGATTGCCCAAGAGGAAATCTTCGGGCCGGTACTTTCCGTCATCTATGTTGACAGCGTTGAAGAGGCTATCAAGACGGCAAATGATGTCATCTACGGCCTATCCGGTGCAGTATTCGGGGAACCCGAAGAGGCTTACCGTGTAGCCAAAGAAGTCAAGTCCGGTACGGTAACGGTTAACGATGCCAATCCTCCAGCGGGCGTGCCTTTCGGCGGTTACAAGATGAGTGGTAACGGCAGAGAAGGCGGCGTAGAAGGCCTGGAAGAATATTTAGAAACGAAGACGATGCCTATCGTCCATGAAGGTACGACGAAATAGAGCAAAGTTCTGAAATAATGAGTCCGGAGGAGGGAAGTTCAAGGAGCTTCGAAGTTTGAACTTCCCTTTTCTCAAGACTCGATTTGTGTTAACATCAATCTATTAGTGCCATTAGCGCAGGGGAAGCGCGTCAGTCTCCGGAACTGAAGGGCCTGGGTTCGAATCCCAGATGGCACGTTTTTGTTGCCAATTTTTAAGTAGTTAATGTTATTAAAAAGGAGAAACTATGAAAAACGGCGTAATGATGCAAGCCTTCCATTGGGATTCCTCAGGTGACGGCCAATTTTACAATCGATTTGCGGAGATGATTCCTTTCCTATCAAGCTTAGGAATTACCGCAATTTGGTTACCCCCCGCCCACAAAGGAACCTCGGAGAATGATGTTGGTTACGGGTCCTATGATTACTGGGACTTGGGCGAATTCGACCAAAAAGGGACGGTAAGAACTAAATACGGTACACGGGAAGAATTAGAGAATCTTATCAAGGTTATCCACGATAACGGGATGGAAGTTTACGCCGACATGGTTTTCAACCATAAAGGTGGAGCGGACGAGACCGAGATTTTCCAAGCGGTTATGGTCGATCAAAATGACCGGACCACAGAGGTGAGTGAACCCCACGATATCGAGGGGTGGACCAAGTTTACCTTCCCGGGAAGACAAGGGAAGTATTCCGATTTCATTTGGGACCATACCCACTTCACTGGAGTGGATTTCGACTTTCAAACGGATACGAAAGCAATCTTCCGTATCATGGGGGAAAACAAGTATTGGTCAAACGAGACCGATGACGAAAAAGGAAATTATGACTTTTTGATGAATGCGGACATTGACCACGCCCACCCCGATGTCGAAGCAGAACTCATTCGCGTAGCTGACTTCATGATTAATGAATTAGGCTATGACGGCTTCCGCTATGATGCCATTAAGCACATTTCCTTCGGTTTTATAGACCATCTTTCCGAACATATTATTGAGAACCATCCAGACTTTTACTTTGTCGGTGAATACTGGAACAACGATGACAACACCATCCAGCATTATCTCCATGAAACTGCCTACAACGTAGACCTTTTTGATGTTCCGCTCCACTTCAACTTCATGGCTGCTTCCCAGAGTGAGGACTACGATATTCGCCAACTCTTTGACGACA
>CAYMYX010000005.1:0-27575 GCA_964394795.1 uncultured Peptoniphilaceae bacterium
GTTATAATATTCATCACTAGAGCGTCCAGTGACACCTTCAAACATCTGTGAAAGGGGAACTGCACCTCCCCTCTATAACAAAGATACCTCATCAGCCAATAATTCGACCTTACAACTATGATACATTTATTTCATCAATTAATAATTATTTACTAGATTAGATTGTATAACAATTGTATTTTTGCAAAATAGAAATAAATAAGCGCTAATTCATAACACAAAGACCCCGGCTTGTTATAGCCGGGGTCTGGTGATTAAACTTTGATAACTAAGCTTCAACTACTTCTTTTTCTTCTTCCACAACTGGTGCTGCAAGGGCATCGTTCATCACGATACACTTAGCAGGACACTTAGCAGCGGCAGCTTGTGCCTTTTCTACGTCGTAGTCTGGGTGGTATGTAGCGTAAGCTAATTTGCCATCCATAGCAAATTCATTAGGTGCTAGCTTGACACAAAGCGTACAACCGATACAACCGATCGTACAGTTACTGCTAACAGCCTTACCCATCTCTGGGTTCTTACATTTAACTTGAGCTGGTGCACTATAAGGAACAAGCTCGATAATTTTCTTAGGACAAACTTCGATACACTTCATACATTGTGTACACTTGTCTTTGTCGATGACAGCTACGTCGTCAACGATGCGGATGGCATCGAAGTCACAGACGTCGAAGCAGTCTCCACAGCCTAAGCAACCATAGTTACATGATTTATTACCGCCAAAGGTGTACGTCATGACTGTACAGGACTTGACGCCGTCGTACTCGAATAGTTCACGAGTATGGTGGCAGTCGCCTTGGCATTTGACGGAAGCAACATACTTTTCACCGCCAGAGGCTGTTTTGCCCATGATGTCTGCTACGATTTCTGCTGTTTGATCACCACCAACAACACACGCGTTGACTGGAGCTTCTTCATTAGCAATCGCAGCTGCACAACCTGCACATCCAGGGTAACCGCAGGCACCACAGTTGATACCAGGTAGAGCTTCCTCGACCATAGCAATCTTAGGATCTACAGGGACGTAGGTTAATTTACTGATTACGCCAAGCAATACTGCGATGGCGATTCCCATAGCTGAAAGAACGACTACAGGTGTTAATATTTCACCCATTCATTTCCTCCTAACTAAACATTCCGGCGAAACCAGAGAAAGCGATGGACATTAAACCTAAAGAGATCAATGCCATTGGCACGTTTCTGAAGGCTGCAGGCATCTCTTTAACATCATAAGATTCGCGGATAGCAGCTAGAAGAACGATGGCCATCCAGAAACCTAAAGATGCTGCCAGACCGCTAGCTACGGTTTCAAGCAAGGTGTAACCTGCTTCAATATTTACGATAGCTACACCAAGAACGATACAGTTGGTTGTAATCAATGGTAGGTAGATACCTAACGCTTGATACAAACCTGGTGTAGATTTTTTCATGAACATTTCGACCATTTGCACTAGAGCTGCGATAACTAGGATGAAGGCAATGGTGCGTAAGTAAGGAATGCCAAACTGTTGTAACAAGAGTTCGACGAACCAAGTGATAGCGGATGCAATAACGATAACGAAAGTAACCGCAGCACCCATACCCATAGAAGTTTCTACTTTATTCGTAACACCAATCGTAGGACAGATACCTAGGAATTGTGCGAATACGTAGTTGTTAACAAATATGGTAGCAAATATGATTGAGAAAATATTTGACATTATCTTACACCTCCTACAGCTTTAGTTTCTGTAACATGAGGAGTGAGCTGTTTTCTCTTCTTAGCAAGTCGAATTGTATTCGATGCGGCAATGAAGAAGCCAAGCACCATGAATGATGAAGGTACTTGTTGGAAGAAAGGAATCGCAAACTCTTCAGGAATAATCTGATTTCCTAGAAGTGCTCCGGTACCTAACAGTTCACGGATAACAGCAATGCCGGTTATGACCCAAGTGTAACCTAAGCCGTTACCTAAACCATCGATGATTGAATCGACAATGCCGTTTTTGCTGGCGAATGCTTCTGCGCGACCGAGGATAATACAGTTAACTACGATCAGTGGGAGGAAGATACCCAGCAAGTTATATAGATCTGGTAAGTAAGCTTCTAAGACCATCTCTAGAATGGTAACGAATCCTGCGATAACGACGATGAAAGCCGGAATACGAATTTCATCAGGGATAAAGTTACGAAGTAACGAGATTACGACGTTAGAAGCGGTTAGTACGAAAATAACAGCCATGCCCATTCCGAATGCACCTTGAACCGTGTTCGAAACGCCAAGGACGGAACATAAACCGATTAATTGAACCAGGGCAGGGTTATTACGGAATATACCGTCGGTGAAAATTGATGATTTTTTCATTTTTCCCTCCTATTTCAATCCATCATAAGCTGCTTTGACAGCCTCAAATGCTTCTTGCATCGCAGTAGAGGTTGCTGTTGCCCCGGAGATAGCCGTTTCAGGTGCATCAATAGTCGAAGAAGTAAGTGTCGTTGCGTAATCAGGTTCTTCAACTGCTCCACCAAATCCAGGTGTTTCTCCATGATTTACTACGGTAAAGTAGTTTATTGCTCCGTCTTCAGCAACACCAACTACGAATTCGACCGGGCCAGCGTAACCGTCTGGAGACACTGCATGGAATAAGTGACCTTCCACATCTCCTCCAGTAACTTCGTACACACCTTGGATGATATCATCCGTTGGTGCATCGGCGACTGCTGTTACTGAATCAGCTCCGATGAATGCAGCTAAACTTTCTTCGGAAACTTCTTCAAGCTTTGCTACTTCTTCTGGTTCTTCAACTTCAGGAACGTCAGTCATATCTACGGTGTTACCGGTAAGTGCTGCCCACTTTTCAACAACCATATTGAAAGCGGATTCCATTGCTTTCGTGGTTGCTGTTGCTCCCGTGATTGCCGGAATTTCGTGCTCAGTGCCACCGGAACCGTTTGCTACTACAGGCGAATTTAGAAGCACATTTGCAACGCCTTCAGCATAGGAAGGTTCTGTTACTGCTGCACCAAAACCCTGAGTCTCGCTGTGACTTAACACTTCAAATCCAGTGACTGATCCATCATTTTTAACACCAACAGCAAAGTTGACAGGACCACCATAACCGGATGGAGAATTTACAGCAAAAGCGTAACCTTCTTGTTGACCGTTGACATTTGCCTCAACGATTTGGGTGATATTCTCATCTAAGAGAGATTCATCCTCAACTGCTGTAAACTCAGCGTCAGGATAAACGGCACCGAAAGCTTCTTGGGTTTGTTCGAGTTGTCTTTCTGCAATGATTGGAGCAGTCTGTGAGTTGATAAAGGCAAGTACCGCAGCAACAACAGCAGTAATAACAAATAGCTTAACAGCTAATTCAACTGTCTTTTTCATTATTGAACACCTCCAAACGGTCTTTCTTTGACATACTTGTCGATCAGTGGTGTACAAACATTCATGATTAGAATTGCGTAGGATACGCCTTCAGGATTCTGTCCAAAGACACGGAATAAAGCGACTAGCAAGCCTGCACCGATACCAAAGATCAACTGACCTTTAGAAGTAATTGGTGATGAAGCATAATCCGTGGCCATAAAGATGGCACCTAAGAGTAGACCACCTGACAGAAGGTGAGCAGGAAGAATACCTACAGTTTCAGAGAATGCATCGCCAAGGGCAACTTCATTCAGGCTTAGTTCGATTGCATTGAACACGAGGAAGCCTACGGCGAAAGCAGCTAACATAGCTAGTGGAATTCTGAGTTTGATAACTCCCCTCCATAGGAGGATTAGTGCACCTACCAATAAAGCCACTGCTGAAACTTCACCAAGTGTTCCCGGAACTGAACCGATGAATAGATCCATTAAGTTAGCATTTGCTGGGTTTGCAAGCGGAGTTCCACTTGTTACTGCATCCAGCGTGTAAGGTTGAACGTATGTACCCATTTGTGCAGGCCATGAGGCAAGTAGTACCGCTCTGGCTGCTAATGCGGGGTTAATAAAGTTATTTCCGATACCACCAAACATTTCCTTAACTACAACGATGGCAAAAATCGATGCGAATACCACCATCCATAGAGGCATAGTTGAAGGAACGTTGAAGGCAATTAAGATACCTGTGACAACCGCGGACATATCTCCGATGCGAAGAGGTTGCTTCAGGACTTTTTGCATGACAGCTTCTGCGACCACACAAGTTAAAACCGCTACGAGTATAACAATGAGGGCATCAATACCAAAGAAGATGAAGGATGCGACTATTGCTGGAATTAGTGCGATAATAACAGTTAGCATGATATGCTGGGTTGAGTTACTTGTGCGGACGTGAGGAGAAGAACCTACGTGAAGTAGTAAATCTCTCTCGTTCGTATTTGCTTCCACTTTATACCTCCTACTTCTCTTCTTTAGCTTGTTCAGCTTTAGCTTGCTCAGCTGCTGCTCTGTCTTGAGCCATCACTGTACGCTTACCATAACGGATATATTCCGCTAATGGGCGTTTAGATGGACAGACATAAGAACATAAGCCACACTCGATACATTGTGTTACATAATAATCACGAGCGACATCCCAATTCTCACTAGAAGATGCTTTTTCTAAATAAAGAGGTTCTAACTGCATTGGACATTTTTCTACGCATTCTCCACAGCGAATGCAAGGATAAACTTCCGCGGGTTTCGCTTCTTCTTCGGTTAGAACGACGATACCATTATTTCTCTTATCAGTAACTGCTTCATCCGTGTATTGAGCGATACCCATCATAGGTCCACCGAACAGGATCTTACCAGGAACTGTTGAGTAACCACCGCTATATTCAACGATGTCTTTAATTCTAGTACCTACACGAACTAAGAGATTCTTAGGAGAATTTACAGCGTTTCCAGTAATCGTGACTACGCGTTCATAAACAGGCTTTCCGTAATAAACGGCATCGACGACAGCACAAATCGTACCAACGTTTTGGACGAGGACTCCAACGTTCGCCGGTAGTTTGCCTGCAGGGATTTTCTTGCCTGTTACTGCATAAATTAAAGATTTTTCATCCCCCTGAGGATACTTCGTCTTTAACACAGCAACTGCTAGATTCTCTTCATTGCCAAGGGCGGCTTCGATAGCATCGATAGCTTTAGATTTGTTGTCCTCGATAGCAATGTAACCCTTGCTAGCTCCTAGGACTTTCATGGCTAGTTTTAGCCCTGCTACAACCTTCTCAGGTTGAGTGCGCATCGTCAAATCATCACAAGTTAAATATGGTTCACATTCAGCTCCGTTGATAATTACTGTATCTACAGTAGTATCCGGTGGTGGAGATAATTTAACATGACTTGGGAAACCTGCGCCTCCCATACCGACGATACCTGCATCAGTTATGTACTTCAAAATTTCTTCCGCTGATAAGTCATCTCCGGATCGATCGACTTGCTCGTAACCGAGTGTATCTAATCCATCATTCTTGATGACGACAGCATCAACTTCCGCCCCCGTGGCGCTTAGATACTTTTCGATGCTCGTTACTTCTCCTGATACACTAGAGTGGACCGGAGCCGATACGTACCCACCTGCTTCAGCTATGACTTGACCAACTTTAACCGTGTCACCTTTTGCGACTAGTAACTTCGCAGGTGCACCAACGTGTTGGGAAAGCGTAAGCTTTACCTCTTCAGGAGCAGGCATGACCGTAATCTCTGAGCCGTTCGAAAGTTCCTTATTGTCTTTCACGTGTAAGCCACCACGGAAAGTTAAGTTTTCGAGCTTCATACTTCACTCTCCTCTCAATATTTATAACCGTAAAAAAACGTGAGACAGCAAAAGCCGTCCCACGTTTCTCTGGGCTTGGTGCAGAAGATGGGATTCGAACCCACACAGGCGTTGCCCACCACCCCCTCAAGATGGCGTGTCTGCCAATTCCACCACTTCTGCAAATTAACGACTTCCTTATTATACAACAATTAGTTTTCAGGTCAAGTCTTGAAAAGCCTTTGTGATTTGCAGGTCACATGCACAAGGTAAACCGATTTCCTGCATGAAAAGAGCATTCCGCTAACGTTACAACGACAGGGAAAATCTGCCAAACTTCTGTCAATTCAACGCTTTCCTGACCTTCAATAATCTACATTCTATACTGAATTTAAATTCTTTACAAGAGTATTACACTATTGATTTTCAGAATTTGTTGATATCTAAAATATGGATAAAGCATCCTGTCTATTTTATATCAGTCAGGATGCTTTTCTTATTTTACCTTATTTAGTTTTGTATCTTACCTATTCATTCTCCAGCATCACGCTGTCTCTCGCCCATCGGAATAAATCCAACATATTGTCGAAAGCTAGGCCAAAGGTGTTCTGGTTTTCAGCTTGTTCCAAACCATCAGCATAGAAAATATCGTATACTTCCTTAGCTCGATTTACCTTCACGACGTAGTCTCTGGTTTCCTGGAAAGGTATTGCACTTAAGGAATCTCTTTCCCAGGTTATGGTTCCATCGTCAATCCAAGCCTGTACATTGCTCGCTCCTGTATTGTAGGCTGCTATAGCTAAGTCTTGATTTTGGAACTGATTAATCAAATAGGCGATGTAGAAGCTACCCATTTCAATGTTATATTCTGGATCATCTAGAAATTCCGGCTTATACTCGATGCCCATCTGCTGGGCACTCCACTGCGCTGTGTCAGGCATGATTTGCATCAAACCTCTGGCACCTACTTGAGAAACTGCCGTCTCATCATAGCCACTCTCGGTTTTAATAATAGCGGCGATCAGTTGTGGATCCAAGCTATACTTTTCTGCGTTTTCATCGATAATTTCGCTGTATTCAACCGGATAGTTTATCGTACCGATAAATACACTGAAGAAGATAAAAGCGCCAGTTAAAAGGCCAAGAACGAGAACCAATATGACGATGTTTCGGATAATGGTCAAGATTCCTAGAAAGAAGCGAACGATCAAAGGTCTCCGTTTGGCTACTTCAACTTCCTCTTCCACGTAGTAATACTCGTCGTCTTCGTAGTAGTAGTCGATATCGTCATCGTCGTCTTCATCGATATCATCGTCTTCATCAACATCATCGTCATCCTCGATTGCAGGATCATCTTTGTCCACAACCGTTACAACCTGATCTTTGGAGGGATCTTTGTCTTCAACAACGATGGTATCTTCCTCATGGGTTTCAACCACTTCGTTATCTTCAACAATAATTACTTCGTCATCCTCAGAAACAACCACAGAATCTTCCATAACAGGATCGTCTTGAACTAACTCCGTCGTTTCGTCTTCTCCTTCGTCAGCTAGCTCATCTGTCACACGATCTTCCGTAATGTCAGGCGTAGTTTCCTTTTGGTCAAGCCTAGTATTTCGTTTTCTCTTAAATCTTGCCATAGTCTCACATCCACTCATTGATTTGGTTTAATGCGCGCTCAACTTGTTCATCCAAGTCTTCAAGGCTTCCCCTATTATCGATAACGATGTCTGCAAGTTTCACTTTATCTTCAATGCTCATTTGGGATTGAAGTCGATCTTTCGCCTCTTGCAGTGATAAGGCATTTCTCTTCATCAAGCGTTGGGTTTGGATCTCTTCATCCGTATAGACCAACCAAACTTGATCGAGCTTGAGGTTTTCTGCCTTATCCCAAGTCTCAAATAACAGGGGGATATCTATAAAAATAATACCGTTATTTACCTTAATTGTCGAATAATAATCAAGTTGATGCAGTATTTCCTCATAGATAACCGGATGTGCAATCTCATTAAGACGTTTTCTTTCCGTATCACTGCTAAAAATGATGGCGCCTAAGTTAGCTCGGTCTATAGGACTTTGGATGTTTCGTTTATCAACAAGGATAGAGTCTCCGAAAGCTTCGATAAGCTTTTGATACAAAGACTGACCCGGCTCCATGAGTCGGTGATTGACCGAATCCGCATCAATAACGATATAATTTTTATTTCGGAGGATAGCGGTTACCGTTGACTTCCCCGTTGCTATACCTCCGGTGATGCCGATTCGCTTCATGGCCACCTCCTAATTGTTACTCCTTACTTCGCATCATACCAGTTCTTGGCAATATCCATATCGGCAACGAGATCAACGTCAAAGCTACCAACTTTTTCCATGATATCAACGACAAGGTCACCGACTTCCTCGGCCTCCCCTTCAGGAGCCTCGATAATCAGTTCGTCGTGGACCTGGAGAACCAAGCGGGATTCGTAACCTCTCTTCTCCAATTCTTTGTCTACGCGATTCATCGCAATCTTTATGATGTCTGCGGCCGTTCCTTGAATGGGAGTGTTCAGCGCAATCCGTTCACCAAAATTCCTGATATTAAAGTTTTTGCTAGTCAGTTCAGGGATACTTCTTCTCCGTCCATAGAAGGTATCGACGTAGCCATCTTCCTTAGCTTGTTCGACGATGTTTTCCATGTAGATTTTAATCTGCGGATAAGCATCTTTGTAGTTGTCGATATATTCTTTGGCTTCCTTGCGACTGATGCCCAAGTCCTGTGATAAGCCATAATCGCTGATCCCATAAATAATACCGAAGTTAACTGCCTTGGCGTGGGACCTCTCCAAAGGAGTGATATCCTCTATGGGTTTGTTTTCTACCTCGGAGGCCGTTTTCGTGTGAATATCCAGGCCATCCTTGAATGATTGAATCATCGCCTCATCTTGGGCTAATGATGCTAAAACTCGAAGTTCGATTTGGGAGTAGTCGGCGTCGATGAGGACGTGGCCCGGCTTGGCTACAAATACTGCCCGTAACTTTCTACCCTCCTCAGTACGGATTGGAATGTTTTGCAAGTTGGGTTCCGTCGAGGAAATTCGTCCTGTAGCAGCAACATTCTGGCGGAAGAGCGACCGAATCCGGTTATCCTCATTGATATAAGGTTTCAATCCTTCGACATAGGTGCTCATCAGCTTAGAAAGTTGACGATACTCCAAAATCTCGGGGATAATTGGTGACTCGTTCTTAAGCCCTTCTAACACATCTGCAGCGGTTGAATAGCCGGTCTTTGTCTTCTTGCCTCGAGGCAATTTCATCTTTTCAAAGAGAATGTCACCCAACTTTTTCGGTGAGTTAATATTGAATTCTTCCCCAGCCAGGTCATAAATTTTCTTTTCAATCTCACTTAATCTTCCACTGAAGTCTACCTGGAGGTTATCTAAAATGCTTTCATCCACCTCGATACCGACCTCTTCCATTCGGGCTAATACTTTCGCTAGAGGGTTTTCGATTGTCTTGAAGAGATCGGTCATGTTGAGACCATCCAAATCGTCTCTTAATACCGGAGCCGCATTCTCTATTACGTGTAAAGCGCTTCCACAATAGTCTTGCAGGTCTTTCTCGTCAACTTCGTTGAATTCTTTCCTCTTCTTCCCTTTGCCTAGAAGGTCTTCCCTTGATGAAATATTCATCGAAAGCGCTCTATCGGCCAAATCAGCAATAGAATAAGTTGTGCGGGATGGATCGATAAGGTACTCCATCAGCATGAGATCTTCATAATTGTCATCGACATCTATCTCTAGTTTATGGAGCAGGACGATATCTTGTTTGATATCGTAAGCCGTTTTTTTCAAATGATCACTCGTAAAAAGCTCACCAAATTTTTCTGTAAATGATTGACGATTGGACAAATCAATCAGTTTGGCTTCTCCGCCTGCTGCCTTGATTGCCAAATAGAGCGGTTTAGATTGGATATAATTTTCTTTACTGGGAAGAACCATAAAAGAAAACTCATTAGCTATCTTCACTTTTTCAATGTAGCTATCATAGTCCTTCTCTTCTAACCAGCTTGCTTCGAAAACTTCCAACTCCTGCTCCTCAGTTTCTACCGCAAAGCGCTGAGCCAAGCTGTTGAATTCAAGTCGCTCAAATCGATCTTTAAGAAGAACCTGGTTAGGCTCTTTGATTGCAAAATCCTCGGTTTTCAATTCCATCGGAATTTCTGTAAAAATGGTGCCTAGGCGTTTGCTGAGTAAGGCCAAAGCGTAATTGTTTTCTAGATTCTCTTTTAATTTCTTACCTGAAACCTCTTCGAGGTGGTCGTATACCCCTTCCAAAGAACCAAATTCTTTGACTAATTTTAGGGCGGTTTTCTCGCCAACTCCTGGAACACCGGGGATATTGTCCGAGGTGTCTCCCTGTAAACCTTTAACATCAATCAATTGCTCAGGCTCGATTTCGTACTTTTCTCTTACGTAGTCTTCATCAACAATCTCTAAATCGGTTATACCTTTTTTTGTATAGAGCACTTTAGTGTTGAAGTCAACTAATTGAAAGTAGTCCCTGTCTCCGGTCAGTAAAAAGTTTTCAATGTTCTTATCTTCATTCTGCTTTGCTAACGTACCAATAATATCATCGGCTTCGTAGGATTCCATGTCCATATGATTGACATTGAGGGCGTCAAGGACATCCTTTAAGATACCAAACTGCGCACTCAGTTCCTCTGGAGCTTTATCCCGCGTCCCCTTGTAAGCTTCATAGTCTTTTGTTCGAAACGTAGGGCCACTACGGTCAAAGGCGACCATAACATAACTCGGCTTGATCATCTCCACGGCTTTGGCATACATGGTAAGAAAGCCGTAGACCCCATTGGTATAAATCCCATCTTTTGTTGTTAGATTCTTTATCGCATAGAAAGCGCGAAACAACAGACTCGATCCATCGATCAGTAAAAAATGTTTCTTATCTTCCTGTTTCATCTGTTTATCAGTTGCCATAACTCCTCCTCACCTCTCGGCAGTAATTCCATAGCTTTTCCACTAATACCCTCTTCGCCATAATAAAAAAACACAGGATCTGCTCTTCACTTATTGAAGTTGGCATTCCTGTGTTTGTTATGTTGAGTGCTGGTGGTGGGACTTGAACCCACACGCCCCGAAGGACAACAGATTTTGAGTCTATCTCGTCTGCCGATTCCGACACACCAGCATGAATGTTACCCAATCATCGTACCAAAAAAGGAATGATTTTACAAGTTTCTCTCTTCAATTTTACCACAAGTGGCAAATCCCATCCCTCATATTGGCAATTAGTAAAGTCCTATTGACGAGGGCCATCCTCAATTGAATTGCCTTAAGAAAATTCTTTGCCTACAATAAGAAGGTAAGGAGTAACTATGAAATTTACGACATCACAAATACAAGCAATCGAACATGGCACAGGGCCATGCTTAGTCCTTGCCGTGCCCGGAGCAGGTAAGACTACTGTTCTTTTAAAGCGATTAGAAAATCTAATCGCATCAGGAGTTGATCCTAGGAAAATCGCATCGATCACCTTTTCAAAACAACAAGCAGTAGATATGCAGAAGCGTTTCTTGGCAAAAGTGGAAGATGACCCTGCTTACGAGAATTATCAAGCCAATGACTTAACCTTCTCAACCATCCACGCTTTCTGTTATCGCATTATTCGGACCTTTGCCAATAAGATGGGAAGCGATATCTCCCTTATTGAAGGATCGGATAGCTACAACAAGTATCAAGTCGTTGCCCAGATTTTTCGCACCATAAATAACCGTTATATCACCGAGGACGAGTTGGAATCCTTCTTCCGAATCGATGGCTACTTGAAGAACGCGTTAGTCGATTACAAGACTTTTTCTAGAACTTTCCATGAGAAGTTTTCAAAATTTGAAGAGGTTTCCCGTGCTTATAGCGAATTTAAAGAAAAGCATCAACTTATTGACTTTGACGACATGCTCGTCCGTACGCTCCAAATTTTTGAAAGTGATGAAGAAATACTAAGAAGTCTTCAGCGTCGCTACGAATACCTACAACTGGATGAGGCTCAGGATACATCGCTGATACAACTGAGAATCATTCAAAAGATAGCAGAGCCGGAAAACAACCTCTTCATGGTTGCGGATGATGATCAGGCGATCTATGGTTTTCGAGGAGCTAACCCTTCCTACCTCTTGCAATTTAAAGAGATTTATCCCCAAGCAAAAGTAATCTTGATGGAGGACAATTATCGATCAAGTAGGAATATCGTAGAACTAAGTGCCCACTTCATCCAAACCAACAAGTCCAGATACGAGAAGATACCCCAGACTACCGATCAGGAAGAAAGCCGGATTCAGATTATCATCGCCAAATCACTCAAAGCTCAGTTGAAGAAAATCACCGATGAACTTCCTGCTGATATCGAAAATGGCAGTGTCGCCTTACTCTTTAGAAATAACCTCTCTATGATTTCTTTGATGGATGAATTGGACAAACAAAATATCCCCTTTTCAGCACGAGCCAGAGGACAAACTTTCTACCAGCATCCTGTGCTTAGGGATATTCAAGATATTCTCCAATTCGCGAGAGAACCCAGTGACCTCACCCTATTTCGAAAGATTTACTATAAACTGAATAGTTTTCTTAAGCGGAGTTTTATCGATGAGATAGGTGAAATGAGTAGCTATGCCAGCGTCTTTGACCGTCTCCGCCAACTAGAGGGCACAAGGAACAGTTTCTATCGAGAAAAGATTGATCACCTTGAAGACAGCTTTGCGCTCATTCAGAAACAGACAAAACTGGCAGCCGCCATCGATATTATTACTAGCACCTTGGGTTATGGCGATTATTTGATAGAAAAGGCAAGACGAGAAAGTACCGCAGTAAACTCAAACCAGCGAGTTGTAGAAACATTGAAAATGATTAGCAGAGATTTAAGTACACCAGAAAGTCTAGACCGGCGGGTAGCTGAACTTCAAGAACTAGAGAAAACAACAGCCAATCGGGATGGCATCATCCTATCCACGATCCATGGTTCTAAGGGGCTGGAATACGATACAGTTTGGGTCCTTGACCTGATACAGCAAGAATTCCCTTCAACCACAGCTCTAGAGATGGCGGAAGCTGGCGACAGCTACCTACTAGAGGAAGAACGAAGGCTCTTCTATGTCGCTATGACAAGAGCAAAAAAGAGACTAAAACTCTTTGGGCGGAAATCGGTGAACGGAAAAGCCTGTCAATATTCTCAGTTCCTCACGGAGCTAACGAAAAAGAGACAGAAATAAGAAGTGAAAACCCCAAGAGCAGAGGTCTGCTCTTGGGGTTTGTCATCTCGATATGTAGAAGGGACATAGAGTATTAGGGGTTATACTGCGCCTTCAGGACGTTTGGACCGATGTGCATCTTTGCGGTTTGCCGTCACAAGTTCATCAAAAGTTAAGGGCTTGAAGTTAGTAACATCTACTCCGCAGTTCAACGCCTTAGGCAACTCTTGAACCCGACGCTGAGTTAAGGAATCGTGGTTGTGAATGTGGCCAAAGAGATGCCAAGTTCCGTAGTAAAAGCCGTCCCATTCCAGAAGAGGATAATGGAAAAGCACGAGGCGGTGATTATTGTCCTTTATGACCAGGTAATCACTAATTTCAACAAAGTATTCTTTTAAATTGGGATTCTCCTTGATCATACAGTCGTGATTCCCGCACACCAAATGAAGGCGACCTTTCAGTCTCTTCAAATAGTGCTCAGGTTCATCGCTACGATAGATGAGGTCCCCGATAATATATACGTCATCCCAATCTTGAACCACGCGGTTCCAATTGGCGATCATCTTTTCATCCATCTCACTCACGCTTGTGAACGGGCGTATGCTAAAATCGATCACCTTTTCGTCGCCGAAATGACAATCGGCGATATAGTAATTCATGCCATCCTCTTCCTAAGTGTCCGATACATCAGTACTAAATTCTTCAGTGCCCTCTCCCACTTCTTTGAGGAGGTTAATTTCTTCTTCATCCAAAGGCCGATATTCCCCCTCCTTCAGACTCTCGTCTAACATGAGTTTGCCCATGGAAATTCTTCTTAATTCTATAACTTCTTTGCCACAAAATGCAAACATCCTTTTCACTTGGTGATATTTGCCTTCAACGATAGTTACTCTAGCCAACTTTTCCTCTAGTATCTCTAAATCAGCAGCTTGGGTCAAAACTTTTTCAGGCTCTAAATAGAAACCCTTTTGAAATGCTTGTATATCCTTCTCATCTAAGGCTTTATCAACCAACGCGAGATAGGTCTTTGGCACCTTCTTTTTTGGCGAGAGGAGTTCATGGGCTAATCTTCCGTCATCGGTGATGAGGAGAAGCCCCGTGGTATCCATATCCAAGCGGCCTACAGGAAAAACATCGCGCTTGCGATCTTCCTCGTCCAGAAGATCTAGCACGGTATCACGCCGATCTCTTGTTGCGGTAATGACACCCTTTGGTTTGTTCAACATGAAATAGACGTAAGCTTGGTAGCCAATAATTTCATTATTTAGGCTGATTTCGTCATCCGTATCAACGATCCTTTTTGCTAATGTCTCCACTTGCCCATTTACTGCTACCAGACCCTTACGAATGTATTCCTTAACTTCCTTTCGGGAACCTACCCCCATGTTAGCAAGGTACTTGTCTAGTCTAACTCTCATGATTCACAGTTGGTTCTACACTACTTTGATCAGTAAAGGTCACTGAGTTATTCTCTGGATCCATAGATTCAATAATAGCTAAGCTGTCGACTATCCATCCTTGATCTCTCAGATTTTTGCCGCCTTCCTGGAATCCTTTCTCGATGGCGATGCAAATTCCAACAGGAGTTGCACCCGCTTGCTCACAGATAGATATTAAACCCTCCATGGCAAAACCGTTGGCTAAAAAGTCATCGACCAGTAGGACATTATCATCCGCATTTAGGAATCTTTTCTCCACAAGAGATGTGCGGATAGTCTGTTGAGTATAGCTTCTGACTTGCGCCGTGTACACATCGTCACCGACGTTTAACGTCTTTGCTTTCTTCGCGAAAACCAAAGGTACATTTAATTTACGGGCCACTGGGTATGCAATGGCAATCCCCGAACTTTCAATCGTAAGAACCTTATTAATTTCTTTATCTTTAAAGTGCTCTACCCACTCGTCGGCCATCTGCTCTAAGAGCTCGGTATCAATTTGTTGGTTAATAAAACTATCTACCCGAAGCACAGCTCCAGGTAGAACGATAGCATCTTCAAGAATACGCGCCTCTAATAATTTCATCTCTCCTCCTCATAAGTCGTCGAACATGTCATTATTGTAGCGAATAGCTGAGTAATCAACAATCTTTTTGCCATTTCTTCATACTTCCTTTTCTTCAAGAATAAAGTTACGGCTGAATATGTAGCCCTTTCCCCATTTCGTTTGTATCTTATGAGCTACACCATACTTCTCTAACTTAGCTCGCAAACGTCGGATGAAGACATCTACCGTCCGAATATTCGAAGGAATGTCTTTAGACCAAACATTTTCAGCGATCTGCTCTCTGGTTAGAAGCTGGTCTTCATTCTGGATGAAGTATAGGAGCAAATGAAATTCCTTGTGAGTAAGGTTGATGATTTCATCATTTACTCGAACTTCTTGTTTAGCTAAGATAACTTTGATCTCCCCACGCTCAAGAACATAGTCAAGATTTATCTCTTGAGAGACATTCTTCTCGCAATAGTCGATGCGCCTGAGGATGGCCCGAATCCTTGCCTTCAATTCCATCATGTTGATAGGATAGCATAGGTAATCATCTGCACCATATTCCAAACTGAGGACGATGCTTTTAACATCATCATCTTTCGATAAGAGGAGTGTTGGAATTTGGTTCAGTTCAATTTTTCGCCTTAGAAAGTCTAAAGCGGTCCCATCAACGAAGGCAGAACCCAGTAAGCAAACTGTATAGTTATCCTTCATCAACTCTTGTAGTGCTTTTGCAATTGTCGTAACCGCGACGACCCGATCTCCATCATATTCAAAGCTATAGAGCATGTCTCTGACTAGTTCGGTATCTTGATGTAACACTAGTATCTTCAAAATAACCCTCGATTCTACAGACTCTAGGATACAATACTGACCTTTGTTGGATAGTATTTCGGTATACCTAGTAATACTTTATCACGATACAATTTGAATTACTATAAATATTACATCTTTTTCATAAATACTACTTTATGTCTATATTTTGATAATACTGAACTAGTCGGTCTATAATGTCGCCTTGCCTCCTATAGAAGCTACTTTTCGATATGTAGAGGTGATTGCAGATTTGATGGACTTGATAACGGTCAAAATAACGCATCTGTATTAGCTGGACATCTTCATCGCTGAGTTGTAAGAGAAGTAGTTGGGTTATTTCGATGTCCTGTTGTAACCGTTGGAGCATGGCCAAAACATTCTGCTTTTCATCAAGAAGTTTTTCCTGAATAGACTTATCTGTATGGTTAGCTTTTGGACGATAGAGGTTAGGGCTGCTCATACCGCCCCCATGGGCCCTCGATGTATAATCCAAGTGCCACTCGCGGATGGTATCGTCCGTTTCCAATCTCTTAATCCTTTGTGTGTTCGACTTATAATTCTTCAATAAATGAATAACTCTGTCCCTAGCTTCCATCACTCCTCCTAGTAGATATAGTTTTCTAAACTGTTTAATGCATAATTAATCAATCAAAAATGCAATCATATTATAGCATCACAATCAGACAAATACGTCTCAATATGCTTTTATATGTGTCATGATTACTGCATTTTGTCTAAGAATATGTAAAAATTTTCAAGAGTAAAAGTATTACTTTTAGAATAGTTCAGTTTACTCATTTATTTGCATCAAATTCATCTTTGATAAAGCCATACCATGTTTAATTGATAGTAAAATATAAAAAAGTTGGTCGAGTATAATACGAACTCGACCAACTTTGGGTTATATTCTTTAAATATTAGTAGCCGTAGCCACCTGCGCCACCTGCCATGTCATTGCTCTCTGGCTCAGGAATATCTGAAACCGCTACTTCTGTTGTCAGTAGCATAGAGGCGATAGATACTGCATTTTGCAATGCAGAGCGTGTGACCTTGGTTGGATCAACAATACCGGCATCAAACATGTTGATATACACTTCCTCGTAAGCATCAAAGCCCTCACCTGCTGGTGATTCTTTGATCTTATTTAGAACGATTGATCCATCAAGAGCTGCGTTTGTAACGATTTGACGGAGAGGTTCTTCCAAAGCTTTAACAACGATGGTTGCACCAACCTTCTCGTCACCTTCCAAAGTCTCAACGAATTCTTCAACTTCAGAGATAGCATCAACGAAGGCTGTACCACCACCTGCTACAATACCCTCTTCAACAGCTGCACGGGTTGCAGATAGCGCATCTTCGATACGAAGCTTCTTCTCTTTGAGCTCTGTTTCTGTCGTAGCACCTACACGCAATACAGCAACGCCACCTGATAGTTTAGCTAGTCTTTCTTGAAGTTTTTCTTTATCGAAGGAAGAGTCGCTCGTTTCGATTTGCTTCTTGATTAAATCTACACGTTCAGTGAGTAACTCAGTGTCGCCCTTGCCTCCAACGATCATCGTGTTATCTTTGTCAACTTTGACTTTGCTGGCCGTACCGAGCATATCGATAGTAGTATCTTTTAAATCTAAGCCGAAGTCATCGGTAACTACCGTTGCACCGGTTAAGACCGCGATATCTTGTAGCATCTCTTTACGACGGTCGCCGTAACCAGGAGCTTTAATTGCCACAACGTTGAAGGTTCCTCTGATCTTGTTAAGGATCAAGGTAGTTAATGCTTCACCTTCAACATCCTCAGCAATAATTAAGAGAGGTCTGCTGCTTTGAACGATTTGCTCCAAGAGTGGAAGAAGATCTTGTAAGTTAGCTACCTTCTTATCGGTCACAAGAATCAGAGGTTCTTCAAGTTCGGCAGTCATGGTTTCCGTATCGGTGGCCATGTATGGTGACAAGTAACCACGGTCGAATTGCATACCTTCTACAACTTCCAAAGAGTTATCCATGGTGTTGGAATCTTCAACAGTGATGACACCATCTTTACCGACTTTTTCCATCGCTTCGGCAATCATCTTACCGATTTCGGAGTCCCCAGAAGAAACGGTACCTACGTTAGCAATTGCTTCCATGGTATCGACACCTTGAGAATTGTTTTTCAGAATCTCAACCGTCTTATCGCTTGCCTTTTTCATTCCTTTTCTAAGAATCATTGGGTTTGCGCCAGAAGCTAAATTGCGGAGGCCTTCTCTGACAAGAGCTTGAGCTAGCAAGGTTGCAGTAGTGGTACCGTCACCTGCAACATCATTTGTTTTAGTAGCTACCTCTTTGACCAGTTGAGCGCCCATGTTCTCATAAGCATCTTCAAGCTCGATTTCTTTTGCAATAGTAACGCCGTCATTGGTAATCATTGGAGAACCATAGCTCTTTTGAAGGACTACGTTTCTTCCCTTTGGACCCAAAGTGATTTTTACGGTATCCGCTAACTTATTGACACCCACCTGCATCTTCTGGCGGGCAATATCTCCATATTGAATATCTTTAGCCATATGTCTATCTCCTTATCTTTCTTATCTTCTCTTCTTGTCTTAGAATGCTCAGGTTAGTCCTGAACGATAGCCAGAACATCTTCCAACTTGATGACGATATAGTCATCACCGTCTAAGCTGACATCCGTTCCAGCGTATTTTGAGTAGATGACTCTGTCGCCTACTTTAATCTCATTTTTAATTTCGTCGCTGTTAGTAACCTGATCGCTTACCGCAACAACTTCAGCATACTGTGGTTGCTCTTGGGCTGAGGAAGGTAAAATAATACCGGAAGCTGTAGTTTCTTCTTTCTCTAACTTCTTAATAACTAGTCTTTCTCCAATGGGATTTAATTTCATTAGTAACCTCCTAAAATTAGTTTTCCTAGTTTATCACTCAATAGATTAGAGTGATAACAACTTGTTTTTATTCTACCCCATCTTTAGGCAGAATGCAAGTTTTATCAAAGATTTCTCGGTGGGTGCGGGCATACATGAAAAGCAGTTGCTGAGCGAATCCTGCGTAAGCCCCGAACCTATTTTGAGCAAATTCTGCAATAAACTTATTAGACTTCCCTTCTAAAGAATAAAGCTTTACCATAATTCTCTTTATCCATACATCAATGGGAAAGGAGGCCATCCTATGGTAACCATACAACATGATACATTGAGCTACCTTTGGCCCTACCCCTTTGAGTGTCTGCAGGTAAATGAATAACTTTTCGTCATCTAATTGCTTTGCATATTCAACGGAGAATTCACCAATGCTGATATCCTGACCTAGGCCTACCAAGGCTTGATCCCTATAGCCAACCTTAGCTGTATCTCTCAACACCAATGGATCAAGTTGTCCCAGAACATCCGCTGTCGGTAAAAGCTTTTGGGCATGCCCGAAGATTTCCGGGCCATCCTCCCCGTAATAGGTGCTCATCTGTTGAAAAGCTTTCATCATCCTTGGCATGTTATTGTTGGCACTCATGATGAACTGAAGACTCGCTTCATAAGGACTCTGCCTTAGGATTCGTAAGCCTGGATTCTCCTTAAAGGCTTGGGCACAATAAGGATCAAAGGATAAGGCTCTCCCCATTTCTTCGTAATCAGTCGTGTAGTCTAACCAAGGTAACCAGTGGTTGAGAATTTCGGCTTCTGTAGTATAGAGGAATTCCAAGACTTCCCCTGTTGACCTGATGGCAGTTTTCAAACCATTGTGTTCGACGATAAAGTAGCCATCCTCCCCCTCTTGCCATAGGTGATACTGACCGCTATAAAGTATTGTCTCCATATTGAGGTGGCGGAACCCTTTAATACTGAAGTGGTCGCTATTTTTTTGTATAATTTCCAATTTATCCATACTCCACCTCCCAAGAATCATTAATACCCATAAAAATAAGCTGACTTTTTCAAGTCAGCTTAATCTTTACTTATAGGCCTTCGAATACACGTATTGCATTCTTGTAGGCTAGTTTTTCAATCCGGCTAGAAGACCAGCCGTGAGCGTCAAGAGCATCGAAGAGCTTTTGCATATGGTTTGCTCGTTGAATGTCAAATTCTCCCCAAGTGCCATCAAAGTCGGTACCGATGGCTAAGATGTCTTCGCCGCCAATGTCGACCATATGGTCAAGGTGACGAATCATATCCGGGATACGGGAACCTTCGCCATCATCTCTTAAGAAACGAGGCGAGAAGCAGAGACCTGCGACGCCACCACTTTCTGCAATACCTTTAATCAGATGATCAGGGAGGTTGCGTTGGTGGTCGGCTATGGCCCTCGCGTTGGAGTGGGAAGCGATGACCGGAGCTTTTGATAGCGCTAAACAGTCTTCTATTCCCCCATCGGATAAGTGGGACACATCGATTAGTAAGCCGAGGTCATTCATGACGGCTATTGCGTCTTTTCCGAATGGTTTGAGGCCGAGGGCTCCAAGTTGGGGATCCTTTGATGTTGGGTGACCGAAACAGTTTTCTTTATTCCAAGTAAGGGAAATCATGCGAAAACCCCAATCGTAGAATAACTGTAAGTTGTCCATAACTCCGTCTACAGCCCGGCCGTCTTCCATGGTTAGGATGCCGGAAATCAGTCCGTTTTCATCGTTTCGTCTAACGTCTGCCGAGTTGAATGCCTGGGCGATAACTTCGTTATTCTTCTCGAATTCATTTTCCAGACGTTCCTTAGCCAAGCGAATGTAATCCATATCTTCATCTTGGTTCTTGGGCTCTAAGCGAGGATCTATATTGAGTTCGACACCCTCTGCTTCCGGTAACCAAACGGCGAAGCATTGGGCAAGAGCTTGCCCTTCGGTAAGGCCGTCTAGGTCAACCGAAATTTCGCTATTGGTTTTTAAGCCTGCGTCATCGCCCCCTTGAAGTACGGGGAGTATCGTGTCAGCATGCAAGTCGAAATATTTCATGTCACCTCCAGTTCATTCGGGAATAAACTCCCTAGTGTTTTGAATCAGTAATTTGCTTTTAGAAGAAGTTTACACCAACGAAAGCCCAGATTACGATACCGATAACTAATGGAATCAAGGACAACCAGTTACCGTAAAGCATGTCCTTCGTATTCTTAGATTGTGCGATACCCATCTGGCCGATCATGTTGGATGTCGTGTATAGACTTCCGGTGATACGAGTAGCGGATAGTAAAGAGATAGCGAACATCTGTAAGGCCAATCCTGAACTTTGAACCATTGGTGCGAACATGTCAGAGATAATCTGTAACTCAGCGACTGCCGCTGCCTCGATACCGACACCACCAACTACTGCAGAAATCAACATGACTGCCGTTGCGGATATACCATCGAACGTGTTTTGAAGTAAGTTAGATAAGGCATCAAATCCACCAGCTGCCGTTACCATTTCGAGAAGAACATCGATTGTCAAGAAGACTAAGAAAAGCTCAGCCATGCTGGCAACACCGGCAACGATGCGTTCTTCAGCAACCTTGGCGTTGATTCGACCAAAGAGGATGATAACCAGCATCAGGATAACCATAACAATAATTGCATAGCTTGTTCCCTGACCGGTTAACACACCGTAAACAACGAGAGCAACAAAGGATAATAAGAAAGCTATTGTCGCTACTTTTTGTTGGGAAGTTACTTCAACTTCATCCAAGTTGACTACACCGGTAGATAAGTCGTAGTGCTCTTTACCTTCTGTACGCTTTTGGATTTTCATTGCTGCCCACCAAGTACCGAGGAGCCAAAGGAGACCGAAAGGTAGACCTGCCCATAGCATGTATTCGATATAGGACATGTTCGTTAGTTCCAATGTTGCTAGTGTTACACCGGTTAATGGACCCCAGATAAGGCCAACCTCACCTGCATTTTTCAATACTAAAGCGGTTACCGTAGGTGTCAAGCCTACTGCAGCCATGATAGGGATAACGATAGGCGCGATTACCGCGTTACCACCACCCAAAGTTCCGAGTAGACCGCAGATGATAATGGAAATAATCATCAGAGATAACTTTGCCTTGCCTTGAGAGTCGACCTTGATCCGTCGAACTATCCATAACACAAGAGTTTGGGTAACCCCTGCCTCATTCATCAAGCGGCCAAGACCTGCACCGAGCATGATGATCAAGCCGATCATGACCACGAAAGATCCCATACTTGCAGCGAAGTCCCCTGCTAGCATACCGATATCGTGGCCAATGATGACAGCACCAACAATGATTCCGGCCATAGTTGCCAAGAGATTGCTCTTATCTAAAAGAACCAGCACTATGTAAACCAGGAGTGGTAGTAGACCAATTAGCGATGGCCCATCAATTAAAGCATTTGCACCTAATTCCATAAATTCCTCCTCATAAAGTTGTTGATAAACAAAAAGGGACTGATGTGAATCAATCCCTTGTCCATCCTTAATTAAGACTTATTGGATCTATTGACAAAGCAATATGATTAAGGCTACTCGCCCTGCTGATGTTCCACTAAGACACCCACAACTGCTGTGCGGAAATCGTCAGCGTGGTCATCGGTACAGGTCGATAAGGTTACTATTTTGTCCTCCTCTGTGAAAGGACGATTGAAGCCAAAGTCCGCGGCAGATTTTTCCAAAGTTCCATCTAAGAATTCTAGCCAATCCTCATCCGCTACATTGGGTAAGCGATAAGGGGCATCCGCCGGTACTCGATAAACGGAAAAAATTTGGTAAACATAGATTCCGCTATCACTTGTTACTGTAAATGTCTTAGGTGATTCATCGACATAAGATTGATCATAGTAATTCTTTAAAACGCCGAACATGGCCTCCCCATAATACATGGTGTGCCCATAGATGACTGTGTTTCTGTCCTGCAAATCGCTGTTGTTTTCAAAATCCAGGAATGGTGTCCCTTGGAGATTATCTTCGCCATCAAATCCTCGCCACAGATAGTAATCATTGTCATGTGCTTGAACCACAGGATAATGACTCTCTGTTCCTTGGATGTCCAAGAATCCTACCGTATCCGGATTCATCTCGCTGAGGCGGGCCATCATTTCCTGATAGTCTACCTCGGTCGTAGCAACGTCAACTTCTGTATCTATGGTTTCGTCAACTTGGCTTGGATTGTGTTCCGTTTCTTCTTCCTGAAAATGAATATTCATGTTATCGCCACGGATCTCTTCAACGACGTTTGCGACTTCCTTGTATTTGCCATCAGATTGATTTCTACTGATGAAGTAGTCAGCGATTTTATAACCGCTAAACAGGACAACGGCTAAGAGTCCTAATTGGACCAACCGTAATATCCATTTCTTCATTCGATATCCTTTCCTCTGTTAGCCAATAAATTAACTGGTAAAAAAGAGCTTTCCTTATTTTACAAGCTTAGAACCAGTTTTTCAATATTTTCTTATTAAGATTAATTTTTATTAATTATGAAAAGGTTTCTTCTACCCTTTGGCGGTCTGCCTTTTCTTCAATCAGTTTATTTACCGCTGCCATCATAGCTGTGTTTCCTGCTAGGATTCCGCCGACGACTATCCCATCTTGCAGAAAGATTTTAACAAAATTGTTACCATCTGACTTTTCGAAGCAGTCATCGCCTTCATGGGAGCCAGCAGAGAAAAACTTGGTTTTACCGATATGCAAATTAGTAAAGAGTTTTGGGGTTGTGTAAGCACTGTTGCCTCCGCTCATATTGTCGCCGGCAATTTGGCCCATCTCATTGGCTGCTGTCCATAAGCCCATGACTACACCGTTTACTTCAGCATTGTCTCCCGCCACCCAGACATCTTCCGCGCTGGTTTCCAGTTTTTCGTTTGCGACGATACCTCGATTTACTTCCAGACTATTTCCGGCCAAAGTGATTTCCGGACGAACACCAACGGAGAAAAGCACTAGCTGACAATCAATCTCTTCGCCACCGGTTAGGATGACTTTTCGGACTTTATCGTCGCCTACGATTTCTTTCAGCGTTGATCCCACATGTATCTTCAATCCTTCTTGGGCTAAAGCTTCCTCAAGACCTATAGAAGATGGTGTGTCCAATTGCTTCGTCAGCAAATGCTCGGCGAACTCGCCTACATGGACCTCTAAACCCTTCTCCAAGAAAGCATAGGCAGCTTCTAAGCCTAAAAGGCCTCCTCCGACGACAAGCACGGTTTTGACATCATCGACTTCGAGAGCTTCTTGAACAGCCAAGTAATCATTCATGCTCCGCATGGAGAAAACATTGTGCATGTCTCCACCCTCATAAGGTGGTATAAAAGGTTGGGCGCCGGTAGCCAAAAGCAGCTTGTCGTAGACCACCTCTGCTCCTCCATCGATGTGAACCGTCTTGGTATCATAATCGATAGCATCCACTTTTTGATTCAGCCACAATTCAATTTGATTCTTCTCGAAGAAGTCTTCCTTCTCCATATTGAGTTCTTCAGGGCGAAGATCAAGGGGAATCGCCTTAGTTAAACGAGTGCGATAGTAAGGCATGTAGCTGTCATCTGACACGATGACCACCCGACCTTCTTGATCATTTTTCCGAATTGCCTTTGCTGCTGCGATACCTGCAGCTCCTGTCCCAATGATTAAATATTCGACAGTCATACTTTCCCTCCATTACAATTTAGGTCAATAATTCAACAATTAAAGATAAAAATTTTATGTTTGAAATAATCTACTGGGCCATATGCATGGCCCAGCAATTATTATCCATTCTAAAGTGATTCCACTCGCTCCAATTCGTCGACTAAACGACCGAATACCGCCAAGGCTCCGTCGATAGTCTCTGACTTGGACAGGTCACAGCCCGCATCTTGCAACTGCTTGATGGGGAAGTTATGTCCACCATCTTTCAGGAAGTTCAAATAAGCCTGAAGTTCTTCCTCGCCGCCTTTAAGAACTCGCTCGGAAAGAACGGTCGCAGCACAGAAACCAGTAGCATACTTGTAAACATAGAAGTCACGGTAGAAATGTGGAATTCTCATCCATTCATGGGCAATGAGATCATCAGAAATCATGTGTTCGCCAAAGTACTTTTGATTAAGGTCAAGATAAATGGCATCAAAGTCATCTTTAGTCAGTGCCTCTTGCTTCTCTACTTTGTCATGGACAATCTTTTCAAATTCAGCAAACATGGTTTGTCTGAAAACCGTTGACTTGAAGCTGTCCAATTCATGATCTAACAGCTCCAGAAGGTCATCTTCCGATTCTGCATTCGCCCTTAAATATTCAAGAAGAAGGCGCTCATTTAATGTTGATGCGACTTCAGCTGCAAAGATGGTGTACTCGTAGTACAAGAAATCATTATTCTTCTTTGCATAGTAAGAGTGCATGGAGTGACCCATCTCGTGGGCTAGGGTAAAGACGGAATCCAGGGTCCCATTGAAGTTCATGGAGATGAATGGATAGCTATCGTAAGCACCAGATGAGTACGCGCCACTGCGCTTTCCTTCTCTTGGATAAACGTCAATCCAATTGTCTTCGAAGGCTGTACGGTAGATTTCCTGGTATTCCTCGCCTAAAGGTGCAACGGAGGCGATACAAAGCTCCTTAGCTTCCTCAAAGGTATATTCTTTCTGAGAGCCCTTTACCAATGGAAGGTAAACATCGTACATGTGTTGTTCGTCCAGACCAAGTAGTTCTTTTTTCTTCTTATAGTAGCGGTGGATGTGGTCAAAGTTGTTATGAATGCTCTCAATCAGCGAATCGTAGACGCTGACATCGACATCGTCAGTGAAGAGTTCCATTTCCCTAGAGGACCCAAAGTGTCTGAGCTCTGCCTCTGTTGCCAATGACCTAACATTGTTATAGTAGGATGTTGAGATGGTATTACCAAAGGAATTAAACGTGCTGTAAAGATTCTCGAAGGACTCTTTTCGCACATCAACGGATGGATTCTTTTGAAGCGTTGTAAAATTCTCAGCCGTCAATTCATGGTTATCAAACGAAGTAATTGGTGGGAACTTCATGTCGGCATTGGTTAAGAAATAATAGATCTCTGATGGGGCTTGTGCCGCAAATCCAAGCTTTGACATGATGTATTCTTCTTCCCTGCTTAGCGTGTGCTCAGAATAGCGGAAGATTCTTTCCAGGTATTCCTTATATGGAGCAAAGTCTTCCTTCTCCAATAAAGCCTGTTGCTCTTCTTGACTTAAGCCCAACAGATAAGGACGGAGGAAGGATAACGCAGAAAAGAAATCTTGCATTGCCTGCTTAGCTTCCCCATTAGCCTTCTGAGATTCAGCTACTCGGCTATCTTCATCTTGCTTCATGTGAGTATATACAACTAGGTGCTCCAACATCTGAGATTTCTCCGTTGAGAAATCCAGTATCTCTTTTAGATTTTTCTCAGGGTCTTTTGCTAATTCATTCAGCTTCTTCGCTGCCTCTCCTAGCATCTTGGTGTCAGCGGCAACTTTGCTCTTGTCCTCGTACATGGAATCAATATTCCACTTAATATCTTGTCGTTGTTCTGTCATTGTGACCTCCCTTTGTCTCTATTCTACTTCCTTTATATACCCGATGCCACTCGATTTGCAATCTTCATCAACTTAAGAATTAACTAAGTTTCCTTGCCTATTTCACCTAGGTAGTGGCGATAGGCTGTTGGGATTGAATATTTGCTGATTATATCTTGGTAGCTGGTCCAAACTTGAGCTGATTCAGCGTCATAACCTTCGACCTTTTCTCGTGTCAAGTTTGGGAGAACCGTTTCTTTCCCTGATTCCAGTGATATTAGGTAACCTTCCATATGCCACTCTATATGGCTGAAGACATGCTTAGCCGCTCCAAGGTCCTCGATATATACGTCTTTTTCGATACCCAGCGCATCCCTTAACTCATCCTTAGAAAGCTGGCCATCCAACATGGGAAAAGACCACATCGAAGCTAAGAGGCTGGTTGTAGGTCGTTTAGCGAGCAGGTAGTTCCCCTTATCTTGAAATACAAGGACTGTCTTTTCTTCAATCCTTCTTGCTTTCTTTGGCTTTCGTCTTGGTAACGTGCTTTGAATTCCTTTTTGATGGGCTAAGCACTGATCCGCTAAAGGACATAATTGGCAGATGGGCTCTCCTTTAGATAAACAAACTGAAGAGCCTAAATCCATAAGGGCTTGATTGAAATCGCCAGGCCTGTGCGCAGGAATCTGGTCTCTTAAGAAAGCTTCTAGCGTTCGTTTCGTTGCTAGATCCTCTAGGTATCCCTCGTAAGCTAATAAACGAGCAGCGACACGGTAGGCATTACCGTCAGCCGCAATCTCTTGCCGATTGAAGGCAATGGAGGCGATGGCTCCTGCGGTGTATGGCCCAATTCCCGGCAGCTTTTTCAGCTCTTCTGCGTTATTAGGAAGATCACCGCCGTGATCTTTGACGATTATTTTTGCTGCTTTCTGCAGATTCCTGGCACGACTGTAGTAACCCAGCCCTTCCCATAGCTTTAAAAGTTCGTCCTCGTCCACTGTAGCCAAGTCCTGAATGCTAGGCAAACGGTTGATGAAACGATTAAAGTAAGGAATCACCGTTTCCACTCTCGTTTGCTGTAACATAATTTCCGAAATCCAAACATGATAAGGCAAACCAGATTGCCTCCAAGGTAAATGCCTTCTTTTGTTGTGATCAAACCAATACAGCAGTGGTTCGCTAATCTTCATTACTGCTCCTCACTAAAACCGGCTTTTGATGCTGAACTTGTATAAAAGGACACACCGGCTAATCCTTAAAAGAGAAACAAGCCGGTTCATGAGAACGACTTGTCTTTTCTTTATTATATCTGATTTTTAGTGTAGGTCGAAATCTTTACTGCTTATTTAGTGTCACTGTTCATGAATTGAAAAGTTTCATCGGCTAGTTGAATTTGATCCCCGTGCTTTAGTTCAACCTCGA
>CAYMYX010000005.1:27585-48121 GCA_964394795.1 uncultured Peptoniphilaceae bacterium
AAGGGTCAAGGAGCTTACCGTTAAGGGCGGTGCGGTTTGTTGAGTTGTTGTCAGCTAAATAGTAAGTCGATCCTTTGTGTATGATATAAGCGTGCATACGGCTGATTGCTGGGTTGTTCAGAACGATGTAATGGGCAGTCCTTCTCGACTTTCCGATATGAAAGACCACGCCTTTTATCAACACCTTCTCCGATGTCGCTACGCGGAAGAGGTAGGCTCTCTTCTCCCCTATTTCCCCACGATTTTCCACTGTTTTATAATTCTCCCTTGACCTCAAATATTTCTCCTTGTTTTCTTTGCTGTAATGGGACAAGAGATAGAAGAAACTCATCTTGTCACTTTCGGCATTAGATTTAACTGCCAACTTTTTCTTTCGAACTCTGCTTTGCTTCCCTTTTTGTTCATCTGTTTCCGGAAATAGTAGATCGTCCTGGAGAAACGGTAAGCTGTCTTCCCTCCTATAGGGACTATAGTTTTCCCTTACCAGAGGCTTAGGAAGTTCCGAGCGCGGTGGCAAGGTATGTTGAGAAATGACGTCATCGATGCCGATTAAACGAATCAGTCCTTCGTGGTAACTCAGTCTGTTGATAAGGTCTTGATTTAAACTAGTCGGTAACTTTTGTAGATTAACAACTCTGGAAACACCTGGAATCACTTCGCTTATCAGGTCTCCACCCAGGTTAATTAAATGACTGTCAACTGTCTTATCTTCTGTGGTTAAACTGGTTGTTACTAAACTAATTTTCGCTTCTACTTGTGGCAGATTCCCGGTACTACCAGTGACATAAACTACAGATTCAATACAATCCACCATATTTTGGCTGTAGTCTTTAAGTACTCCGATGACCTGCTGATAATTTAAAATCAGTAAGTAGTCGTCATAAGCAAGTTCATTCACGATCATGCGAAGCAATTTAACGATATCGGCGGGAGTGAGCTCATAAAAATCTCGAATTGATGCAAAAGGCTGGATAAAGTCGACCATGTCGCCGGTAGTAATAAATTCATCGATGCCTAATGTATCCTTATAGTTGATGCTTTTTAAACGATAGAGTAACTCGCTGAAGGTCTTGTTATCCTCTGTGGGAATGACTGCATACTTTCCGACCGGGAGAATAATAGCCTTGCGATCCTTACGATGGAGAATTTGACCTAGGGCATTGGTAAGGCCAATAGCATCAAAATCATCTTCCAGCATGACAAGAAGGAGGAATCTTCCCGGTTGATGAGAAGTCTCCTGGATTTTCTTTGATTGGTTAAATTGGTCAGCCATATCTGCCTCCTAGTGGTGTATGAAAGAGTGTAACATGGCCCTCGTTCTAAAAGGTGCAAGTTCTTCCCAATAAAAAAAGACTGCACCGTGATATTCTCAGTGCAGCCTATAATGCTCATTCATTAAGCGGTAGTTTCGTCAGTTTTTCCTTTTTTAGCAGCTAGGTAAGCATTGATACCTGCAGCTGCGTGGCGACCAGCGCCCATTGCGAGGATAACCGTAGCGGAACCGGTAACTGCGTCTCCACCTGCGAATACGCCATCCATAGTGGTCATGCCGGTTGCTTCATCGACAAGGATGCCGCCCTTGGCGTTCTTTTCGATTTCGTCAGCACCTGTTGTTGCCACTGGATTAGCGCGAGTTCCAAGGGCCATGATGACCGTATCACAACCAAGGACGAATTCAGAACCAGGAACTTCTTCTGGTCTTCTACGTCCGCTGGCATCTGGTTCGCCAAGTTCCATCTTGACGCACTTGATACCGGATACCCAACCCTTATCATCGAGAAGAATCTCGACTGGAGTTTGTTGTAGGTTGAAGATAACGCCCTCTTCCTTAGCGTGGTGAACTTCTTCCGTACGTGCTGGGAGTTCTTCTTCGCCACGACGGTAGACGATTCTACTTTGAGCGCCTAAACGAAGAGCTGTTCTTGCAGCGTCCATCGCTACGTTTCCACCACCGATAGTTACAACGTTCTTACCACGGAATACGTCTGTGTCATATTCGTCGCTGTAAGCGCGCATAAGGTTAGTTCTGGTGAGGTATTCGTTAGCAGAGAATACGCCATTACCGTTTTCGCCTGGTATGTTCATGAAGAATGGTAGACCTGCGCCTGATCCTAGGAATACAGCGTCAAAGCCTTCCTCTTCAAGTAAGCTCTTGATGGTGACCGTTTGTCCCACGAAGACGTCATTGATGATCTCAACGCCAAGTTTTTGAACACTTTCAACCTCGTATTTAACAACTTCATCTTTAGGTAGACGGAATTCAGGAATACCGTATTGAAGTACGCCACCGGATAAGTGAAGGGATTCGAAGATGGTTACTTCGTGACCCGACTTAGCAAGGTCGCCTGCACAAGCGATACCAGCAGGACCAGCACCGACGATAGCTACGCGTTGACCGGTTTTTTCAGCCTCTGGCTGTGGAACTTCTACGTTATTGTTTCTTGCCCAGTCAGCAGTGTAGCGCTCTAGCTTACCGATAGCAACAGGTTCGCCCTTGATACCGCGGATACATTGACCTTCACATTGTTCTTCCTGTGGACATACACGACCACAAACAGCGGGAAGGGTAGTTGATTCACTTAAGACTTCGAAAGCTTTCTCCATGTTGCCGTCTTTGATTTCACGGATGAATCCAGGAATATCGATGGATACTGGGCAACCGGCTACACACTTAGGATTCTTACAATCGATACAACGAGTAGCTTCCATTTGAGCTTCTTCTGCTGTGTAACCCAAGCAAACTTCGTCGAAGTTGTTGGAACGAACTAACGGATTTTGCTCAGAGATGGGCACTTTCTTCAAGATGTCGAAGCCAGCTTCTGGTAGATCGTGGCAACCATCGTCGTTGTGGAAAGTGTCGCCTTCTTCTTGCATGAGAAGTTCGCGGCCTTCTGGCGTTTTGTACAGCTTCATACGGTTCATAGCTTCTTCGAAGTTAACTTTGTGACCGTCAAATTCTGGGCCATCAACGCAAGCAAACTTTACTTCTCCGTCGATAGTCAAACGGCAAGCTCCGCACATACCTGTACCGTCTACCATGACAGGGTTCATAGATACGATTGTTGGGATACCCAAATTTCTTGTAAGGATAGTGACGAACTTCATCATGATCATAGGACCAATAACGATACATTCATCGTAATGTTTGCCTTCTTTTGTTACTAGGTCTTCTAAGCAAGTGGTAACCATACCATGGCGACCATATGTACCGTCATCAGTAGTAACGTAGACGTTACCGACTTCACTCATTTTCTCTTCCCAGAAAACGAGGTCTTTTGTTCTTGAGCCCATGATGACATCTGGTGTAATACCGTGATCATGTAGCCACTTTACTTGGGGATAGACAGGTGCATTACCAAGTCCACCACCGATAAATACGAAGCTTTTCTTCTTTAAGTCTTCGACATTCTCAAAGAGAAAATCAGAAGGATTACCTAGTGGACCTTCAACGTTCTCTAAAGTTTCCCCTTCTTCGAAATAGCTAATTTTCGTTGTTCCACGACCAACGCGTTGAACTACAATAGTGACAGTGCCTTTTTCGCGGTCATAATCTGCGATGGTTAGCGGAATTCTCTCGCTGAATCGATCGGCCTTTACGATTAGGAACTGACCTGGTTGACAGGATTTAGCAATTCTTGGCGCTTCAATCTCCATGCCAAAGATGTTCTCTGCTAAGTCATACCTTTTTACAATTTTGTACATCTTCGCTCCTTTCAAAGCTGCATAGTGTGATAGTGTTAGAAACCGAGGGCTATCTATGTAATATATTTAATATCGCTTTCCTCTTTGTCAATTATAACCTAAAAATCGGTAATGACAAAAGTATCTCATGATAATTACTCGATTAACGAAGATATGCGACTGAACTCTCTAATTGAGACATTCTAGAAATATAGTGCTTGTAATACTGGATTCATATGCCTATACTAAAAAGGTATGCTTTTAACTGATAGCGATGGTTGTTATAAAAACAAAATATGTCCTTAATAAATTCTTTACATTGTTTGCATAAACTAGCTCTAACTTTCCGCTATAATTGTTGTATTACACAAAGAAGGGATGCCTATGAACGACAATACCAACCGTATCGACGAAAAGTTGGCCAATATCGATTTACAACAGGCGAAAAAAGCTAAGTTTATTATTCGTTTGCTAACGGCAATCTTTATCATCTCAGTTATCATCTTTTTAATTTATGGTTACAGCAATCATTGGTTTGATTCAGAAGAACCACTTGCTGATTTTTTTGCTAGCCTTGGCATCCCAGGTTATATTCTAGGTGCCGCCCTCATCATTCTAAATACGATCTTTCCTATCATCCCTGGTGCACTGCCGTCGGTTGCGGTTTATATGGCCTACGGAGGTTTAGTCGGCTACTTGAGTGCACTTGTCTTTTCCATAATCGGATCGATGATTAGTTTTACGTTATCGAAGCGGTATGGAAAAACCTTCGTATTGGCTTTTGTACCAGAAGATATGTATCAGAATTTGATTGCTAAAATTCAAAATGAGAAAACCGCTGTTAAGATTGCTGTTATTGCCTTCTTAGTGCCCGGTCTTCCCGATGATGCGACAGTTATGGTCTGTGGGCTCACCAATATGAAACCGTGGACGATGTTCATTGTCCTCCTACTCACCAAGCCCCTTCCCACACTGCTCTATCTCTGGGGCTTCTCCAAAATTGTTGAATTCCTATTCGGTTGGATTACTCGACTTTAAGTTTCTACTAAATATTTGACAACTTCATAAACTGTGCTAGTATGGTCTTAGATACATCTTCAGGGCAGGGTGAAATTCCCTACCGGTGGTATAGCCCACGAGCCGCAAGGTTGATTCGGTGCAACTCCGAAGCCGACAGTAAAGTCTGGATGAAAGAAGATAAAGCTCTGGGACAGTTGTGTTCCAGTTTTTTTGTGTCATCTAGTGTTTTTTGCTAGCCAGAGCTATAGTTCTATCTCTTGACGCCTGAGGATTTCCTCAGGCGTTTTTTTATTCCCGATGTATCCAAATGGAAAGGGAGGTTTTATGAATGATCAGAAGTACATGATGAGGGCCATCGAGTTGGCAAAAAAGGCTAAGGGTGCTGTTTCCCCTAACCCTCTCGTCGGTGCCGTCATTGTGAAAGATGGCCGCATTATAGGTGAAGGTTACCATGTTACTTATGGCGGCCTCCATGCAGAGATGGCTGCATTAGCAGCAGCAACGGAAGATCCTCAGGGTGCTACTGTCTATGTCAACTTGGAGCCTTGTTGCCACGCTGGTAAGCAAGGGGCATGTTCCAAAGCCCTTATTGAGGCAGGTATCAGCCGGCTAGTTTATGGGTCCGTTGATCCTAATCCAAAAGTGGCGGGACAAGGCCTCCAGGAATTGCGTAGTGCTGGGATTCAAGTGGATGGCCCCCTTCTGGAAGAAGAGTGTCTAGATCTCAATCGGACTTTTAACCACTATATGACGACGGGTCTTCCCTATGTCGCTTTGAAATATGCGATGAGTATGGATGGGAAGATTGCGACGAAGGACAGCGATTCGCGATGGATTACATCAGATGAGGCAAATCGATTTGTGCATGAACTAAGAAATGATTATCAAGGAATCTTGGTTGGTATCGGAACGGTGCTGGCGGACGACCCCCTCCTCACTTGCCGAATTGAAGGTGGAGTCAACCCAACAAGAATTATCTTGGATGCTCATCTTCAAATTCCTATTGATTCCAATATTGCGCAAACGGCTAAGGTTGTTTCGACTCTGGTGTTTACAGGTAGTGGAGACACTGATCAGAGGAAACAACTGGAAGATCTGGGCATTGAAGTGTATCAAGCCAAATCAGTCGATGGAAAGCTTGACCTCAATGATGTTCTCCGTCAACTAGGCAAACTGAAGATCGCATCAATTCTCGTTGAAGGTGGAGCTCAAATTCATGGGTCTTTCTTCGATGCCAACTTGGCTAATCGACTCTACGCCTTCATTGCACCGAAGATTATTGGTGGGCAGGGTTTGAGTCCTGTAGGCGGTATAGGCATTTCTAGGATAGCTGACGCTAAAACGTTAAAGACGGTTCGCACACAAAACTTGGGACCGGATCTATTGATAGAAAGTGAGGTTTAGATGTTTACCGGAATTGTAGAGGAGGTTGGCAAGCTTGCTTCCGTTCGGCCGGGCGCGAAATCTGCTAATTTGACTATTGCCTGCTCCCTCGTCCTCGATGGGTTGAATGTTGGTGACAGCATCGCCAGCAACGGTGTCTGCCTGACCGTGACTAGCTTTGATGCAAAGTCTTTCAGCTGCGACGTCATGCATGAGAGTATGAAAAGGACGACGTTTCGGGGTATGGCCATCGGGTCTCCAATCAATCTGGAGCGGGCCATGCCCCTCAATGGCCGCTTCGGTGGACATATCGTATCGGGGCACATTGATGGACTGGGAAAAATTACGACCATGGAGAAAGATGATAACGCCGTTTGGTTTACGATCGCGACCGACCGGTCCATTCTCAAGTACATCATCGATAAAGGATCCATTGCCATAGACGGCATAAGCTTGACCGTTGCTAGGGTGAGCGACAGGGACTTTGCGGTATCCTGTATCCCCCACACTCTAGCGGTAACCACCTTCGGACAAAAGAAGGTAGGCGACGAAGTCAACTTAGAGTGTGATCTTATTGGGAAATATGTGGAGAAACTTCTTTCATACCAAGAAGAAGATAAGTTAACAAGCGGAATCTCGAGAGACTTTCTCGCTGAACATGGTTTTTAGAAAGGGAAATTATGGAAATTATTGGGAGCAATATCAAAGTAATTAAAAGTGAAGCGGTTCAGTTGAACACCATAGAGGAAGCATTGGAAAGCTTGAAAAACAATGAAATCATACTCGTTATCGATGACCCGGATAGAGAAAATGAAGGCGACTTGATCTGTGCTGCAGAAACGGTCACCACCGAGCAGATTAACTTCATGGCGAAGCATGGGAAGGGTCTGATTTGCATGCCCATGTCTCTCGACTATATCAAAAGCCTGCAATTACCTCAGATGGTCGTAAACAATACGGATAATCATGAGACCGCTTTTACCGTATCCATCGACCACATTGACACCAGTACGGGCATATCTGCGGAAGATCGAGCTCTTACCGCAAGAAAAGTATGCGAAGAAGGCAATAACCCCTTAAACTTTCGCAGACCTGGTCACATGTTCCCCCTTCTTGCTAAGGATCACGGCGTCTTGGAGCGTAATGGCCACACCGAGGCGACAGTAGATTTAATGCGCCTAGCCGGTTTGAAGGAAGTCGGTATTTGCTGCGAAATTATGGCAGACGATGGCTACATGATGCGGACGAAAGAGTTAATTTCATTTGCAAAAGAGCACAATCTTGTCATCATCAGCATCAAGGATCTTCAATACTATCGAAAGAGGCACGAAACACTGGTTGACCAAGTTTCGGACGTCAGCCTCCCCACCAAGCACGGCGACTTTCGAGCAAAAACTTTCGTCGACCAAGTGACGGGTGAGCACCATATCGCGTTAGTGAAAGGTGATATTGAAGATGGCGAGAACGTCCTATGCCGCGTCCACTCCGAGTGCCTAACCGGAGATGCATTTGGGTCCTACCGATGCGACTGTGGCGACCAGCTAGCTAGCTCCATGGAAATGATTGAGAAAGAAGGTCGAGGAATCGTCCTTTATATGCGCCAAGAAGGAAGAGGTATTGGCTTGGTCAATAAGATAAAAGCTTATGAACTCCAGGACCAGGGCATGGACACCCTTGAGGCAAATCTGGCACTTGGTTTTCCAGGCGATGCTCGTGACTACTACATCGGCGCCCAAATCCTTCGCTCTTTAGGTGTGAAGACTCTCCGCCTCCTTACCAATAACCCGGACAAGGTGTACCAACTCAGTGATTATGGCATGGAAATCACCGAACGGGTCCCTATCTGTATCGAAGCCAATGAAATCGACAAAACCTACTTAGAAACAAAAAAGACCAAAATGGGCCATATCCTCTAAACCATACATTCGAAAGGAAAAGACATGATAAGCGAAAAAATGAAAGTGTACGAAGGTAAGTACTTAGGTGGCGACAAGCGATTTGCAATAGTGGTATCTCGCTTCAATGAATTTATCACGGGGAAACTACTAGGCGGTGCGATCGATGCATTGACCCGCCATGACGTCAAAGAAGAAAACATCGAAATCTACTGGGTTCCTGGCGCCTTTGAGATTCCTTTGGTAGCAAAAAAACTAGCTCATCAAGAAAACGTAGATGCGGTGATTTGCTTAGGTGCGGTCATCCGTGGCTCAACCAGTCACTACGACTTGGTCTGCAATGAAGTCAGTAAGGGAGTCGCTCAAGTAAGCTTACAGAGTGAGCTACCAGTGATCTTCGGTCTTGTCACGACAGACACTATTGAACAAGCCATCGAAAGAGCGGGAACCAAAGCTGGCAATAAGGGTTATGATGCGGCAACCTCCGCGCTGGAGATGGTGAATCTGTTCGATGATTTGGTATAAAAGCAAGGAAGAAGTAGAAAGTCAGCATATAGAAAAATGGGCGTCCGTTTCACGGGACGCCCATTTGCAATTTGATATCTAATTACACGAAAGGTATATAGTCACCATACCCTTCCGCTTCCATCTCTTCCACAGGGATGAAACGAAGGGAAGCACCGTTAATACAGTAGCGGAGTCCGCCCTTTTGCGTTGGGCCGTCTTCAAAGACGTGACCCAAATGGGTATCTGCATGTTCACTTCTTACTTCGACTCGGTGGCGATTGAAACTAAAGTCATCCTTGTATTCAATCTTGTTCTGGGTGATTGGCTTCGTGAAGCTTGGCCATCCACAACCGGCGTCGTACTTGTCCCTTGAGGAGAACAAGGGCTCGCCGCTGACAATATCTACATAGATGCCGGCGTCTTCCTTTTTGTCGTACTCGTGGGAGAAGGGAGCTTCCGTACCCGCTTCTTGTGTTACATAGTACTCTTCGTCAGACAACCTGGCACGAAGGTCTTCCTCACTTGGCTTCTCATAGGCTTCTGTTGCTTCTTGAAGTGGTTCGTCTGCTAGGGCTAGATCGATATGGCAGTAACCACCGGGATTCTTATCCAAGTATTTCTGGTGGTAGTCCTCGGCAGTGACGTAATTCGTGAGAGCTTCCAATTCAATAGCTATTGGCTCATTGTATTTCTTCTGCAGTTGCGCTAAGCTTCGCTCGGCTCGCTTATGGGTCTCCTCGTCCAGATAATAAATCCCAGTGCGATACTGTCTGCCAATATCGTTGCCTTGGCGGTCTACGCTGGTTGGGTCAATAATCCGGTAAAAGTGCTGAAGGATTTCCTCCAGAGAGATGGTGTTCGCATCATAGACTAAACGGAGCGCTTCGGTGTGATCTGTTAAGAAAAGCTTACGATAGCTTGTCTCTTCACTTTGTCCGTTGGCGTAGCCTACTTCTGTTTCTAGAATACCTTGGAGCTTTTGAAAATAACCTTCTACCCCCCAGAAGCAACCTCCGGCTAAAATGATTTCTTGTTTATCCTGGCATCTTCGCTTGAACTCCATATATACCTCCAAATCTAATTCAAATCTGCTGTTGCTCTTTGATTTGTTGTCTTGTATTTACTGAGAACGGAATAAATCCTGAAACTGTTGGCTATCGCGATGAGGGTAACTCCGACGTCACCAAATACAGCCGCCCACATGGGAATCAATCCAAAAGCAGATAGGATTAGAAAAATTACTTTAATTCCTAAGGATATGGCGATGTTTTGTCTTGCTATCGTCAGTGTGACTTTAGCCAAGTCTATGGCCCGGACGATGGATGCGAGATCATCATTGATCAGCACGACATCGCTGACTTCGATTGCTGCGTCGGATCCGATTCCGCCCATGGCAATCGAAACGTCACTGATTGCAAGCACAGGCGCATCGTTTAGTCCGTCGCCCGCGAAAGCCAATTTCCGTTGGCTCTCATCGTTCTTTTCTTTTACCCAATTCAGCTTGTCTTGGGGCAGAAGTTCCGCATGAGTTTCGTCCAGTTGCAAGGTTGTTCCCACCTCATCGGCTACCAGCTTCGCATCGCCGGTCAGCATCACAATCTCTTCGATGCCCAGGGTGCGTAAATCGTTGATAACTTCTTCTGCATTCTCCTTGATCGTATCTTGGATAACAAAATGACCCAAATAGGCGATCCTGGGTTCAACTTGAGCAAGGTGGATAACAGTAGCTGCCTGCAGGTGGCAGGCGTCTTCCGAAGCTGCATCCTCAAGGTTGTATTCCCTCATCAATAAGGCGTTACCTGCGACATAAATACCCTGGTCGGTAGACCCTTGTATTCCTTTACCGCTCAAGCTTTCAATTTCCTTAAGTCCTTGAAGGTCAGTTGCGCCAAGGTGATCGGCGTGGCGGACGATGGCTAAGGCTATGGGATGGGTTGAACCTAATTCCATTTCCCTCGCTAAGGACAGGAGGGCCCTTTCATCGACCTTGTCAACGGCGTGGAGATCACTGACTTCGAATTTCCCTTTGGTTAGGGTGCCGGTCTTGTCCATGGCCAGTATCTTCACTTCACTCAATTTCTCAAAGACGTTGCCACCTTTCACCAGAATGCCCAGTCGGGACCCAACGCCGATTCCAATGACGAAGGACATCGGTACGGAGATGACGAAAGCGCAAGGGCAAGAAATAACCAGGAAGGTAAGCCCACGAATAAACCAATCTTGGGAGAAGCCGCCTGTAACAAATAATGGAATGATAAAGGCAATAATTATCGCTAAAACAACCACGATAGGCGTATATACTTTGGCAAACTTGGTGATGAAGGATTCCGTTTCTGCTTTATTTTCCGTCGCCTCCTCGATGAGGTCGATAATTCGACTGGCTGTCGAGTCTTGAGCCACAGCTGTTGCACGGACGATTAAGCGACCTTCTCCATTGATGGAGCCGGATAAAATCTGATCGTCAGCTTTTACCGACTTAGGATAGGATTCTCCGGTGAGGGCCGAGGTATCCAAGGTGCTTCGCCCTTCGATTATCACGCCATCCACAGGAACCCTTTCCCCAGATCGCATTTCCAGAAGGTCCCCCACCTCGATTTCATCCGGATCCACCTCTACCCTGGTGTCTCCCTCCAAACGGTAAGCAATGGGGGCCATGATATCCATCAAATCCGCTATGGATTTCCTAGACCGGTCGATTGCCCTATCCTGTAGCAGTTCACCGATTTGATACAGGACCATGACCAGGGCGGCTTCCATGTATTCACCTATGGCTAACGCCCCGATGGTGGCAATACTCATCAAAAAGTGTTCCGCAAATAAGCGGTTGTTCTTCACATTGACAACGGCCTGTAAAACAACATCAATGCCCGCTATTAACCATGCACCTACATACAGAATCCCTGTGATTAGGCCATCGGCTCCTGTGATGTCCAGAACAAGACCTAATACGGTGAGGATGACCCCCGCTATAACCCGCTGATTTCTCGTTTCCTCTAGTCTCATTGGATTGTACAGTAGGGTTCTATGGATGAGATAATCTTCTGAAGCTCATCCTTAGCGGGTAGGTCTTCGGCTGAGTCTGCTTCCAAAGTCATCTTCGCCAACATAAAGTTCACCTTGGCTGATTTGACGCCATCTAAGGCTTGAATTGCTTCCTGCATCTGATTCGCGCAGTTTGCACAGCCCAATTTATTTAATCTATATACTTTTTTCATTGGTTACTCCAAATCTATCCTCTAGGATGTGGTCTCCTCCCTGGTCGATGATGTCGACAACATGGTCATCTGACAGGTAATAATAAATATATTTTCCTTCTCTACGAGTTCGAACAAGGTCGTTTTGTCGCAGCGTTTTTAACTGGTGGGAAACCGCTGAAATGGACATATTTAAAGCTTGTGCAATATCCGTTACATTCATTTCCCTTAAACGTAGGAGCATCAATAGTTGCATCCTCGTCGTGTCACCAAAGATAGCGAAGAAATCAGCTAGCTTATTGACAAATTCGTCGTTTGGCATCTGTTGACTAATATCTGTAAAGTTCTTTTCCGTCAGTGAATTCTTACTCGGCATGCGCTCTCCTCTCCCGAAATTTTCGTGCACTGAAGCGATCATCAATCGTTCATTTGCACACTTGTTCAACTGTCTTAAGTATAGGACAGACGACATTCCTTGTCAACAGAAAAAGACCCGACGTAGTCGAGTCTTAATAAAGATATTATTTTCTTTTATCATAGGCACAGTTATAGCCCGCGGCGCTTTGGACTTCGTAAACTTCCCTTTTTGACCCAAGTTAACGGATTAAACAAGACAAAAACAGGAATGATTTCCAAACGGCCGATATACATGATGAAGCTCAACAGAATTTTTGAGAAGTCGCTAAACCAAGAAAAATTTTGTGTCGCCCCTACCGCATTGATACCGGGTCCCACGTTATTAATGGTAGCCAAGATTGTCGAAAAGGCGGAAACGAAGTTAGGCGAATCCAAGGAGATTAGAAGCAAGGATAAGCCAAACACAAAGATATAGAGGGCAAAGAAATTAACTACCGACCTCAGTGTCTTCTTATCCAAAATCTGTCCCTCGTAACTGATTGCCTGCACACGATTTGGATTCTTAGCATACTTGATTTCAGCCCTTGCCGTCTTTAGCAAGATTAATACGCGGCTGACTTTGACACCACCAGCAGTAGATCCTGCCATTCCACCCACGAACATCAGACCCATAAGGATGATATGGGAGAATAGCGGCCACATATCGTAGTCCACGGTGATATAAGTTGTTGTGGTGATAAAGGAGGTGACCGTGAAACTGACATCCCGAAACAGTTTGGCAATGCTTTCATACTGGCTAGCTAAGTTAATCATTATGAGGATAATCGAACTAATGAGAATAATAAAGTATGCCTTCAGTTCCTCACTCTTGAAGATATCCTTCGCCCGTCCTAATAAAATCATGTAGTACAGGTGGAAGTTAACGCCGAATAAAAGCATGGCGATGCCCACAACGACCTCAGAATAAAGGTCATTATAGAATAGAATGCTGGTATTCTTTATGCCAAAACCCCCGGTTCCTGCAGCACCAAATACGTGAAGTATAGAATCAAAGAGGTCCATTGGACCCAGAGCCAAAATGATGATAAAGAATATCGTCATGACTAAGTAAATCCGATAAAGGATTTTTGCTGTATCCGAAATCTTGCTCGCTAACTTACCAAAGGTGGGACCTGTTGCCTCTACCTTCATAACCTGTGTCATATTGCTGCCGGAAGCTGGAAGGATGGCCAACGCAAAGACGACCACACCGAGGCCGCCGATAAAAAGGGTGAAGCTCCGCCAAAAGAGGATAGACTTGCTTATGGCTTCCACGTTGGCAATGACGGTAGATCCCGTTGTGGTAAAGCCGGACATCGTTTCAAAGAAACTATCTACATAACTAGGCAATGTCCCAGATAACATATATGGCAAGGCCCCGAAAATGGAGTAAACAAGCCACACTAAGGCGGTGATGACCAAGGCCTCTTTTGCGCCAAGAAATTCATTATATTTTGAGGTAGCAATAAACTTACCTGCTAAGAAACTAAGAACGATGGGGATGAGGAAGCTGAGTTGATTTCGCAAACCTTCCTGGTAGAGGATAGAGACCAGAAGGGGTGCAATCAGTAGGATGGCCAGTAATTGGAGCAGCCTACCTATCGTGTTTCGGATTATTGAGGTATTCATTCCGCTAAGATCTCATTGATATCGTGAAGTTTTTGTGTGGTGACGACAATGACGCTATCCCCTAACTCAATCGTGTCGTTACCACCTGGTAGGATCAACTCCTCCTGACGGAGGATGTAGCCAATCAATGTATTAGCCTTCAAGGATAAATCTTTCAAAGGTATACCTGTCACCTCAGCCCCTTGGTTTACATAGAACTGATTGACTTCGATTTGATTACCTTCTAAGCGATGGAACTCTTCTATACTGGAAACATCTTCCCTTTCCATCGAGCGGACGATCTTAACAATCTGATCACCGATGATAGATTGGGGCGATATAACCGAGAACAATTCCAAGTCATTAAGGAGCTGATAAATATCACTTCTAGAAACCTTAGTAATAGTTCGGTTGATGCCCATTTTTGAACCGGTCCATGAAAGGACCATATTCTCCTCATCGATATCCGTTAAAGCAATAAGGATGTCATAATTCAAAATGCCTTGCTGGCGCAGGATATTTTTATCCGTCCCGTCTGCCCAAACAATCTCGTGCTTAGGATAACGGTCCGCTAAGTCTTCGGCTGTCCTCTGGTTGATTTCTATGATGGAAAAATCGATCTTCCTTCTATCCAAGATGTCCGCAAGATACCGCGTAATTCTACCGCCTCCTACAATCAAGGCAGAATTAATCCTCTCCTCCTGACCCACATCCTTAAAGAAGTGGTCAAGAGAAGCTAAATTACCGGTAATATATATGCTATCTTCTGGACCAATCGTATCGTTTCCCTTTGGGATAACGACTCCATTGGCCTTGACGATGGCACAAACAATGATTCTCGGATATTTTGCACGGAAAGAGACCATGTCCATGCCGACCAGTTTTTCATTTCCGAAGATTTGAAACTCCAACAGATTGACTCGGTTCCTCGCCAATTTGACGACCGAATCAGCCATTGGAAAAGTGATATCGTAGGCAATATGTACCGCCGCTAAATAGTCCGGGTTGATAATCATGGAGATGCCCAAAGTTTCTTGCAACATTTGGGAAAGTCTATGATAATCTTCATTCCGAGCTCGAACGATGGTCATCCCGGCACCCATCTTCCTGGCAATCATGCCGGACAGCATGTTCACTTCATCGCTAGAAGTTACTGCCACGAAAATATCGGCACCTGGGACCCCGGCCTCCAACAAGGTATCATAGTTGGTTCCACTGCCGATGACTCCCGCAATATCCATCATATCCATCAGCGCTTGAACGAGGTTCGGGTCCGTATCGATCACGACAAGGTCGTGCCCCTCTTCATTAAGGTCCCTACATAAAATTGTTCCGACCTTACCGGCCCCGACGATAACAATTCTCATTTTCTACCTCTGCTCGTCGACTGATCGAGTTCTTCTTTTTTGTTAAAAACAAAGTACTTGCTCACCACGTAATTCATTATGATAACGACTACCTGGGCAACGGTTTTAACCCAAAGGTCATATTCAGCTAAACCAAGGAGGTCGATTCCGACCCACATGATGGCCATATCCACAACCAAAGACAGGACGCGACCAAAGATGAAGCGTATAAATTCGACGCCTTGAGCTACCTTGCCGGTTGCTTGGCTTTGGAAAACCCACCTTCTGTTAGTGTAGTAAGCAAAGAGGACAGCAAAAAACCAAGCCAGTCCGTTGGAAATCAAGTAACCGATTCCCAGCAGACGGCTTGCTATCAGGTAAACAATATAGTTGATGACTGTGGTCAAAACACCAAAAAACAGATAGCTGACAAGCTCTCTCTTTTCCCTCAACCAGTTCATTCCTAACTCCTAATAATCTCTCATCGATCTTTCAATTCGCCTTTGGTCGTCCTTTTCACGAAGGGACTGTCTCTTATCGTACAGCTTCTTACCTTTGGCAATGGCAATATCAAACTTGACTAAACCTCTGCGGATATTCACCGACAGAGGAATAATCGTGTAGCCGTCAAGACTGATTGCCTCTTCAAGCTCCCGTATTTCTTTTTTATGCAAAAGCAGGCGGCGGTCACGAACAGGGTCAACATTGTTAATGTTGCCCTGTTCATACGGACTGACGTGCATGCCGACTATCCAAGCTTGGCCATGGTGAATGTTTACATAGCTCTCCTGTATGGAGACCTTACCTTGCCTTATGCTTTTCACTTCGGTACCCTTCAGCTCGATACCCGCCTCAAAAGTCTTCTCAATGAAGTACTCATGCCTTGCTTTTTTATTATTTACGATTTGTTTATACCCTGGTGTTTTCGTCATAACTTACACTACCTGTCTCTGCCTATCTGCTGTCTCGTTTCTTCTTACGAAAACTCTTGTTGGATAAGCGATTCCTATGGCCGCTTTCTCCCTTCTTCCTCGCTTCATTCGTTGTAGCAATCTTTCCGCCAGTCCAGTTCTTTGGTTTCGGACTAGCATTCCTAGGACTGGTGTTTCTCCTTCTTCGTTGGTCTTTATTATTGCTACCGTCGCTAGTATAGCGGTTGTCCTCTTCATCCCTGACTAAATGGAAGTCAATTTCCCTGAGTTCAGGATTCGATCTAACCAAAAGAACCTCGACCTTATCACCATAGCGAATCTGACGTTTCGTTCTTTCACCTAGAACGACAAAGCGGTCTTCGACATAAGTGTAATAGTCATCGGTCATGTCTCTGAAATGAACCAATCCTTCGACGGTATTCTCCAACATGATGAAGATACCGAAATTAGTCAATGAAGATACGATACCTGGGAAGGTTTCGCCTACATGCTTTTGCATATATTCTGCTGTCTTCATATCAACCGCGTCACGCTCAGCATCCTCTGCCTTAACCTCAGTATCCGAGATGTGTTGGCATTGGTATTCCAAGTTTTTAATTTCATCATCACCCTTGCGGATTGGCTTGCCGGCAAGCAATCTCTTTAGCAAGCGGTGGGCAATAACATCCGAGTAACGACGAATAGGCGCTGTAAAGTGGGAATAATGGCCGATAGCTAGACCAAAGTGCATACCAGGTCTCGGGCTGTAGTGAGCCTTGGACATGCTTTGAAGGACCAGCATATTCAAGATATCCTCTTCCTTTTTGCCCTTAGCCTTTTCTAAAATCTGTCGTAGTTCATCAGGCTGAGGTTGAGGTGATACGGGATCGTATTGGAAGGCATACAAAGCTCTATTTAGTCTCTCCACTCTGTCTTCGTTCGGTTCATCGTGAACACGATAGATGTAAGGAAGCTGCTTATCGTTAAAGTATGATCCTACCGTTTGGTTATTCAGAATCATGAACTCTTCAATAATCTTGTTAGCTACGCGGCGGACTTCTCTACCCACATAGGTAGGTTCTCCCTCAGCATTTAAGACAATTTCCGTCTCAGGGAACTCGAAATCGATGGTTCCTCTTTGTTCTCTTTTCTCCGCTAAGATTTCATAAATCTCATACATTGTGTCCAGCTCCTTGTAGAGCTGTTCTTTGTCATCAAAGCGAGTGCCATTCTCCAAATAATCCGACACCTTATCATAAACCAACCGGTGGTCCGAATTGATCACGCTAGGATAAAATTGGAAATCGACGATTTTGCCGTCATTATTCATGGTCAACTGAGTCGTCATGGTCAAGCGGTCTTCACCTGGTAATAGTGAACACAAACCATTGGATAATTCCTCAGGTAGCATAGGAATAACACGGTCCAATAAATATACCGAATTTCCTCGTTCAAAGGCATCCTTATCCAAGGCAGAGCCTGGTCTCAAGTAATGGGTGACATCGGCAATATGAACATAAAGGTTGTAGAACTTGCCTCTCTTCTCTACACTGATTGCGTCATCAAAGTCTTTGGCATCCGCGCCATCGATAGTGACGGTAAACTTCCTTCTCAAGTCCTTACGGTCTCTTCGGTCTTTTGCGGTGACCTCCGTTGGTAGTTGCTCTACCTCTTGCAATGTAGCCTTAGAAAACTGATAAGGGAGGTCGAAACGGCGGGCAATTGCTGTGATATCCACTCCCGTTGCATTCACATTACCGAGCACCTCAACAATGTGCCCTTCCGGATTGGAATACTCTTTCTCATACTTGTCGATGGCAACGACTACCTTGTCATTATTCTTCGCCCCATTTTCATTTGCTTCATCGATGTAGATGTCCTTGAAGTATTTCTTATCATCGGGTAGCACAAAGCCAAAGCCATTTCTTTTCTCGTAAGTTCCTACAATCGTATCCGTGTTTCTCTCGAGTACGTGAGTGACCACACCTTCCTGCTTAAATCCACGGTCAGGATCAGCTTTTCGGGTCAACTTCACACGAACAGTATCGCCATGTAGAGCACCATTCATACCATCAGGAGAGATAAAAGTGTCGGATAAGTCAGGATTGCTAGAAACGAAGAAACCAAAACCCTTTTGATTCCCCTTTAGGATACCTTCGTTGTCCTTTTGAACTCTCTCGTCTTTAGGCTCAGTAACTTCTTCGTCAAAGCTCACCTGAGTTTGGTCTGTTTCAACGTCTTGAAAATCATCATCTCTCGTCTCAGCATCAGTAGATTCTGCTAAGCTTTCCTTACTTGTCTCCTCGTTCTGGTCAATTATCTCTTCAAGAAACTCCTCAGCTTCAACAGCTTTGCCTTCTTCAACCAAAGCATCTACTTCCTTTGAGGTTTCCTTATCTGCCCACTGATCAACAGGAGCGGTATATGCCACATCGAAGTCGGATATGCTGTCTCTTCTTCTTTTTCTCTTTGGCTTCTTCGTCTTATCCTTCTTGGATGGTGCAACCTCTGTCTTCGAGCTTTCCGTTGTTTTCTCGCTCTCGCTATCCTCCGAAAACTCTCCCAAGCCGCTGCTTGGTCTAATCTTTCCTCGCTTCGACATCTTTATCTGTCCGCTCGATAGCAAACCATCGATAATGTCGTAAAACTCTGCTCGCTCAACCCCTTTTAAGCCGAATCGATCAGCTACTTCCTTCATACGCAGGGGTACATAATTATCGCTGTTAAAATATGACAACAATAAATCTTTGATATTCATTTCATCCGTCCTGTCTAGCCTATGGCTACTCTTCGTTGACTTCTCTGCTGCTAACAATGGCCCTACTCTGAGGCCACTTCTTTCTTACCCTATTATAACAAAGAAAGCAGGCCATTGTCGGTGAGCCCACCCTAAGTTTCAGTTCCTTGATTAGCAAGGGTCAGTTAATTGTCGCATCCACATTTATTAGAACAGCAATTTGGGCACAAAAAAAGCTATAAGCAAATGCTTACAGCTTCACTCATTTGTTTAAAGGATTACTAAGGCAATAAGGCAAACACCTGCTAAGGCACCAGCAATCATCATTGTCTTGTTTAGCATCTTCTCTCTAGCTTGATGCGCAGTTGATCCAAATGCACCACCGTCTTGACCGTATGTCGTACCGGCACCTTGTGTCTTTGGTTCCATCATCAACGAAATTAAAATTACTGCTACACTAAGGATAGCTAAAAGACCAATTATTAGATTTTGTACCATTCTCTCACCTCTTCTCCTCTTATTCCCTCGCTAACGCGCAAGTTCTTTAAATAACATACATGGTAGTTTATCAAAGTCTCCCGCCACTTGCAAGTTTTCCAAATTTCTTCTTACTCTACGATGATTAAATCTTTAATCTGCTCATAGATCTTTTCGCCTATTCCGGTTACTTCCATTATCTCCTCGATTGTGCGAAAAAGGGACTCTTCGCGATAGGCAATGATCGCTTTAGCTTTCGCCTCACCTATACCAGGCAAACTAATCAATTCTTCAATAGAAGCCGTATTAATATTAATCAAACCTGGCGGACCTTCTTCACTACTTTGACTTTGTCCAACCTCAGATCCTTGAATGATATCAAGAGTACAAAGCCTGTCCTTTTCGAGAGCTACCTCATCTTTGGATGGTATTCGTATCTTCATCTCATCCTGCAGCTTAGCGGACAAGTTTATATAATCCAAACTTCCCTCTTCGGTTATTCCACCTGCCAAGTCAAGAGCATCCTGGACCCTTGCCCCTTCATCGAGTTGATAGAGACCTGGTGAATTCACTTGGCCATCAATATGAATAAAGATCACCTTAGTGTCTAAAACTTCTTCACTTGATTTATCTGTGTCTGTTATTTGAGTCGCTTCTTCATCGCTAGAAATATTTAAGTTTCCCTGATCAATGTCGCCAATAGACTCGACAACCGGAGTTGGTCCAGGTCTAGTTTGTAGCCAACCAATGACCGCAAAAATCCCAATCAAAACGATGATGATTATCTTCTCTACTTTATCTTTATCGAGCATCTTGCCTTCCTTTGGGAAGGCTTACTTTAATTTTTCCACAAACCTTCCAAATTATAGAATTGCCTTTGGTCAGCCGTAAAGATATGAACAATTGTGTCGCCGAAATCCAAAAGGATCCATTCGCCTTCACGGTAGCCCTCTACCGTTCTGGTGTTGATTCCTTGATCCTTCATCTTCGTTTCGATTTCATCAGCAATTGCCTGTGTATGGTTGACATTACGTCCTGTGATTATAATGAAATAGTCACAGATGCCAGCGCGAGGATCAATATCTAGGACAGTTATGTCTTGTCCTATCTTGTCATCTGCTGCTTTTACAATAAGATCAACCGTATCTTTAATTCTTTCTACCAAATTTGATTTCCTTTCTTAATTATTCCAGATGTGCCTTCTCAAGGCGTTCCATTGTAATTCTTTCAATCAGCGAATTTCTAGTCTTTACTGTTCTTAAATCGATGGATGCATCAGTATCTAGGAGATAGTAAAGGGTCTGGGTAATGGCGGCATACACACCGATATCCAAATCCTCCATTGCTAGTTCCCGGAGCTTAGTAAGATGGGGTAAGTCTC
>CAYMYX010000005.1:48131-66204 GCA_964394795.1 uncultured Peptoniphilaceae bacterium
GTAAGTCTCTTCCCTCTTCCACCATGTCTGCCAAGTATACAACCTTACTGACCTTGTCCATGTCCGGCGCACCGGTAGTGTGATTTCTGATCGCCTCTAATACTACTCTATCCTCTACGCCATATATCATTTGGGCTACTACAGAACCTAGCTCCGCATGAAACACCTTGGAGTCAGACCAGCCATCTTCGTTCATTAATCCCTTCTCAACTGCTAATGAAAAGTATTCCTTCTCCTTGTTCTTTGCACAGTCGTGTAACATGGCAGCAACCTTACATTGGTCGACATTAACGTCATGCACCTTAGCTAAATAGATGGCAGTTTGTATAACACCTAATATATGCTCAAATCGGTGTTTACTGACATCGCCCTTTAACTGGCGGGTCCACTTCTTATATACACCTTCTTCTAAGAAAGACAAACTCTCCTGTCGACAATCTTCGATGAATCGATCTGCCCTGTCAACAGCCCTACTCATATAATCCTTCTTTCTCAATGTAGTTGAGTACTTTATCCGGTATGAGGTAACGGACATTTACCCCCTCTTGGAGATAGGTCCTTAGTTTGGTCGATGAGATGTCCACCGGGAATTCATCGATGACATGAATGCGGTAGCCTTTAGTCCGCAGAAAATCTAACTGCTCGGCAAAACTTCTTTGTTCTAAGTTATTATCTTCAAAGGCAATCTCTTGGGAATTTGGTCTCTTGATAACCGCGATATCTACAAGGCTTAGGAGTTCTTCCCATTTATACCAGGTTTCTATTTGGAGCAGACTATCCTCGCCCATTAAATAATAAAACTGGGCATCAGGACGGTCATCCATCAACGAAAGAATAGTATTCAATGTATAATTTACTTCCTTGGAATGGATTTCTCTCTCATCAATCTCGAACCTGTCATTATCCTCGATGGCTAGTTTGAGCATCTCCAGCCGGTGGCTTGCTGTCTTCGATCGGTTTTCTTTATGGGGTGGGTCAAAAGCAGGTATAAATACGACTTTCTCCAAGTCACAGATGCGATAGGCGCTCTCGGCAGAAATTAAGTGACCTAAATGGATAGGATCAAAAGTCCCACCATAGATTCCTATTTTCACCCGTTTACCTGTATCAGCACCCGCTTCACGTATTACTTGTATATCTTCCAATGCATGCTCCTTATAGACTAAAGAACGCTACTTTTCTTCTTCACTTTCACGGTAAAGGACGATTTTAGAGCCCAGTTGAGATACAAATTCTGCCCCGGTCCCTTCCAACAATTCATCGACAATGTCCTTTGCTTCCACTCCGCTGGCTTCCAAGACATTGATTTTCACCAATTCATTTGCGGTTAGCTGTTGTTCAATATCTTTAAACACATTCTCCGTTAAACCGTTCTTTCCAATAATGACGGTTGGACGGATGGTATTCGCTTGACTTTTTAACTGACTTCTTTCTTTTCCTGTTAACAAAATATCACCACTTTCTTCAATATAGAAAAAAAGGATGAGGAGGCAGACGCCCGAGCTCATCCTACTTCTTTACTATTATACAATCTTAAGGCTTATCCGTCTAATCTTAGCCCCTTAATTGCTTTTGAGAGTTATCATCTAGGTGGTCCTGATCGGAATCCAAGAATTGGCCGTCAGCGTAACGATTGCGTTGAACACTTTCCGAGAGTTTACCCAAATTCAAAATGGTAAAGGCGTTAATTCCGGTAATAACTAACATTGCTATTCCACAGGCCTGGATATAAAAATCATCGACGTTATCTGACATCGTTAGGATATACACGCCTGCGAGAATAGCAATCAGACAGAATAACATCGTCATCCACCAGTTATCCATTCGTTGCTTATATTGGGTGAAGGCGATCTGGAAGTAACAACCGGCATGATAGAAGAATAGAATTCCTGCTACTGCTGTGATTGCCGTATCTATGGATTCAACCTTCATTAACAAAAACAAAGCAAAGGCAATAACGACAAAAGCCAAACCGAGTTGCATGCCCGCTGCCCTCTTCTCCTCATCAGACCGTAAAAAATCAAAAATCTGCAAAAGACCGATAACGATAAGTACTACTGATGCAATATTGATGACGATATCCATCGCCAAAGCCGGATTAATAGTAAACAAAAGTCCAAACACTAAACTGATAACACCTAATACAAATAATTGCTTTTGGAGACGATTCTCCACGTACTGCATATCAATAATTTTGCTCTCTTTGGCCATTGTGAACCTCCTCATAATTCAGTTCCCATTTACAAACCTATTCTACCCAATAATGAAAAGGCGTTCACGCTTTTTGTTAAGGTTGCAAGGCCAAAAACGTTATCTGATAGCAAATTCCATTACGAATCCCATAGCAAATTCCATCTTGTCTTATCGATGAAACTTGTTCGAACAACTCCTCCAACAGCAAGGTGTCAGGCTGATCAACGTAGGCTAAACCAGTGCCACCTTCCACTTCCACCTGAATAATATCTCTACTTTCTATCGCTTGTGTCTCGATCCTTTCCCCTATAAATAATCTTCCCGCAGAATTTGGATGAACTTCCGCATCATCAGTTTCCATCTTTCCTCCTACAATTTCTTGATACTTCCCTTTTCTGTTATAGCGGAGAACTAAACCATCAAGACTTGCTAGAAATCCTTCAGCGTCAATGAGAACTTTATCGAATTTCTGGCTTTTGGGATAAGCAGATTCATCAGCCATATAGACACCCTCTTCATCAGAGAAGAAAATCTGCCCATAATAAATACCAAGATAGCTAACGGCGCCTAAATCTCTCAATCTGGTTTTAGATAGTAGCTCAATTTTCAGCTGATGATATTTTTCTTCGTCTTTGTTTTCTAGTGAGGGATATTCCTGTAACAAACGGTAAGCATCGCTATAGATTCTCTTCTCGATATAACCCTCCGTGAGCTTTGTAAGAAGATCAAATTCGTCATCTAAGGATAAATAAGTTTTTGCTAGTTTTTCCGCATCCCAGAGTTGACCCAGACTAATTTGTGCCATTATCTCTATACGGATGAGTTCTAAATCACTTCTATCGCTATCCTTGAAACGATCCAAGACCTCTTCATATAATCCTCCCCGATAGAGACTACTGACCTCACTTTTAAATGACCTATCCTCAATACTGGCAACTTCATTCTGTTTTTGTATAGCAAACATAGACCAAGTAACTAAAATGAAGAATAGTAAAGCAGGAAGCAGTTGACTAATCCTTTTCATCACTTCCCTCCTTAAACTTTTTCTCGCGGTAGCTTATCTCTAAGTTTATACCTTGCTCCTTCTCTAATTTTCTAATGATTTGATCCAGCTCGTTTTTAAATAGCGTGGCCTCTTCAGGAACAATGATATGAAGTCCGAGGCTCATGTCAGAATGTAATGGTATTAATTCACCATTTGTTAATTCGATTTGATCATGCTTCTGATAGTTATCTTTCATCTTGTTAATTCGATTAATCAATGCTCGTTCCAAACCCGGTATTTTAAGCGTGTAAGCTTTCGGATCAGAGCCTTCACCTGTCGCATAAGTTTTAGAGAATATTTGGAGCGAGAAGACTTCTTCTAACCTATCCGGTGGATAGTAAACGTCAAATCCTTTGCCGGTCTTTACCGCTTGACCCTTAGCTGAGTCCCTATAGATAGAGGCAAAGTAGCGACCTCGGTTGAAGGATGAAGCATCCCAAATGCTTGCCCCGTTACTGTCGTCTTCGTTAGATTCGTCATCTTGATTGTCAGTTAAGGCGATATCCGTTTGAGGTAGTTTCCACAAACCAGTTGCAGACTCTTGGCGAATTTGTAAACTTGTCCAATCTCCAAGATTTACCGGTAAAGCCAATTCGTATCGGAGATCCAAGTTTAACATCTGAGAATTTGTATCGACATCAAGCGTCCAGTTGATTCCAGTTAATTGGTTCCGATCCATGACGACACCAAAGTTTGTTTCCTCACCCTCCAAATAGTTGAAAAGTAGGTGGGTTAAGTAAGCGCTAGTTGGGTTTACTATATTGGTAATTGCGCTTAATGTCTTATCGATGCCTATCCAATTATCCTCCTTGTCCTGGGTTGCTTTTTGGAAGCCAGCGTGGCCCAATACGGTCTCTAGCTCATCGGCTTGGTTGCCCAAAGCGTCAGCAAACGTAATCTGACTGGCAACCTCCAAAGTGACCTGATCAAGGGCATGGTAAACCATGGATTGAATACGAAGGAGTTGTAATATGCTAATCCAAGCGAATGTTACGAGAATGAAAACAAAGAGACCAAGAGCAGCTTCAATCGTTAAGCTTCCCTTTTCTCGCAGGTTCGATTGAATTGAATTAGGTCCTCGCAGAAGATGTTTCATTCTCAATTGCTCTTTCGATAATATCCCTCAAAATGGGTTTGATGTACATCTCATCGTGGTCATCATTGGCATAGACATAAATGGTGATTAAGCGTTGGCCAAGTTCAAGGCTCGGCAAAGATAAGGTAGCACTATGGATAGATAAACTATTGGAAAGAGATGAGCTTCTGGCTTTTCCAATTCTGTAAACGAAGGGGCTTTTTTCATCAAAGTAAGATTTCGCAACTTCCGAATCGGTTAACAACGCTGTCCAATCGTCTGACACCTCTGACCAAGTTAGCTCCGTGGATGAAGCTATCTCACCCCTTGCAAAAGAAGGTGCTTCCTCAGTGAAGTTAGTGTCGAAGGCAGATAGGGTTTTGTCATGATCGTCCAGATCATTGGGTATCTCGTTATATTCATCGGACACTTCGGCATAGATGCAAATCCGTCTTTCGGGATCCACATAGAAACAGCCATAGGGTTGGTCGTTAACCCACCAGTCCTCTGGTAAGTATAGGTTGACATCGTAAATCAAGCTTAGTTGGTTTAAGTCTCCGGACCATGAAGGGGCATTGCCATCGAATACCACTTCTTCCAAAGATTGCTCGCCTTTCCTTTCGTCGTCTGAACCGCAACCCACCAAAATGCCCACCAACACTAAAGAAAGTAAGATAAATCTACTACGTTTCATTTCCCATATCCCTCCTTCCACTCTTCTTTAAACCGCCAACGGTTTCTTCGAACAAACGCTTCATCCGATGTTCGCAGAGACAAGTTACCATCAAAATTGTTTAAGAAGAAAATACTGACATCTACTTCGATTGCTTGGTCTAGCTCTGTAGCTGCTATGAGAATATCTGTTGTATCAACCTCCATTTGAATCAGCATGGATGTATTCACTAGTAAGTCTCGTTTTCCTTGGTCGCCACTCATCTTCATCAGGAGAATAAAAAATAGGTAGTCTTCGTAGGCCATCGTCATCGATGCAGCCACAGACATATCAGCAGATAGGCTGCCACCCCCTAAGTCACTGGTGAATCCATCAAGCCAACCTTGAATCGCGTCCTTGCTGACCTTTTCACCACGGTCTCTTAAATTATTTAGTTGGCCAAGCCATTTTTCTGTTAACTCATCAACTTTACTATTCACCTTTTCTAAAATTGGAGCAAGGATGCCGTCAACGAGATTTTTCGCATCAACTAAGATACCTTCTGTTATCCCGTCAGTTTCAAATTTCTTTTGGTAAATTTCATCCACCCGACTCACAAAAGTATCTTTTGTGTTGCGAATATCGGCCAAAGCGCTAGAGTAGGCTTCGCCGACTGCTCCTTCCATGGAATAAGATTCCAAGGAAATTATCATTTCATCAAACTTGCTACTTATCTCATTTTTACTAGTATCTACTTGAGTCAAGATTTGTTGAATAAAAGACTGAAGAGGGTTGGTCAGTGCATCTTCTACTGTTTGTAAGGCAGAGTTTTTTATTTCATTTAAACTCTCTTTAGTCACCTCTCCCGCTGCCCCAATACCTGAGGCAACTTCATCCTCAACCAAGTTAAAGATATCTTCTACGACATCATTAGCGATAGCTTTGACACCGGACAAAGAGAAACGCCACGTGTTCCTCGTCTTGATGAGGGGCAGTTCATCTCCTGAGGTAAGATCACCCATATCCAACCAAGTTTCACCTACCGCAGCAACAACTAGGAGGACTGTTTTTACAAAGGGAACACCAAAACCTGTCCAACCAGCTAAACCAAATGCTATCATTGAAGCTTCTTGACGAAGGTCGGCGGAAGTAAAGGCATAGAGCATGTTCGTGATGAGTCGAAGTCCGCTTATCCAGTTTTCAGCTGTCTTTACATTGCTTTGTAAGCTATCCTTGCCGAAAAGAATAAACTCCAACTCGGCACCATATAGATTCCGGTCACTCAAGCTTGAAGCGGTTAAGCTCAACCCTGTTTCTTTGCTATCCTTGCTTCTCAGAGCTGACAGGCGATGACTGAACATTCCCTTCCAATAACCTAATAGAGATAAGGTATCTTTTGTCGCTTCGGCTAGGTTCGCACCATCAAGGAGCGTGGCTACATCATCCATTTGCCCCATGGCATCATCCACATAAGCTTCGTCCCCTCCACCAGATAGTGTAGAGATGTCATAAGCTTGTTGCCAAGAACGGTAAGCATCAAAAGAAGTTTTATCACTTGAGCTAATGCCATAATCTGCGATGGTGCCCATTACCGTAGGTAGATTATTTCGAATAGCTCTTTTCGCTTCCGCTTTAGCCTTTCTTTTTTTATTCCAGGAATTAAAGAATTCCAGAAGACCCGTTCTACCTTCCTGGCTGCTGTTCTTTAGCTCATTTTGCATTCTCTGAGCTTGGTCAGGAAAGACTACAGTTAGGTCCCACGTTTCTCCACCTTGTGCGAATAACTTTTCAATATTTCCTTGAAACTCGTCTTTAACAATCGAGCTGTCTTTATCCAGAAGCTTTTGAAAAGATGCTTGGTCAAATAGCTCAAACCAATCATCCAAGGAAAACTTTCGAACTAACTTATCTTCGTAACTAAGATTTGACCAAATAACCGCTTGTTCATTAAGCAAGCGCTCTACTTCAATTAAGCTTTCCTTTAATGCCTTCATTTCAATGATATCCCCAGGCTGATGAGTAGCATAATAATCGCCTCGTAGGGACTGAGCTAGCTCACCTGCCGGTAAATTATCAATTGAGCTGCCCCATGTATTGTAGGCTGCCTCCAAATCTGATGAAGGTTGTTCCAATCCTTCAATTTGGCGAATCGCCGTCCCTGCTTTGTTTTGAGACTCAACCATGGTTTTTAATGTTTCCGTATAATAATTGGATATCTTATCTAGACTAACCTTTCCTGAATCCCTGATTTCTCTAGGGATGTCTTCATCCTCACTTGCTTCATGGGTTTTGTATAGCTGGAATATTTCGATGAGGTAGACATAAAAGGGGGCCATCCGCTCAGCCAACGACGGTATCGATTCAACAAGACCACTATTGTCATCACCGACCGTTCGCTCAAGAGCCTTATCGATTAACTTATTGCCGTCGTTTTCAGAGAATATCTTCCATGAGCCTGATAAATCCTCTATTTTTCCCTGAACAGTATGGAGCTTCTTTTCGAAATCGACTTTGGATTTGAAACTATCCACCGCTTCACTAGCTCTCTGATAGAATGAGAACTTCGATAGTATCGCGTCCACCCCACGAATGGGGAGCTGCCAGTCCATCATGGCTATGATTTGCTTTTCCAAAACATCAGGATTAGCCAAAACCATATCTTCAACAGGTGATGCTTCTACAGCGATAAGTTCCGTGTTCAAGGAGTTATCTTTCTCCTCTTTTCCCTTTCTCGTATTCAATCTTGTTTCCAAGGCTTGCTCGCCTCTTTCTTTCGCTTCTTCAAAATCTCCAATAGCAAAGAGCCCGAATTCTTCGAATAGGTGCTCATCGTAAGCGGATAGCATTGCATTCGAGGACAATCGCATAGCATCCAGCGCATCAGCTTTTGCCGACTCAATCATGGCTAGATCGTAAAGAACACCAGTAAAAAGGAACAGGCTGAGAATAAGAAGAGCAAGAAAAATGCTAATAGCCCCCTGTTCTTTCTTCGCTAATTTGAAGATATAGTCCGCCATGACGACTCCTATTTTCTGCTCTTGATTTCCTGCAACCAAGCTTGCAAACTTTGCAGATGCCACAAGTCCCAATCGCTCTCGTTGAGAAAATTCGTTACTTGTTGGATAATTTGAATGTCTTCTCCAGAATGAAAAGGAAAGTTGCCCGCAAATGAAGTGTGTTTGCTTGTTTCTCTTTTGGTAAAAATTAGGCCGCTATCTTTACTCGTGCTCTCGGCGAAAACCGCTTCCTTAGACCCACCTTGCCTATCAGCATAAATTCTTTTAGCCTCCTGCACGCGAATGTCTGCATAATCCACATTAGCCTTCCAAAAGAGAAGGGCTAGAAGTATCAGGAAGAAGATAACGAGAAAAACTAAAGGGTAGATGAAGGCGGACTCAAAAACTGGGATCGCTCCTCTTTCGTCTTTGAAAGCAGTTGACAGCTTGCGGTAGTTAATCATATTTGCAAAGCTTCAATCTTAATTCGATCCAATAGGTCGTTTAAGAGTGCGGTAATTCCATCGCGGAAAATAGCCACCAAAGCGATGACTACCAATAGGATGAGAACGATAGCCACCATATTAATTTCTCCGTCTTCTTGTAACATTCTGTTCTTGAAACGAATAGCAGATTCAGCTAGCATAGTAAACTCCTTATAAACTGCGCCCTAGGGCAGGTAGTAACACAATAATCAGAATTCCAAGAAACAAAAGCAGGCTGGGAAACACCATCTTTTGTTTCGCTTCCTCAGAGCCTATTCGATAGGCCCTTTTCATCTTTTCGTAGATATCTTTTTGCATCAGACTCAGACCAACGACAATTTCCTTGCCTCCATTTTCTAAGTTATGGGTGATAAGATTAGCCAGGTCCCGAAACATCGTTAACCGATACTGGTCTCCAAACTGGGCAAAAGCCTTCCAACTGCCAATCCCGGTCTTCTCTTCCTTCAGCACTTGACCCATGACGCGATATATTTCTTCTTCAGAAGAGTTAGCTACTTCCTGCCACGCCTGATTTAAACTCCTTCCACTTTCCAAGGCAAGGCGAAGTTGCATAAGGGCCATAGGCATCTGTTCAATCAACAATACCTGCAACTCCCTAGCCTCTTGTTCAGCCTTGGTTCGAGGAATCATTATTCGACCTAGTATTGCTAGTCCTAAAATCATTGATAGGGTGTTTAACCAAAGTAAGGTGATTATCAATAGACCAATTAATAAGTAGACATCCCTGAGTGTGGCTTTTATCCTTTGATCAAACAGGAACTCCCCTTCTTTTGGACCATGCAAAATGGTTAAATTCCGATAATAGGAAGAAGTAATCTTTCTTTTCTTCGACTGATAGATTGCTCCATCCAAATAAGTAGATAGAAAATCTAAAGAGCTAAATAGATGATTATAATTTGACCTACTGCTCAACCTAGTATCATCTTCTGGACTAAATGCTGTCCATGCCTTAACGTAAATCCCTAACCATAGGAGCGCAAGGATTCCTTTCCCAATCATAGCTGTCATAGCTGAAAGTCTTCTACATTGATTTGACCTGTCCCACCAATAATCTGTTCGGACCATAACCAAGCTATGATGAAAAGTAGCAGAAACACTGATCGTGCTATGAGCCCAATCAATCCTATGGGACCACCATCCAGCCCAGTTATTTGCATCATGAAAAGCATGACGAAAGGCAAAATAAAGAGTAGTGCTTGTTCTTTTCGGCTCGACAGTAACTTTGCCTCCTTTTCATCTGCTAAGTCTTGGAACTCAACCAAAACTAAATGATAGGATTGGATTAATTGATCAATACTTATCCCTTGGTAAAAAGCGGATATTAAGCTCCTCGAAAACTGCTCCATCAATGGATCACCAAGAATATGGCCAAAATAGAGCAATGCCTTATCTTGTCCTTCACCTAAACGAACGATTTCGCCATACTGGTTCAAGGCAACCATTATCCGCTCGTCTTCTTCAAAGAGTTTAGATAAATCCTGTTGGGTCAAAAGCATTGCCTGACTTAAGTTTTGCTTTCCGACCAGATTCGATTGTAGACTTTCGAAGAAGAGACGCTCCTGTCGTAGCAAGTTAACCTTGGCGCTGCTGAGCTCTCTTTTCTTCATCAATTTGCGGAAGGTCATATAACCCAAAGGTAGACTCAAGAAGAGAAACCAGACTCTTGGCAAGAATATCCAACTCAGGATGCTAATAGCGATGATAGCAAGTAAGCTAGCAAATCTTTTCTCTACTCTCCCTTTCGTTTTAATCATGGCTTTTAACCTCCAAATCTTCCATCTCTGGGGTTGATGAATCTCTTTGTTCGATTCGACGTTCTTGAAGATCAGCTACCTGTGCTAGCTTATCGCCTTCCAAACGGAACAAAGACTTGTAGGTAAGTTGGTCTTCTTTGAAAACCATTTGGGCAATCTCACCTACTTTCCGAGACCCATCTAACTGCCTTTGGATATGGATACATAAATCGAAAGCCCGGCCTATCTGTTGGCGAATGGCATGAAAGGGTAACTTGGCATCCGCACTTAACACCATCGTTTCAAGTCGGGATTGCATCTCAATGATGGAATTGGCATGGCCAGTCGAGAGGGATCCCTCGTGGCCGGTATTAAACGCTTGAAGCATATCCAAGGCTTCAGCACCACGGACCTCGCCGACAATAATGCGGTCAGGTCTCATACGCAAGGCGGTCCGAATGAGATCACGAATGGAGATTTCACCTTCGCCTTGGACATTCTTTCTCCTGGCTTCCAAGGCAATCCAATTTGGATGCCCATCGAAGTTCAACTCTCTCGCATCCTCAATTGTGATTAGGCGTTCGTCTTTTGGTATCTCTCCAGCCAAAACGTTGAGCAAAGTCGTTTTACCTGAGCCTGTTCCGCCGGAGATGAACATACTCTTTTTCTTCCTTACACTATCCTTGAGAAAGTCTGCAGCCACCTGAGACAAGGTCTTGTTATCCACCAAATCGTTCAAAGTGAAGGTCTGTTCGCCAAAACGACGGATAGTCATGACGTCTCCCTCCGCAGCTATCGGGCTGAGGACAATATTGACTCTTGCGCCATCCTTCATCCGACAATCTAGTATGGGATTGCGGAGGTGAACTTCCTTCCCTGCTTCGTCAACGATTTTCTGTATCACATTTCGATATATCTCAGGGGATGCAAAAGCAAAGTTTGAAGCGTAGACCTTCCCTCCCTTTTCATAGAAGATACGGTCGTAAGCATTCACCATAATTTCAGTTACGCTACTATCATGGATGAGTTTGTCCAAGATATCGTAGCCGCGGATGCGAGCAAAGGTTGCATCCAGGATTTCTACTTGCTCTGATATTGTTAGATTCAAATTGTGGGAGATACTTTTGACTTCCTTCTCAATTAGCTGTAGCAAATCGTCCTTACTGAGTAGTGCCAAGTTCGTTTGGTTGCGCAAAGTGCCTACTATATTTTCAATATGGATATCTATTTGACCTCGATCCATCTATCAACCTCCTTCGCTGGGTTGGACTTCCCCAGCACAGTCCCATCTTAGTGACCATACTGTGTCCTGAGTACGCCGTACAACGCACGGTTGGCAAGAGAAAGCTAAACGGTTGGGGGACGTTTAGCAGATGGGAAACCTACAAGGGTTGCTATTATTTTAGGCAATGTAAAATCTCAAGAAGTCCCATATGGGCAATAAAAAAGATGAGCACTTGTAAAGTACTCATCTCATAACTATTTGCTATATGCTAATTCATCTTAATTCTTATCCTTATCAGATATTCGTTTTGTGGCAGTGTCATAAAACGATTTCTTATCTCGATATCCGATAGCAACGATTTGTATTACTTCAATTGAGTTACTGCTTTCTCTAAAAATAACGCGAAGCCCTGCTTTTAAATGTTTTATCCTACGACATCCTATTAATTTGCCTACGCAAGGCTGACCAGCTAACATTCCGATATCTCGAATTCGATTTAACGATTTATCAACAAGAATTTTCTGAGATCTGTCCAATTCTTCATAATCATTTTTCGAATATGCAGTCCACTGAAGGTTATACACTTTACTCCCACCCGTCGTTTTCATCGTATGTGACGTCTTGATCTACAATACTACCTCTGACCTCTTTATCAGTGTACACTTTCACATCTGAATCTTGTAAACGAGTGTATGCTAACAAATCTAGCATTTCTTCTTCTAGTTGCTCTACTCTATTATTCAAGTACTCATATTGGTCTTTACTCAACATAACGCCAGCGACATTATTTCTATTAAAAATGTAAACTCCAGTCTTTTCTCTAGCAGATTGTTCGAATATTTTGGTTGGATTACTTTTAGCTTCTGTTATTGATGTATGAGGTACGTTTAAAATTTTCATGTTATTACCTTCCTTGAATAATTTATGTTTATATGTTATCTACAAGTCTTTTAAACGTCTTTGTAAAGTCATTTATTTGATTATGAATTATTTTCAGACAAAATAAGGCTAATACAATTTACGATATAACCTAAAATGATATCAATAGTTAAGCCATCAACCCATCCCCAGCTATTATACCCTCCAACCGCAACAACGCCACCTTTCGGTCAATTCCCCCAGCATAACCGGTAAGTTTCCCATCGGCCGCTATGACACGGTGGCAAGGAATAAGAATCGATATGGGGTTTCTTCCTACCGCTGAACCCACTGCTCTTGGGCTGGTCAATCTCCCCTTTTGTTGTAAGGATGCAGCGATTTCGCCATAGCCAATTGTTTCACCATAAGGGATGTTTAACAATTCTTGCCAAACGAGCTTTTGAAAATCGCTACCTTGGGGGTCTAAATCTATATTGGGAAGTTTTGGATTTTCTTTATTGAAGTAAGCATCTAGCCAAGAGGAGAGTTCGAGGGCATGGGGGTTGGTTGAGTCGAGGATGGCCCCCGCTTTATCTTTTTGGAAGAAGCTTGGAAAGTGCTTTTGTTTCTCAAACCAAATACCGGTAAGTTTATCATCTTCAAAGGAGATGAATAGTTTACCTATTGGCGATGTATAGTAATAGTTCATGGGACCTCCTTTATAAAATACGGTGTTGATTTCAACTATTGCCTAGGGTGATTAAAAAGTAAAGAACAAAGATGCTGATCGGTATAGTTATGAGTGAGATGGCAATAATGTCCAATACGCTTAAGTCTTTCCTGCTGTGAAGCAAAGTTAGGAACAAAGCTCCCAGCGCAGAAGAGTAAGGGAGCACTAGGACATAGAACTCGTAGTAGGGATTGATTAGGCTTATCAATTGTACGCCAATATAACTGATGACGATTTGGATGCAAAAATAAAGAATAAACCGTAATATGTGTTTCATCATTACCTCCTTCGTCCTCTGCATTTTCATCTCTATGATACATCAATACAGGACCTGGGTAAAAATGAAAAACCAATGATGAGGAGGTCAGTCATGAAACAAAAAGTTGAAGCGTATCTGAATTTCGATGGCGATGCCAAAGAAGCGCTGGAATATTACAAGGAAATTTTCGAAGTGACGGAGAGTCAGACGATGAAGTGGGGCGATATGCCGGCGGATGAGGCAAATGAGGTTTCTGATAGCATGGATCCGGATGCCTTGCTCTATGGAGACTTAACTATCGGGTCTAGCAACCTCATGATTAACGACCAACCGGGCACGGTGGAAAAGAAGAACGACCGCATCTACCTAAACTGGTCTTGTGATGATGGGGGCCATGTAAAAAAGGTTTGGCAGAAGTTCGTGGACACCGGAGCGGAAGTCATCATGGATTTAGAAGAAGCCTTCTTAGCCAACCAGTTTGGAATCGTGAAGGACAAGTTTGAAATCATTTGGTTCATCATGGAATATAAGACATACGATAAGTAAAAGATAATTAATCGAGCGGGCTGTGTCAGAAAGACTAAAATTCTGACATAGCCCTTTTTTGGGGTGATAACCGCTAGAATTGCGATCGTCTAATTTAGTATGACTATCGCTCTGCCTTATATACCAAATCTCATTTTCTCCGTTTTCGAATACGAATTCTCACCCTGTTTATATACCAAATGGGGAACACTTCACAAGTTGTCTTGTCAATGCAATAGATTTCAGTCAGCTCATGCCTTCCAAACGAATTAATAAAACATTTTTTCAAATTCTCCAAAAATGATTTATAGTCTTCCAAATTTTATAAAACATTTATTCATAATATTAAATTATGTTTTATATCAGGCCATACAAACATTTCCCCCGAGGGAGTTCCAAATCAAAACCACGTGGGCCATCCACCTGACCCCAAAACCACAACATAAAAGCAGGACCGCCAGGCCCCACTTTTCTATCTAAAGGTCGCTAATAACTTTTTCAACACTACCTTTTGCTCTAACTAAGTTTGCGGAAACGCCGTTTTAAATTCCTCTTGGATCGCTTCAAGGAAGGTCGGATCATCGATGATATCTAAGCTGGTGGCGACAAGACCTTGGATAGTCTTCATCGCGGAATCTTCCGCATAAGGTGTCAGGCTGGCGTCTCTAAAGGCGACAGTGTGTCCCGGCGTCTTTACCCCGCCAGTGATATCAAAATAGGGGTTAATGCTAGGTACGACTTGACTCACATTGCCCATGTCAAGGGACCCTAGAGCCTTGCGTTCATCTCGAATCATGGTGACGCCTAAAGCTTCCATGTTGTCGTTATAGCGATCGGACAAAATCTTGTTGGTGATAAGGTTCATGTAGGTGTTTTCGTCGTAGGACCACTTGAGTTCACAACCGGTGGCGAGCGCTGCAGCTTCTGCACAGGCGAGCACCTTCTGTTCGATGAGTTCAAGTTCCGGCATATTGAGAGCACGGACGTAGAATTTAAGGCGGGCGTAATCCGGAATGATGTTGGCGGCCTCTCCCCCTTCTTTGATAACCCCATGGATGCGATTATCTGTGTTCATCTGCTGTCTTAACATGCTAGTAGCCACATAGAAATTGACGGCGGCATCGAGGGCGTTGATGCCTTCATGGGGGCTCTCGGCTGCATGGGCGGTCTTGCCAAAGTATTCGAAGGATAGGGACTTCATGGCCATACTGGTGGATGACCCCTGCCAGTTATCTGCAGGGTGGGTGCAGAAGGCAACATCGATGTCGTCAAAGCCACCCTCGTCGGCGAAGTTAACTTTGGTTCCATAGGATTCTTCAGCCGGTGTACCGAAGACGACCACCTTGCCTCCCCTGTCCTTCACGAATTCACTGAGGACGATGCCGGCAACCGTGTCGGTAGCACCAAGAAGGTTGTGGCCGCAGGCATGGCCTATGCCCGGCAAAGCGTCGTATTCAGAAAGGAAAGCAAGGCTTGGGCCTTCTTTCCCAGCGTCATAGACTGCCCGAAAAGCAGTATCGAAACCTAAATATGGACTTTCCACTTCGAAGCCATACTTCTTCAAAAGTTCAATATGGGCTTTTGAAGACAAATGCTCCTCCATACCAAGCTCGGGATTATCATAGACGTATTGACTGAGTTCTCTTAATTCCTGGCGGTAGTTTTCAGCTACCGCCCTAATTTGTTCCATTTCTTGATTCATAATATTCCTTTCAACGATTAGAAGGGGCCATAGCGGAATGCATTGGCTGCAAGCAAGAAGATAACACCGATAATCAACCAGATAATCATCAGCTTACTGATCCACTTGACGTACTTCGGATAGGGAATCTTGGCCATGCTGAGTTGGGCCATCAAAACACCTGATGAAGGCATAACGGAGTCCATAAAACCATCGCCAAATTGGAAGGCAAGGACCGCTGTTTGACGAGTGAGTCCTAGCGTGTCTGCCAAAGGTACCATGATTGGCATGGTTGCCGCAGCTTGTCCCGATCCGGAAGGGATAAAGAAGTTGATTACTAGCTGCATGAAGAGCATACCGATTACCGCGATGTATGTTGGCAAGTTTTCCAAAGAAGAACCGAGCCAGTTAATGATGGTGTCACTGATCATACCGTTTTCCATAATAACCAAAATCGTTCTTGCTACACCAACAACTAAAGCTGCGGAGATGATATCGGCAGCACCTTCCAGGAAAGCTTCCATGATGGCCGAGAGATTGAGGCCGGACAGAAGTCCAGAAATGAGGGCCATAGCCAAGAATATCGCCGCTATCTCTGTAATATACCAACCCCATTGGGATGCGCCGATAGCGACAAGAGCGAAGCCAATAAGCACGACAACTAGAATAAGTATGTGACGAAATTCAAAGTGGTCAATATCTCCAGCTTGGTTATCCTCTTCCCGAATATAAGATCCTGTTTCAGGATTATATAGTATGGATTGGGTGGGATCTTGCTTAATCTTGCGGGCATAGAAAATCAAATAGGCGGAAGTGACCACGTTAAGTACAGCAAGGATAATAAGGCGGTACCAAAGGCCTGAAGTAAAAGTTAATTCTGCTATTCCTTGCGCAACACCAATCGTAAAGGGATTCATGAACCCAGAATAGAAACCTACCGCTGCGCCAAGGGTAATCATGCCCATCCCTACCATGGCATCAAAGCCAAGAGATTGTGCTAAGGCAATGCCAATTGGTATGAAAACAATGGTTTCTTCGGATAAGCCCATCGTCCCCCCTGCCAAGGAAAAGATGAATACAAATATAGGGATAACCAGTATTTCTTTGCCCCTAAGGACCCTTGCCAAACGACTAATACCTGCTTGAATCATGCCGGACCTGTTGATAATAGCGAAAGCTCCACCCGTAATGAAGATAAAAAAGATAATTTCAGAAGCAGCATTAAAGGCTTGGGGAATGGCTTGGAGAAACTCCCATGGCCCTTGAGGGTTTGCTTCAACGGCATGATAGGATCCGGGAACGACGACAGTCCTGTCGTTGAACACTGCCCTCTCAAACTCACCTGCTGGGATGACCCAAGTAAGGATCGCCACGAAGAGGGCCATACCAAGCAAAATGACATAGGTATGGGGCATTTTGAAACTTTTTCTGCGATTGTTCATTCTAACTCCTTCATTTTCAGTCCACTTGTCAATGAGGTTTCTATACAAAAAAGGAGAAGCTTGCGCTTCCCCTACAAAATTATAGATAGACCTTACCGACAAGTAAGATAGCACAACACCACGATGGATGACAGTTCTAACCTTATTCAGGTTAGACCCAGCAACTTCTCGCGCCCGAGACGAAGCTTCGGCAAACTCTCCTTTCTCCCCCTTCCTAGCTTGCCAGCTCCAAGGGTTACTCTTATCGTTTGCGCCTCTACCTCACCAAAAGATGAGGATTTGTTATTTAGTTTTTGTTATACGGGCTATTATATGGGAGTCAACATCAAAGGTCAACTAATGTGATGAAAACATTCGGTTTATTTGTCCCCAAATTGAGAAATCTTCAATTACTCCCGCTTGTTCAGGCAATTTAATTAAAAACGAACATGAAAATTAAAGTCAAAATATAGCTGAGGACCCCTGTGGCAAGTGTTATCAGAACCCACTGAAAAATATTCCACTGTCTAATCGTATAAGCCCACTGCATAAGGGCTGCACCGAGGAAGGCCGCAAAAGGCAACAGTAGGACTAGGTAAGCTAAGCCCGGATGGGAGTCACCAATCGACATGAAAAAAGCAAAACCCCCTACTGAGTGTATGAAGTAGAACAGAATGAAGCGTAATATAGATTTGATTATTGACATTATTCGCTCCTCCTTTCTATCTCTTTATTTTTACCTTCCATTGCATGCAATAAACAAAGCCAAGCGTATTTTGCTTGGCTTTGAGTCTTAACTATTCTATTCTTCAGATTGGGCCTTCACCTGGATGGCATTTAAACTGATGTTCTCTTGGGTTTCCTTGTCGAAGAAGTGCATCTTTCCCTCATCGAAGTAAAGGGTTATACGATCTTTCGTTTGGATGTCATTATCGGAATTGATACGGGCCAAGAATTCCTTGTCCCCCACCTGACAATGAAGGTGTTTTTCTGATCCTAAAAGTTCGACCAAATTTACATCACTATCGATTTGTAGGTCAGTGGGTCTGTCCTGAGAGTAAATGTGTTCAGGTCTAATTCCCAGAAGTAATTCTTGGTCAAGCTTACCCTGACTCGCCAACTCCTTACCATAGCGGTCAGGAAGTTTCTTCGTTTCCCCTAAAAGTTCAAAGCT
>CAYMYX010000006.1:0-19565 GCA_964394795.1 uncultured Peptoniphilaceae bacterium
AATGTTTTATAAGCGTAGTCTATGATGTAAAACATAATTCATTAATCTGCAAAAATGATTTATTAGCATGTCTGGGGGGGTCTCCTTAAAAAGCAGATTTGGTATAGAAAGCATAGCGGTAGATAGAAAATCGTAATTTTACAGGTTATCATCTCAAAAAGAAAGGGCTGTGTCAGAATTATTAGTCATTCTGACACAGCCCCTTTTCTTATGTTATTGGTTATTACTTTTTTACTTCTCGTAATTAGCTGCACTTGCACCAGCGATACGACCGAAAGTAACAATGTCAGTTACAGCGTTTCCGCCTAGACGGTTACCACCGTGTACGCCACCGGTAACTTCACCAGCTGCGAATACGCCTGGGATTGGGTTGCCTTCAGCATCAAGAACTTCTGCGTTCTCGTTGATCTTAACGCCACCCATAGTGTGGTGGATTCCAGGACCAACTGGACCGACATAGTAAGGACCTTCAGCAAGATCAGATTGCATCTTATCTAGGTTTTGACGATCAAAGTCTGGGTCAGTTCCGTCAGCCATGTATTGTGCCCATGAAGTGAATGTTTCTTCGACAGCGCCTGCATCAGCACCGATGAAGTCAGCAACACCTGCTGCATCATCAACCTTAGTTAAAAGGCCTCTGTCGACATAACCCTTAACAACGTTGGATTCATCGAACATCACTTGATCAACGATTAACCAAGCCGTTTGGTCAGTTTCTTCGTTAATAGCTGCAGATACGGCATCACGAGTGCCCATTTCGTCAGTGAAGCGAGTACCTTCCTTGTTTAGAAGGATAGCACCATCTCCACGGAGAGACTCAGAGATTAAAGAACCGTCAGATTGAACTACAGTTGGGTGAGTTTGTACTTGGTCCATATCGACAAAGTCAGCACCAATAGCTTCTAAGAAAGCAATTGCGTCACCTTCAATAGTAGGAGCGTTTGTAGAGATGTATCCTTGTAGGTCAGGACGGTACTTAGAAACCATCTCGTCACTTCCACCGAAACCACCACTAGTGATGACTACGGCTGGAGCTGTTACGGTAAGTTGTCCATCTTCCGTTTCAGCGGTTACACCATTAGCTACGTCGCCATCCATCAGGATTTCGCCAACTCTTGCATTGTAGATAATCGTGATGTTGTCCATAGATTCTGCCTTAGCAAGAAGCTTTTCAACAAGGAAAGGTCCTACGGAAATGATTTTACCTTCTTCGTCTACTGGACGGTGAGATCTTGCATTGGTTGCACCACCGGCAAAACCTACGTCAGATAGTTTAGCGTCAATAGTATCTAACCAATCGACAGAGTCGTTAGAGTTGTCAACAAGGATGCGAACCAAAGCGGGATCGTTGATCTCGTGGCCACCCTTCATGGTGTCATCGTAGTAAACGTCTACACTGTCCTCGATACCCGCTTCTTCTTGGTAATGGGTTTCAGCAGCGTTCATACCACCGGTTGCACGGTTGGTGTTACCACCAGCGTTACCGGCTTTTTCTAATAGGATAACGGTCTTGCCTTCTTCTGCTGCTGTGATCGCTGCAGTTAAACCGGCTCCGCCGGCACCAACGACAACGACGTCAGCTTCTTGGTCAAGTTCTAAAGCTTCTTCTTCAACTTCAGCTGGAGTAAGGCTAGCTGGGTCGATTCCTGCGCTCTCAAGTGCTTGGTTTACGGCACTGAAAAAAGCATCAGAAGTTAGTGTTGCACCGCTAACGCCATCAATCTGAGTGGATTGAGCAGCGATAACTTTTTGAACTAGTTCTTCGACTGCAGCTCCTCCAATTGTAGAAGTCTCATCTGGAGCTTCTGCTTGGATGTCTGTGATCTCTTCGCCGTCAAGGCTTACTTTTACTGAAACGTCTCCACCGTAACCCTTGGCAGATCCTTCATATGTACCATCTTCACTTGATTCCCCGTCCCCACAAGCTGCTAGGGCAAAGACCATAGCAAGAATCAACAGAAGAAGGGATAAACTTTTCTTTCCTTTCAACATATCAACCTCCGTGCATATAGTTTTATTTACGACGTACGTTTGCAATTATAACATAGAATGTATAAATGGAAAACCCAACCTGTAATTTTTTTTGTATTTTTTTGTACTCTGTAGTCGGCTAAATTAGATGGTTATGCCCTTTTGTCCAAATTAAAAACCCTCTTTCCTGTCTAGTCTGACAAGAAAGAGGTTTTTTTGTTTATACTACTTTTTATGAATATTTATTCATTAGAACTCATCGAAGTAGATACGCTCAATCGGAATGTTCTTATCCGTCAAGGAGGTAATCATACTCTCGATCATCTTAGGGTTACCGCAGAGGTAAGCGGAGTATTGCTTCTCCCCGGATCCGTCGACATACTTCTCGATGGAGTTGTTAACGCGGCCGGTATCTCCGGTCCAGTTATGTTCTTCCGTAGTTCTGGAAAGGACAGGCTTAAACTCGAAGTCGTTTAGCTCCTTCTCGAACATCTCCATCTCATCTAATAAGAAGAGGTCATCAGGTGTACGGGCACCAAAGTAGAAGGTTGCCTTCGTCTGAATATCGTGGTCACGCATATGGTAAAGGATGGAACGGATAGGCGCAAATCCAGTACCAGCTGCAACCAGTAGAATCTCGTCCACTTCGTCTTCGTCATGGAAGTAGAAGTCGCCGAATGGCCCACTAAGGAGAACTTTTGATCCTTCTTTCAGGATGCGGTGGACATAAGTAGATACGATACCTTTGGTGAAACCGATGAGAAGCTCAACGTGCTTGTTGTCTCTGATGGATGAAGCAATGGAATAGGCTCTGATTTCTTCGGAGTCGTAACCATCATAGTCCTCACCCTTCTTGTAGGCTGCAGACTTCAATTGAATGAATTGACCGGGTTTGAAGTCGATCGTTTCTCCCGGTGGAAGCTCGAAACGTAGCAGATTGATACGGTCGGTCACAGGCACAACCTTAACCAGAGTCGTTTCAAACTCTTTAACGTTGAAGAGTTCTTCCGGAATTTCAATATGGATATCTTCTTTCACCTTAACTTGGCAGGAGAGGCGCATGTCGTCTGCAATCTCTTCCTCGGTGAACCATGGCTTTTCTGTCGCGAGGACAGGGCCGCCACCACTGGTTACCTTACATTTACAGTAGCCACAGGTTCCCTTACCACCACAAGCGGAGGGGATAAAAATCTTTTCATTACTTAACGTTTTTAAGAGGGTGGAACCACCGGTAACGGTTCTCGCTTCGCCCTCGTTGATGACCATTTGCACTTCACCATAATCATTCAAATATCTGTCGGCAATCGTAAGGATAACGGCAAAAATCAAGGAGATTACGGCAACGACAAGGGTCGTGGTTAATACGGTTTGCATTGCGCCTCCTTATGATATGGAAATAATGCCAGAGAAGCCGATGAAGGCCATGGCCATAATTCCTGTAGTTATCAATGTAATTGGTGCACCTTGTAATCCTCTTGGAATTAAGGACTCATTGAGTCTGTTACGGATACCTGCCATCGTGACAATCGCTAACGCCCAACCTAAGCCGGAACCAATTCCGAAGAAGAGGGACTGCATGAAGTTGTACTCTCTGGTGACCATGAAGAGGGAAACACCAAGGATAGCACAGTTAACGGTGATCAGTGGTAGGAAGATTCCTAGCGCATAGTACAAGTTTGGAACATAGCGCTCTAAGACCATCTCAAGGACCTGTACGAAGGCCGCGATGACGATGATGAAGATCAAGAAACGTAAGTACTCAATACCGAAGTAGATCAATACTTGGTAAATGAAGTAGTTCAATACCGTCGTTACGGAAAGTACGAAAGTAACGGCGATACCTAAGCCGGCTGCGGTCTCTACCTCTTTGGATACGGAGATAAAGGAGCACATGCCCAGGAAGTTACTGAAGATCATATTGCTCGTAAAGATCGAAGCAAAGAATATCACTAAAGGATGTATTTCCATTATTTAGCCTCCTTCTTTTCTTCTACGTCATTCTTATGAATGAGGTTGTAGGCAATCCACATGATGATTGGCAGGATGAAGAAAGCTCCTGGTGGCATGACCATAAGAGTCCAAGGAGTGAATCCTTCAGGCATAATGTGTAAGCCGAAGATACTTCCGAAACCAAGGATTTCTCTAGGTATAGCTACAGCAAGAAGAACCAAAGTGTAGCCGATGCCTGCTGCAACGCCATCGATAAAAGAAGCGATTGGTGGGTTAGACATCGCATAAGCTTCTGCACGACCCATGATGATACAGTTGGTGATAATCAAACCGACGTAAGGTCCAAGGGTCCTGCTCATCTCAGGCATGTAGGCTCTTAGGAAAATATCTACGATAATAACGTAGAAGGAGATGATGAATACTTGAACAACCATACGAAGGTGGTTAGGCATAATATCCTTCAACAAAGAAATGGTTAAGGAAGAAAGGCCCGTAACGAAGGCAAGGGCAATACCCATAATCAGGGAGTTCATTGCTAAGTTGGTTACAGCTAGCGCAGAACAGATACCGATAATCTGCACTAATACAGGGTTATCCGTGGTAATCTGGTCCTTAAATATCTTTCCATACTTTCCCATTACTGCCCTCCTTTCATGTCTTCAATGAAAGCGCCAAGATCCTCGTTGACCATGTTTTCAACATAGGTAGAGGTTTGTGTCGCACCTGAAATTGCATCGATATTGCCGCCTTGTGCAGGACGAGCCACGATGAGGCGGTCTCCCTGTGGATTGGAAATATCAATACCACGGAACTGAGACTTGTAAGGCTCTTCACCAATACGGCCACCTAAACCAGGTGTCTCCGATTGGGTGATGAATTCGATGCCCGTTGTCGTGGTTAGATCTTCTGTTACGCCGACATAACCATCGATGGAACCCCATAGACCTGGGCCATCAAAAGGAACTGCATAAGCCACCGTCTCGCCGTTTTCTACATGCTTGTAAAGACTTTGGCCGTTGTATTCTTCTTCTTCGACATTCTCCTCGAAGACACGACTGATTTCTTCCGGATCATCTGAAGGCGTGTCGATATCGAAGACATATAAAATTTTGGACTGAAGTTCAACTTCCTGATTCATTGCAACCACAGGCTTTGTTTGCTCATTGAGGAAAGCAAGGGCAAAGGTTAGGATCGCCGATAAGACAATCATGAAGATTGCTGGATAAAGGAAGGATTGTTTTTTCTTTTCCATTATTCCACCGCCACTTCTTTTTTCTTCTGCTTCGAACGATTAACCACGTAGTCCATAATTGGGGCAAAGACGTTACCTAATAGGATGGCAAACATCATACCACCTGAGAAGAGGGCAAAGCCTCTGATGACCACTACGCAAACGCCGATAATAATACCGTAAATCCACTTGGCCGGAGATGTCTTTGGTGCCGATATGGGGTCTGTCGCCATAAAGACTGCACCAAATAGGAAACCGCCCATGAGAAGTCCTGTCAGTGGATCGGGTACGTTTGTTTGCCCCATCATGTTGAAAATAAGGGTCATACCTACGAAACCAAGAACAGTTGATGCCATGATCTCCCAAGAAGCAACCTTCTTCCAAATGAGATAAATCGCAGCAAGGATGATGAGGAACTTGTAGGCCTCACCAATGGACCCTGGAATTTGGCCCAATAATAATTGCAAGTGATCAACAACAGTGCCGGAATCTCTGAAAGCCATCATCGGCGTCGCACCCGTGGTTCCATCAATCAAAGGAGTTAACCATTGGTTGAAACCGCCGATGCCACTCACGAAGCTTTCACTGTTGGTGACGACGTTCCAGTTAATTGTTAGCGGTTGGGGGAAGTTTATGTAGATAAACGTCCTGCCAACTAGCGCAGGGTTAAAAATGTTTCTTGCAAATCCACCATAGACCGCTTTACCGAAAAAAACACCGAAGGCAATACCAATTCCGGAAATCCAAAATGGTAATGCTGGCGGTAAAGTCAATGTATAGAGAACTGCGGATACGATAACAGCTTCTGATACTTTTTTTCTGTTGTACAATTTTGTCTCACAAAGGTATTCGACAGCTACTGCAATAAGAATATTGAATAGCGTCAATACTAAAACTCTCCACCCATAGGAGTAAACTCCCATAAAAATGATTGGCAGAGTAGCAAGTAAGACTGTGCGCATCATTTTTTGTTTCATAAATAACTTATTATAAAATGCAGTCATAAAATGCACCTCCCTGAGGGGTATTATATCAAAGACAAATCAATTGTGGGGAATTTGTAAGCGTTTTCTTTATATTAAGTCTAAATTTTTGTATCAAATAAAAAGGTGGCCCTACCATAATCTCTAGTGAAGGAGAGATTACGATAGGGCCATATTCCAGATGGAGCTATTTATCTTTCATTTTCTGTGGCAGCCGTTTCGCCTGCTAATTTTCCGAAGACGACAGTGTCAACGACAGCGTTTCCACCGAGTCTATTCGCACCATGGATACCACCTACGACTTCGCCACCGGCGTAAAGACCAGGGATTGGTTCGCCGTTTTCATCCAACACGCGAGTTTCCGTATCGATGGTAATTCCACCCATCGTGTGGTGGATACAAGCTTGCCTTGATGTTGCAACCCAAGGGCCATTCTCCAGAGTAGTCGAGAACAGCTTACGACCATACTCATCCTCTGCCCCGCCAACAGCAGCGTTGAATTCATCAACCGTTGCCTGTAAGGTAGCTGGATCTGCACCAATTTTCTCAGCAATTTCATCTAGACTATCTGCAGTAAGGATATAACCATTATCCAAGAGGTAATCGAAGGTAAATCCATCGGCTGAGCGCCAGTCAGGATCATTGATGTCAATGTAGCCTTCCCCATCACCAGATTCTAGATAGTAGAAAAATTGGTCTGGTTGTTGAAGTACAGCTAAACAAATCTCATCACGACGGCCGTCTTCACGAACAAAGCGTTCACCATCCTTGTTGATAAAGATAACTTGGTCAGTTCCATTAACGTTACGAGGTGGATACTTGGTTAATTGGCCATCCTTCAAGTTTCCTAAATAAAGAAGTTGAAGTTGTTCCATATCAGTTAGTGAAGCTTTTGGCTCTAATTCTTGAACCATGGTGATACCATCACCACTGGTTGACGAGCGATTGGTTGTTGGGACTTCAGATAAATCTTCCCACTTACCGGCGGTATTAAAGTTTTGCACCATCTCACTGTTAGCACCAAAACCACCGGTCGTGATGATGACACCTTGGTTAGCGCTGACCGTAAACTCATTGTCGAATTGATCAACGCATTTCACGCCAACGACTCTACCGCTATCGTCTTGAATTAATTCTGTCGCTTCCGTTTCCACTAGGACATCGACATTGTCGCTGCCTTGAATATTCTCTACGTAAGTGGAGATGAAGCCAGTACCCATATCCATTGTTGATGTATGCGTTCTTTGCCATAAACTACCTGCGCCTTGAGAAATCTCATCACTGAAATTCATGCCTAGCTCTTGAATCCAATCAAGACCGTCTTTTGAGTTATATGTAAGCACTTTTACTAAGTCTAAATTACCGACCTTATCACCGTTAATCCATGTTTGAAGAGCGTACCATTCTTTGGTATCAAAGAGGTCTGTTCTCCCCTCTTCCTGGTATTGGTCCCATTGCGCTTGGACTTCCGCTTGAAGTTCAGCATGGGCATCATCGACAGGTTCTTCTGCTAAAGCGGTCTCAATGATGTTTTTAACTTCATCCGTCATCTCGACAGCACTTTGCAACTCTTCATTAGGTGCATTGTAAATCGCACCACAGACTAAAGTGTTTCCACCTACAGAACCATTCTTCTCAATGATGATAACGGATGAACCTTGTTGCTCAGCAGCGATTGCGGCAGCTAAACCGGTTCCACCACCACCAACAACCACGATATCCGCTGTCATTTCTTCAGCTGGAGTTTGTTCTGCTTCTACTTTGGTTAGGGAAGCCGGATCAACATTCGCTTGTTCTAAACAGTCTTTAACCGCGTTGCGGATAGAAGCTGAGGTAATTGTTGCTCCTGACACATTATCGACTTCCAAAGTTTGTTGTTCTACGATGAGCTCAGGAATGAGTTGGACAGGAGTCTTTCCACCAAATTCCAGGACCTCTCCACCTTCTGTTTTTAGAGGGCTACCGATTCCAGGCGTTTCCGATTCGCTGGTAACTTCAACGCTTGCAATCTTACCGTCTTTAATTTCAACTGATACTTCAATGTCATCATTCATTCCAGGTTTGGAAGCGGTGTATGTGCCATCCGTAGCGTCTCCGGTTGCTTCAGATTCCTCTTCGGATGTCTCTTCAGACACTTCCTCAGATACTTCCTCTGATTCTTCTGTTTCCGATGTGACTACGGATTCGCTTTCTTCGACTTCACTTGTCTCATCCGTTTCAGCGCTTTCTTCTACAGTGCTTTCGACTGTTTCATCGTCTGTCTCTGTTCCAGGAGTACAAGCGACCATGAAAGCTAGAAGAGCTATGCTTAATAGGTATAGTAAATTTCTCTTCACAATATTTTCCTCTCTATACTAGGGTTAAACGTTTTCAGTTTTCCTTAAACTTATCCTTAATCTTGACCCTTCCGCCAAGGGTTAGGTAATCCTCCTTTCTGTTTTCAAGACACCGTTTCTTATAATTTCATCTTACCAGTACGACATTATATTATCAATTAATTAATAGTTTCTTAATAATTAATGTTTGTATATTATCTGTTAATTATTCATCTCTGACTATTGTAACCCTTAAAATATTCATCCAATGCAATGAAAACAAATAAAAAACCACCGCCCTACTTTAAGTAGAACGGTGGTCAATAGCTATATTCCTTTATCCGATGGTGATCAATGGATCTCCCGCATTAACGATCTGGTCGTATCCCGTATGAATACCGGTTACCGTGCCATCAACTGTAGAAACAATCTCGTTCTCCAGCTTCATAGCTTCCAAGATGATCAGAGTTTGTCCTTTAGTAACGGTGTCCCCTTCCTTTACGTTGACGGAGATGATCGTACCTGGGATTGGTGCAGTGATTGTTGTCGCATCAGCTGATGGAGCCGGTGCAGGGGTTGGTGCTGGTGCTTCTTCAACAGGCGCTGCAGCAGGAGCGGTAGGGGCTGGTGCTGGAGCTGCTGGAGCTGCTGGAGCTGCTGGCTCAGCCTTTGCTGTCGTTGTCACAGAACCTTCGGTAACTTCTTCAATCTTTACTTCGTAAACTTCATTCTCAATTTGCACTTTATACGTTTTCATCTTATCTCCTTACTTAATTCTCTTGCATGAAACGACTCGGACGTCACCGTTGAGTTCTTCTTTGGCAAAACATGCCGCTGTAATCATCGCTACTTTTTCATATCTTCCCGCCGTTGGTGTCGCTGCTTGAACAGGGGCGACATCCGTTGGGGCGGTTGCAGTTGAAGCTGCTGGGGCTGATATTGGTGCCGATGTTGCAGCTACAGGTTGAGCTACAGGCGTTTCTGCCTTCTTCTTTTTGCTGGACTTAGTCGACAATGAAAGCATTAGCTTAATAGCAAAATAGAAGAGGATGAAAACGATAAAGACACCAATCATTCCTAAAGCGGTTATTTGTAATCCTTCTTGAATCATAGTGTCCTCCTACATAAACAGTGGTACAAGGGAAAGAATCATTGAACCCGCAACTACGGAACCCAGCTGACCGGCGACGTTAGCGCCCATGGCCTGCATAAGGATGAAATTAGTTGGGTCCTCTTTGATTGCCATCTGTTGTACAACTCTTGCGGACATGGGGAATGCGGAAATTCCGGCCGCACCAATCATCGGATTCATCTTTTCCTTCAAGAAAATATTCATAATCTTTGCGAAGATAACGCCACCCGCGGTGTCGATAATGAAGGCAATAAGGCCCATACCTAAAATCAAAAGGGTCTGGGTGTTAAGGAAATCCTCGGCAACCATGGTACCTCCTATGGTGATACCCAGAAGAATCGTAACCAAGTTAGCTAACTCATTCTGTGCAGTCTTAGAAAGTCTATCCAACACCCCGCATACACGAATCAGGTTACCGAACATCAAAGCACCGATTAACGCTACAGACATTGGAGCAATGATACCCGCAATCAAGGTAACGATGATGGGGAAGAGAATCTCAACAACCTTGGACACTTCCACGGACGAGTAAGACATGCGAATCTTTCTCTCCTCTTGGGAGGTCAACAGTTTGATGACCGGAGGCTGAATAATCGGAACGAGGGCCATATACGAGTAAGCCGCCACCGATATCGGTCCCAGAAGGTTTGGCGCGAATTGACCCGCTACGAAGATGGACGTTGGGCCGTCTGCCGCACCGATGATACCAATGGAAGCTGCCTCAGGTAAGGAGAAGAGGCCTGTCGTTAAGGCGATCATCATGGTAAGGAAGATACCAATCTGAGCCGCTGCTCCAAAGAAGAGCATGAAAGGTCTTGCCAGTAGGGGTTTGAAGTCGGTCATGGCCCCCACGCCAATAAAAATCAAAACGGGGAATAATTCATTAGAAATTCCTACTCCGTAGAGAACGCCTAGCCAGCCGTGCTCGCCAATCGCAGAATTAAGGGGAATATTGGCCAAGATTGCACCGAAGCCGATCGGTAGGAGCAAGTTTGGCTCGTATTCTTTTGCAATCGCCAAATAAATGAGGACTGCGCCAATAATAAACATGATGATTTGGGGTATCTCAAGGCTTGTTATACCTTGCAATAACCCTTCCTGAAATGCTTGTAACATCTTTCCTCCTCGATGTTGAAAATGGTCATAGATTACCGGCGTCCCCACCGGCAACCTATTCTATAAATCACCTAAGCTAGTTAGGTAGAACGAGAGTAAATTCGACCACGTCTTCCTTCTTTCCTGATGCCTGTGGTGATTGCGTGACTTCCTCTTCGCCTTGACCTCTCTGTCTCTTGAAATACTCTTCGACAACTTGAGGGAAGATGGTGTAAGCAACCACGTCCTCTTCGGAGAAGTCCTCACCAAAGGTTTCCTTCAAGTGTTGAGCGTTCTTCTCATACTCATAAGGGACGTCAGCAATTGGGGTAGGCTTCGCGTCTCTATCCTTGTCCTTGGATAAGACTAATTCTTTGATTTCTTCGTCGATTTCGCCAGGGGCATGGCCATAGAAGCCCTTCACGTAATCCTTGATTTCCTTCGGACTCATCTTGTAGCGCTCACCCATCAGGACGTTGAAGACCGCCTGAGTTCCAACCATTTGAGACATTGGCGTAACCAATGGTGGGTAACCCAAGTCTTTACGGACGTTAGGAATCTCGGCCAACACTTCACTGAGACGATCGGATGCATTCATGTCTTCCAACTGGCTATAGAGGTTTGATAACATTCCTCCAGGAACTTGGTATTCCAAAATCATGGGGTTAGGAATTAAGGACCGCGTGCGGTAGTCACCGCTGGCAATATACTTATCTACCAAGTCATTGGCAAAATTATAAGCTTCCGTTAACGCTTCCTTATCAATGCTTACTTCTCGGCCAAGTCCTTCAGCAATAGCTACAATCGTTTCATCCGCTAAGTGGGAAGTTCCACCGGATAGCGGAGAAATGCAACCGTCGACGACATCAACGCCAGCCTTCATCGCCTGCTCCATCACAATGTGGGTCATATTGGCGGTGGTATGACTGTGCATGGTTACAGGCAGTTCGGTAACCTCCTTGATGGCTTTAACCAAATCGTAGGCAACTTCAGGTGTAATGATACCGGCCATATCCTTAATACAGATCGAATCCGCACCCATAAACTCATAGGTCTTGACCAGATCCACATAGTAGTCGTTGCTGTGAACCGGGCTAGTCGTATAGGCAATCGCCGCTTGGAGGTGGCCCCCATGCTTCTTCACAAATTTGAAAGAGTTCTCCACGTTGTCCGGATCGTTCAAGGCGTCGAAAACTCGAACGATGTCGATCCCATTTTCAATCATCAAGCGGATGAAGCGCTCTAAGGTGTCGTTGTCATAGTGGTGATAACCCACCACGTTCTGCCCTCTCAGTAGCATGGAAAGTTTGGTATTCTTGCAAACTTTCTTGATCGCTCTCAGATTGTCCCAAGCGCTCACATCGAGGTAACGAAAGGAGGTATCAAAAGTAGCTCCGCCCCACACCTCCATAGAATCAAAGCCAACCTTATCCAGCTTTTCTGCGAGTTGGACCATATCTTCTTGAGTCATTCTGGTGGCTAACAGTGACTGGTTCCCGTCACGTACAGATAAATCTGAAATTCCTAGTCTACCCATTGTCTTCCTTTCTCTATTTCCTATATATACATAGTGCTTTGCCATAAAACAGCTATATGCCCATTGTTTTCACTTATCATAATACGAGAAAACTAGTTAAAACTTTGTTTTTTTAATGTTTTTAGGGCGACGCCTATTCCTCTTCAAACCATTGAAAAAGAGTCGCCACGTTTAGTCTTACCCTTTTCGTGACAACTCTAGTGCGCTTCTTCTTTTATCTATATAAAAAAGAGCCGTTGCTAATGTTAGCAACAGCTCCTAAACTTAACTTACGAATTAGCCAATCAATTCAGCGATGTCTTCTTCAACCGTTGCGTTTGGTGCAATACCAAAGTTTTCAACTAAGACATTCACGACGTTTGGACTTAAGAATGCTGGTAGTGTAGGCCCAAGGTGGATGTTCTTTACGCCTAAGGATAGAAGGGCAAGAAGAACGATAACCGCCTTTTGCTCATACCAAGCAATGTTGTAGACGATAGGAAGTTCATTGACGCTTTCCACTCCGAAGACTTCGGCCAACTTGAGGGCGATAACGACTAAAGAGTAAGAGTCGTTACATTGGCCGGCATCAAGTACGCGAGGGATGCCACCGATGTCGCCTAAGTTCAACTTGTTGTAGCGGTACTTCGCACAACCAGCAGTCATGATAACGGTGTCTTGTGGTAGGGCTTCAGCAAACTCCGTGTAGTAATTACGGTCGTTATGACGGCCGTCGCAACCAGCCATAACAACAAACTTCTTGATTGCTCCGCTCTTCACAGCGTCAACAACAGTGTCAGCTAAGCTGATGACTTGGTTGTGAGCAAAACCACCAACAATGGTACCTTCTTCGATTTGCTCAGGTGCCTTGCAAGTCTTTGCCATTTCGATGATTTCGCTGAAGTCTTTCTCTTCACCGATTTCACCTGGGATATGTTTGCTTCCTGGGTAACCAGCCATACCGGTTGTGAACATGCGGTCGAGGTAAGTATTATCCTTTGGAGGAACGATACAGTTAGTAGTCATCAGAATTGGGCCATTGAAAGAGTCAAACTCTTCTCTTTGGTGCCACCATGATCCACCGTAGTTACCAACGAAGTGGTCATACTTCTTGAATGCTGGATAGTAGTTGGCAGGAAGCATCTCGGAGTGAGTGTAGACGTCAACGCCGGTTCCCTCAGTTTGCTCAAGGAGCATTTCCATGTCGCGAAGGTCGTGACCGGAGATAAGGATACCTGGGTTGTTTCTTGTACCAATGTTTACTTCAGTGATTTCAGGATTGCCGTAAGCGGAAGTGTTGGCTTCGTCAAGCATGGCCATACCTTGAACACCAGCTGAACCGGTATCAAGGACGAGTTGAACAAGCTCATCTACGCTTAGGGAGTCATCTAACGTCTTTGCAAGAGCCTCAGCAATGAAGCTGTCTGTCTCTTCGCTGTCTTTCATTAAGACGTTTGCGTGCTTGGAGTAAGCAGCAAGACCCTTAAGGCCGTATGTAGTCAATTCACGAAGGCTGCGAACATCTTCATTCTCTGTAGAAAGGACACCGATGAGGACTTCTTTAGCGCGCCATTCATCCTTATCTAAGCTATCCCAAGTAGCTGCTTCAACTAAGTCAGTGTTGTCATCCAATTCACCGCGAAGCTCTTGAGTTCTTTGAATTGTTTCTGCTGTACGAGCGTCAATAGCTTCTTGGTCAAAGTTAGCATTGGTGATGGTCATAAAAAGGTTGCCGGTAATCATGTGGTTTACTTCAAGGGGAACATTTTTACCTTGTTCACGAAGCTTGCAAGCTACAACAGCAAGACCCTTAGTTACCCAGATGAGAAAATCTTGTGCGTTAGCAACTTCTGGCTTCTTACCGCAAACGCCTACCTTAGTACATCCTTCATTCTTGGCTGTCTCTTGGCATTGATAACAAAACATATCAACTGCATTGAGTGTCGTCATGTTAACCTCCATTAATTTTCTTCTATTTGTCTTTCTGCTTGTAAAAAAACCTTTACAGGAAAGATTATAGAGCATAAAAATAACTGTAAAATTGATTTCAATCACTTACTATAAAATATTTTCACTACTTTATCTTAATCAATTTGAGGTACCCATTGTTTATCTTTGTAGGCTTCCCAGCACATGTGGATGACTCTCGTGTTGACACGGTCCTGAGCCAAGGCTGGTAAGTCATCTACAGGAAAAAATTGTGCATCCATGGTTTCCAGATTTTCTTCAAAGTGGAAAGACTTTGGTTCCGTCTCTTTACATAGTAAATAGGCCTTATAGATCTCATAGGGATAGGAACTATAATCGTGGGCAGACCGATTTTCAATCGCAATCAAGCGGTCATACTCCACGGATATGCCTGCCTCTTCCTGGCATTCCTTGACGGTATTTTCTGCCATACCTAGGCCAATATCGCACCAGCCACCAGGCAGAGACCACTTCTCCGTCTTCCGCTCCTGCACTAAGAGGACCTTATCCTCGCGGAAAACAGCTCCCCGCACTTCCACCTTAGGCGTCTGGTAACCTTTTTCGTTGGCAAACAGACCGAGAACTTTATCTTCGCTAATGCCGGTTTTGTAAGCCACCATATCGCCCGCTATCTCGGAGATCATTTGGAAGCGCTCTTTATCGTAATTGTCTTTGGTGTATTCCAGACCCGTTTGGGCAATCGCTTGAAGCTTCTTTGCCCATGTCAACCAAGGCTCCACCCGTTTTTGGGGATGCAGCAAACTTTCTAGCTGCCGCCAGTAAAATGCAAAACGAATACGGACGGGAAGGGCAACTTCCGGATCGCTCACTAGGGACCACTGGAGGGGGTGCCACTTTACATCCATCGTTTCCCCCTCTTGGAGGGTGATGTCCTTAAGATCGATATCTTTTAACAGAGCGTAGCCATGCATCCTGCCTTGGCCTTCCGTTGTCAACAGAATACCAAGATAAATGAGATCGTCTTCTGCACAGACGATTCCTGTCTCTTCCTTTAGCTCACGAAGGGCGGCTTCTTTCCGGGTTTCTCCCGCCAAGACAGACCCTGCTGTGGTTTCCCATTCACCGGGATAGGTCTTTTGCATGGCCCTTTGAGTGAGGAGAACTTCATTCTTGGAATTGACGGTGATAATGGTGACGACATCATGGAAGGTGCCTTGGGGCATATCCGCCCCGCGAAGGTGGCGACCAACGATGTGGTCATCTTCATCAAAGAGGTCCCACCACTCTTCATGCTGTCTGTTTCTTTTATCCATCGTTTCTCCTCCGACTGCCTAGGTCTATGGTCATATATCTATCTGAAGAACTTTTACGAGGACTTTTTTTTCCCTCTGTTGAAGTCTTCCGGTTTTAAGTGGAGCTCATCTCTAAACTTCTGAATAATCTTTTTCTCGATTCGAGATACCGTCATTTGAGAGATATCCAATTCGTCAGCGATGGAGACTTGGGTCCTCTTATCGTAATAACGGTAGTAGAAGATTTTCTTCTCCAGGTCATTCAAGTTAACCGTCAATCGGTCAATAACGTCCTGAAACTCGATTAAATCAAAGTTCTCGTCTTCGATGCCGATGACGTCACCCAAGTTCATCTCCCGGTCGTCCATACCTGAATCAAAGGTCTTATCTAAGGATTGGGGGGTGTAGACTTTGGATGCCTCCATTGCCTCCAACACCTCTTCCGAGGAGATTTCCAAGCGATTGGCAATATCATCGATGGTGGGCTGCCTTTGCAACTCTTGGGACAGGGTTGTCCTCATGATGTTGACCTTCTTAGACAACTCCTGGATTCTTCTGGGCACGCGAATAACCCAGCCCTTATCTCGGAAGTATCGCTTAATTTCGCCAACGATGGTTGGTGTGGCGAAACTGGAGAACTCAAAACCCTTGCTCACATCGTAACGGTCAATCGCGTAGATTAGGCCCACGGAAGCAACCTGGAAGAGATCATCGTACTCGATCCCCCGGTTGACGTACTTCTTGGCCAAGATTTCTGCGATATAGATGTGCTCGGTAATCAGCTGGTCCCTAAGTTTCTTGTCCTTTGTCTGATCGAACTCTTCAAACACCTTACGCAGACGCTCTTTGCGCTCTTCTTTACTTTCTTTTTCAGCTACCTTTACCTGCTGCTTTTCTTTATCTGCCATTCCATCTCCTTCACTAGGCTCTGGATTTAACAAGCGTAATTCCATCCTTATGGTACTCAACCTGATCCATCAGAGATTCCAAAATCATGCGGTGCAAGTCCTGGTCAGCTTCCTGGGCACCTTCGTACTCGGCATCAATTTCAATCGTAAGGTCTTCCTCACCGAGGGCAAATTCCACACCGATCTCTTCGTTGATGGGAAGGAGATAGTTCACCGCCTCGGATATACAGACACGGAGGTCATCTATGGTTTCAACATCGAAGTCCGCCATTTGGGCTAAGGACGCGGTCACTAAGCGGAGGGTAGTAACGAACTCGGGCCTAGAGGGGACTCGTAATGAAATTTTTTCCATCTAGTCCTCCACTGTAAATAACGTATCGAGTTCGGTGATTGTAAATAACTTTCTGATGCTCGAACGTGCATTTTTGATCGTTAGCGTGTGGTCATTTTCCTTCACGTTCTTATAAATGGAAATGAAGGCACCGAGACCGGTGGAATCCAAGTATTCCAAGTCTTCAAGATCAAAGACAAGGTTCTTTGGATTTTCGCGGTACTCACCCAGCACACCTGTTTTTAATTCCGGGGAAGAGTTAATATCGAGGTCGCCCTTAGGTGCAACAATTAAGTCTTCCTGGTCATGAACGTAATCAATCTTTAGCGTCATATTTTCCCCCTACTGTATTTTTTCGATTTCTTTCACGATATATTTTTCAACGTACTTCGCCACTGCGGCAATCTCGCCTTCCTCAGACTTCACATCCTTTAACTTCACTCCTGATGTCGTTCTTCCTAACGTCGAGATCGATGAGGTTTCCAAACGAATAATATCGTTGGATTTAGAGATGAGGAGGACCTCATCTTCTTTAGTCACCAATAGAGCAGATACGATTGGGCCGGTCTTCTTGGTGATCTTATAGGTCTTAAGACCCTTACCACCACGGCCTTGGGCCTTGTAGTGTTCAAGTAAGGTCTTCTTACCATAGCCGCGCTCAGAAACCACCAGCAAGTACTCGTTGTCATCGACGATATCCACGTCGATTACTTCATCGTCCTTGTCTAGCGTAATACCCTTGACGCCTCTGCCTGCTCGGCCGATTGCCCGGATATCCTTTAATCCAAAGCGGATAGCCTGGCCATTCTTCGTTACAATAAAGGCTTCATCATCTTCCTTCGCGATGTGGACGGAAATGAGGGAGTCGCCCTCAGCGAGGGTAATTGCCCTGATTCCTCTCGAGCGAATATTCATGAAGAGGCTGGTCTCTATCTTCTTAATGGTACCTTTCACAGTAGCCATAATCAAGCATTTGTCATGGGACATAATGTCGTTCATTGGGAACATGGCCGCTATGCTTTCATCGGTTTCCAACTGAAGGAGGTTGATGATGGCTTGTCCTTTGGACTGGCGGCTGCCCTCTTGAATTTCATAGGCCTTTAAGGTGAAGACATTACCAAAATTAGTGAAGAAGAGGATGTCATCATGGGTGGAAACCACGAAGAGGTGCTTGACGCTGTCATCATCCCTGGTCGTCATTCCCCGAATGCCCTTGCCACCACGGTTTTGAATCTTGTATTCGCTGGCAGGGGTCCGCTTGACGTAGCCCCTTTCCGTCATGGTGATAACGACAGGTTCTTCCTTAATCAAGTCTTCGATATCAATCTCATCGGAAGCCGGCATAATCTGAGTACGGCGGTCATCGCCATACTTGTCCTTGATCTCCAACAACTCTTCTTTAATAACGTTAAAGAGCTCGCTTCTGTTGGCCAAAATCTCTTTGAAGCGTTTGATTTGCTTCATCAATTCTTCGTACTCCGCATCCAGTTTTTCTCTTTCCAAACCGGATAGGCGCTTGAGTCGTAAGTCCAGAATTGCTTGCGACTGCTTATCGTCGAGACCAAACTTCTCCAAGAAAGCGTTCTTAATCTCATTGTCATCATAGCTGGACCGAATAATACGAATAATTTCATCGATATGCTCGATAGCAATCTGCAAACCGCGTACGATATGGGCACGAGCCTCAGCCTTATCCAAGTCGAACTGAGTTCTTCTTGTGACAACTTCGATTTGGTGCTCGATGTAGTACTTGATCAGTTCCTTCAAGGTCAGTTCGTGAGGTTCCCCATCCACCAACGCCAGATTGATGATACCGAAGGTCGTCTCCATCTGGGTGTGCTTATATAGGTTGTTCAACACGACCTTAGGAATCGCATCCCGCTTCAGGTCGATAACAATACGAATACCGGTTCTGTTGGTGTCATCCCGAATATCCGAGATACCGTCGACAATTTTATCCCGAACCAGGTCGGCAATCTTCTTAATCAGCTTCGCTTTATTGACGGCGTAAGGAATCTCCGTGATCACAATCCGGTTTCTTCCCTTTTCTTCCGAAATATTGGCTACCGCTCTAAGCTTAACTTTTCCGCGACCGGTCGTGTAAGCCTCATGAATTTCCTTCTTGCCCATGATATGAGCACCCGTTGGAAAATCCGGTCCCGTAATATGTTCCATCAGCTGGTCGACGGTAATATCCGGGTTATCCATGTAGGCGATACAACCATCGATAACCTCCCGTAAATTATGGGGGGCCATATTCGTAGCCATACCAACCGCAATACCCTCTGAACCGTTGACCAGTAAGTTAGGATAGCGGGCAGGTAAAACCATTGGCTCCAACTCTTCCTCATCGAAGTTGGGCTGGAAATCTACCGTATCTTTATTGATGTCTCTAAGCATCTCCAAGGCAAGCTTGGTCATACGAACTTCGGTATACCGCATAGCTGCAGCACCGTCACCGTCGATTGAACCATAGTTACCTTGCCCATCTGCTAAAAGATATCTTGTGCTAAACGGTTGGGCTAAACGAACTACCGCATCATAGATAGCTGAGTCGCCATGGGGGTGGTAACGTCCCATAACATCACCGACTAGACGGGCAGACTTTCTATACGGTTTGTCTGGAGTAAGACCAAGTTGGCTCATTCCGTAGAGAATACGACGGTGTACAGGTTTTAACCCATCTCTGACATCGGGTAAAGCTCTCGCTACAATAACAGACATAGAATAATCGAGATAGGAGGTTTTCATCTCCTTTTCTAAGTCTGCCTGTAGAATATTCGAGTCGTGTAGAATTTCATCACTCATATTCATTCCTTTCTCTCACCAAGTATCGAAAATCAACCGACCGTATCGATATTTTGAGCGTACTTCGCATTCTTTTCGATAAATTCACGGCGAGGTTCCACCTT
>CAYMYX010000006.1:19665-43096 GCA_964394795.1 uncultured Peptoniphilaceae bacterium
GCAATGTAGACGTGTCCCTCATCAATTAACTCCCTCATATAACGGTAGAAGAACGTTAAGAGCAGCGTTCTGATGTGGGCACCGTCGACGTCGGCATCGGTCATGATGATGATCTTGCCGTAGCGGAGCTTGGAAATATCAAACTCGGGTCCTATGCCCGTACCAAAGGCGGTAATCATCGACTTGATTTCTTCGTAGCCCAGGATTCTGTCCAATCTTGCCTTCTCGACATTAAGAATCTTTCCTCTTAAAGGTAAAATCGCTTGGGTCTTGTTATCCCTACCGGTTTTTGCGGAACCACCGGCGGAGTCTCCCTCGACGAGGAAAATCTCGTTGACAGCGATGTCCGTCTCTTGGCAGTCGGCCAATTTACCCGGCAAAGTGGTGCTATCTAATATCGATCTTTTTCTCGTTAAGTCTCTGGCTTTTCTCGCTGCTTCCCTAGCACGTTGGGAGCTGATTGCCTTTTCAATGATTGTTTTCGCAATCTTTGGATTTTCTTCCAGGTATTGGGCTAAGGCATCGGAGAAGAAGGCATCGACAATGCCTCTAATCTCGCTGTTACCAAGCTTTGCCTTCGTCTGTCCCTCAAACTGAGGGTCTTGGAGTTTAACTGTAACAATAGCGGTAATTCCCTCACGGGAGTCCTCACCGGATAGGTTTTCTTCCTTCTCTTTAATGATGTTATAGGATCTACCGTAATCGTTTAGGGTCTTCGTCAATGCGGACCGAAAACCGGTTAAATGGGTTCCACCTTCCGGCGTAATGACGTTATTGGCAAAAGCTAAAACCAATTCGGAATAGGCGTCCGTATATTGGAAGGCGATATCGATAACCGTTCCTTCTTTTTCTCCCGTAAAGTGGGGAACCTCACTAAACAAAGGATCTTTGTTTCTGTTTAAATAAGCGACAAACTCGGATATACCACCTTCATAGAGGAAGGTTTCATGAAAATCGATACGTTCATCGGTGAAGTTAAAGGTAATGCCGGCATTGAGGAAGGCCATCTCCCTAAACCGTCTCTCCAAAGTTTCCTTATCGAAATCGACGGTATCAAAAATGCTATCGTCTGGATAAAACTGAATTCTGGTTCCTGTCTTCGTGCTCTTCTTCACTTGTTCCAATTCGGTGACCGGCTTACCAAACTCATAGGCTTGGTGGTGCTCGTAACCATCACGCCAAACCCAAGCATCCATCCGCTTGGATAGGGCATTTACAACGGAAACACCTACGCCGTGAAGACCACCGGAAAACTGGTAGGCATCCGAGTCGAACTTACCTCCAGCGTGGAGGATGGTCATAACGGTCTCCAAAGTGGACTTGCCTGTTTGGTGGTGCTTCTCGACTGGGATACCGGATCCATTATCTTCAACGATACAGCTACCGTCATTGGTAATGGTTATACTAATCGTATCGCAGCGTCCAGCTAATGCCTCATCGACCGAGTTATCTACAACTTCAGAAACAAGATGGTGTAAACCGCGCTCTCCTGTCGACCCAATATACATACCTGGCCGGACACGGACAGCCTCTAATCCCTCAAGTACGCGAATATTACTCTCGCCATAATTGTTATTTTTCTTTGCCATAATGTTCCTTTCTCTGCATCAGGGAAAATCTCTGACTCAACTCTCATCTATACACGGTATACACCGCTAATATTCTACTTCATGTCTTTTTCAAACTTTACTTATGCTTCCGTTAACCACTTCATATATTTGTCCGCTTAATTGGGCCACGGATATGGATTCCAACTCGTTGGTCGTAATCATCGTCTGGTAGTGGTCAATCGACTCCAAAAGAAACTTGGTCCTTTTCTCATCCAACTCCGAAAACACATCATCCAATAGCAGGATGGGGGCAATCTTGTTGTATTTTTCCACCAGTCGAAGCTCGGCAAGGCGCAAAGATAGGGCCGCCGTCCTCGCTTGTCCTTGAGAGGCATACTTTCTTGAAGACAGATCATTTATCGTAATGATGATGTCGTCTTTGTGGGGACCGATATCCGTATTCCGATACTCCAAATCCCTGTCGAGATTGTCCTCAAGCAAACAAGTCATTTTATCACGAAAATCATCCTTATCGAAAGAGGGGACCTCTCCCGAACCCTCCCCACTAGGTTCAGTCTTTTCCTCAAAGCAATTACTGTCATAAAACAAGGCTAAATGCTCCGCATCCTCGGATAAGCGGCTGTGGATTTCCCTAGCATGGCCCGCTAATTCTTCTATAATTACCTTACGTTTTTTTACGATGGGATAGGAAGCAGAGGCAAACTGCTGATTAATTGCGCTCAGCTGCTCCTGAAACCAGGACCCTCCCCTATTTTTTAAAAGGTTGTTCCGCTGGAAAAGAATCCGATTAAAATCCCTCAGCTCTTGTCCATAGGCGGAATCAATTCCCTTCAGCAGGTCATCGACGAAGTCGCGACGAAGCTTGGGACTTTCCTTAATAATCTGCAAATCTTCCGGGGCGAAGAGAACCAACTCAAACTGGTTCTTCAGCTCCTTCAAATTTTCAATCTCTATCTCATTGATTCGGACTCGTTTTCTGTCCACCATGGACAACTTTACTTCCACTATCTTCTTCCTGTTATTGCGATCAATTTCCGCCCGAACATATCCGCTCCGCTCCCCAAAGCGAATGAAGTCTTTATCGCTAACATTCTTAAAGGAAGCTCCCCTCGCCGCCAGATAGATGCTCTCCAAGAGATTGGTCTTCCCCTGAGCATTATCCCCGATGAAAATATTCAGTCTCGAATGAAAATCAAGAAGCTGATATTGATAATTTCTATAATTGATTAATAGTAGCTTCTCGAGAATCAAGAGGGACTCCTTCTAGGTGGGACCTTATTCGACTTCTTTAATTTGGAAGGTTTCATCCTCCCAGCGGACGACGTCCCCATCCTTCAGTTGCTTGCCTCGCATCAGGCAGACCTCGTCATTGAGTAGAACCTGGCCATCCTGAATAATCATCTTGGCTTCGACGCCAGAACCGACCCAGGATGCCTTCTTTATTGCTTGATCCAACTTAATCGTTGGGGTGTTAATCTCAATAATTTCCATCATATCTCCTAATCCCGGCCAACGCGGACAGGAAGAACCAAGTAAAGGTAAGCATCCTCCCCTTCAACCGGTCTGATAATCATGGGGTTCAAGGTCCCGTTGAGATGAAGGGTAAGCTGGTCATCCTCCAAAGCCCGGATGCCTTCCAGTAAATACTTGGCATTGAAGGCAATCTTGATATCGTCCCCATTTTGCTTGGTCGCCACTTGCTCGTTAACTTGTCCAATTTCGGAATTGGACTCAATCAGTAACCGGTCATCGCTGAAGGTCAGCTTAATCAAATTGGCTCTTTCTTCCTTAGCTAATAAGGAAGCTCTTTCCAAGGCATTTTGTAAGTCTAAGCGGTTGACGGTAACGTCAGTTTTGAAATCGGTAGAAACAATCTCTTCGTAGTTAATATAGTTCTTATCAATCAATCTGGAGAAGAGCTTGGTCTTTTCATTTTCAAATACGATATGACCGGGGACCATTCGAATACCAGTCTCCCCATCATCGGTGAAGATTCGGCTGACCTCGGTCATGGCCCGTCTTGGAATAATGACGGAATAATCGATCTTTTCTTGGCTGGAGTCCAGATCCAAGCGGCGAACAGCTAAGCGGTAACCGTCAAGGGCAACAAAGCGAAGTTCCGTTTCTCTTCTTTCGAAGAAAATGCCGGTTAAAGCAAGTTTCGATTCGTCTAAAGAAGTAGCAAACTCTGTCTCTTGGATAGCGGACCGCAAGACATCGCTATAAATGGTCGTCTCGGTTGTGGTTTCCACCTCAGGTAAATCAGGAAATTCATCATCATTAGGCACTTGTAGATGGAAGTGGGAGTCCAGGCAGTCGATATCAACGACGTCGCCGTTCTTCGTGATCGTTGCTTCGGCTTGGGGAAGCTTACGGAAGATATTTCCAATTATCGCTGCAGAAATAACCGTAACCCCTTCATTGATGACTTGACAAGGCACTTTCGTTTCGATGGAAATCTCTAAATCCGTAGCTCGTAGAATCAGTTGGTCGCCCTTGGCCTCAAAACGGATTGCTTCCAGTATGCTCATGGTCGTCCGATTGGAGATTGCCCGTTGCGCAATGGTAATGTGACGAACGAGGTCTTGGGGCATAATTTTTATCTTCATGCTGGCTCCTTAATAATAATAGTAAGATAGTAGTAAAAGCAGTAGGGTTGGTGGATAGCGGGGATAATCCCTCGCCTCTTGATAATCTTCGTTTTCTGCTTAGGGATAAACCTGTGGATAACTTTCGAAATTTCGTGGAAGATTTCCACCTTATCCCAATTTATTCTCAGGCTTGCTTAATTAAATTTACCAGGCCATTAATCTCGTCCTGCAAATCATCATCATTTTTCAGCTTGGATTCGATTTTGTCGATAGCGTGCATGACCGTGGTGTGGTCTCTATCAAAAGATTGGCCGATGGACACCAAAGACAGATTGGTCAGGTTTCTTGCCAGGTACATGGCTATCTGTCGGGGTAAGGTTATGGAGCTCTGCCTCGACTTCGAGGTCAAGTCATTCTTCTCCAAGTCGTAGTAGCTGGTGACTTCGCTCATGATCTGGTCGATGGTAATGACCAGGTCTTTCCTTTCCTCCAGCTTCAAGGCATCCCGAGCGATCTGCATGACTTCGTCCTTATCTGCATTCATCGGATCGATCGCCTTAAATTGGAAGTAGGCGATTACCCTAAGCAAGGCCCCCTCCAGCTCCCTGATATTTTCCGAGATGTTATTGGCAATGAACTCCAACACATACCGAGGAAGGCTTATGGATTCCCCCTTCATTTTATGGTTTAAAATCGCTACCCGCGTCTCAAAGTCAGGCTTTTGGATATCAGCTGTCATTCCGCCTTCAAAACGGGTGACTAGCCTCTCTTCCAAGTTCTTTAACTCCTTTGGCGGCTTATCTGAGGACAGGACGATCTGTTTATTGGCTTCCTTGAGGTCATTGAAGGTATGGAAGATCTCTTCCATGGTCGCCTTCTTCCCCGCAATAAACTGGATATCGTCGATTAAAAGTACATCAATCGACCGATACTTGAGCCTAAACTTTTCCTTCTCCTGATTCGTGCCATTCTCGATCATGGCAATCATCTCATTCATAAACTTTTCGCTGGTGATATATAAAACCTTTTTAGATGGGTCATTATTGAGAATTTCATGGGCGATTGCCTGCATAAGGTGGGTCTTCCCCAAACCAGACAAACCATAGATAAACAAAGGATTATAGACAAAGCCCGGATTGCTCACGACCGCTTTGGCCGTGGCATACGCAAAGTCATTACTCTTGCCCCGTACAAAACTTTCCATCGTATATTTGGGGTTCAGCGTCCGATAGCCGTTATTCGCCCTCTGCTGGTCTCTGAGATTCTTTTCTTCTTGCAATCTTTGGGCGAGGAGGTATTCGTTTTGGGCACTCGGATTTTCCTGAGGTTGGGGTCTGTCGTTCGCAGTGCCGGTATCCCTTTGGTAATGTCCCTCATCTCCCCAAGTCCCCTGACCATCTCCAGGTGGCTGCCTATCTCTACTTCCCGTTTCATGAGAGGAAAGTCTTGACTGACTGGACTCGCCGTCCGCAGTCTGCCTGGTTAAGGCCATCTGCCCATCATCCTGAATCTTATATTGGTCTATGATGACGTAGTAGTCGTCCTGGCTGGGATCGATAAATTCAACTTCCACCGGCCCTTGGCAAATATACGAGACGCATTTCTGTATACTATCCAAGTATTTTTTCTGGGCCATGGTCCGAATAAACTCGCTCTTGGCATCAAGAATTAGCCGATGATCACTGAGGGATATCGGGTCTAAGGGCATTATCCAATTGCGCAGCTGAATATTGTTTAATTCCAATTCCAGCATACTTACTACTTCATCCCAAATCATTTGTAATTCACTCATGGGATTTCCTCCACATATCCACTCTCTTTTCCACAAAATCAGCTAATTCTATTGGCTTATTTCTCGCCAAAACTGCTAAAATCATTCTTTTATCCACATTTATCCACATTTATAGAAAAGTTCTACACAAATTAATGTGGATTTTACAAAAACCTTTTAAGCTAATACATAGCCCATTATCCATCAAAAAGAATAAAAGTTTTGCACATTTTGTGCATAAATTGTGCAAAACCTGTGTAAATTCGGTTAATAATTTTCTTCGCTACCCTCTTATTATACCATAAGATGTGTGGATAGTTTGAAAGCCTGGGCTTGTGGATGAATTTTTCCCCAAGTTTTTGATGATCCTAGCTAAAATAGATTCAAAATGAGAAAAAGCTGATAAATCTTAGGCTAATGGCTATTTGCCTTGACAGTTGACGGGGCAAAACCTATAATGTTATAGATACTCTCGTAATTACAAGCGATGTATGGAGAGAGTAAAAGCCAGTATAAAAGGAGGGGATTACATGAAAAGGACTTATCAACCTAACCGCAGAAAAAGATTAAAAGATCACGGATTCCGTAAGAGAATGGCAACAAAGAGCGGTCGTCGTGTGCTTAAGGCAAGACGTCAGAGAGGTAGAAAAAAATTATCTGCTTAGGTCTGTGAACGTTCATAGGCCTTTTTATTTTTACGAGATGGGGACAGGAAGTGGTGGATGGATCGCCAAATTAGGTTAAGAAGCAACGAAGATTTTATCAAGGTCTACAGGTCGGGCAAACCCGCCCAGAACCGAGACTTTAAGATGATCTTCCGCCGAAATAACAAATTGCACAACCGCTATGGCTTTTCCCTATCGAAGAAATTTGGTAAGGCCCATGAAAGAAATCGGATGAAGAGGCAACTGCGAGAGATCGTACGCCTGAATCAGACCAACTTTCCAATCGGATACGACATCGTCGTGATACCCAGAGACGCTGCGAAAAACAAGCCTTATGATGAGTTAGAACGTTCTCTCTTCCATTGCTTAAGGCAGTGGGAAAAGAAGGACAACAATCGAAATACTCGGAAGAAACAGGATTAGAAAGAAGCGCTTATGCTAAACAAACTCGCTGAGATTCTCATCCAGTTTTATCGCAAGGTGATCTCCCCTGCCTTAGGTCGGGGAAAGTGTAGGTATGAACCAACCTGTTCGACCTATTCCTTGCAAGCCTTCCAGAGATATCGTTTTACGACGGCTTTGGTTCTATCGATTTGGAGAATACTACGCTGCAACCCCTTTAGTAAGGGTGGACCAGACTACCTGCGCTAATGCGAATTAGCCGGCTAGGGAACAGAGAGGGAACGTGATTGCAATTACTCTATAATTTTTTTGGTACCATCATGCGATGGATCTACGAGACGGTTATACAAATCGGCGGCGAGCCTGAGAGTGTCTCGTACTTTGCGATAACATTAATGTTAATGGCGGTAGTCTCCAAGATTATCTCTATGCCATTAACCTACAAAACCACACAGAATGCGAAAAAGACCCAGGATTTACAGCCAAAGTTGGAACAGCTGAAGAAGAAATACGGCTATGATGAGCGTATCTTACAGCAGAAAACCATGGAGTTCTATCGTGATAACAACGTAAGTGCAGCAGGATGCTCCAGCTGTCTTCCTTTGATCATCCAGTTAGTTGTTATCTTAGGTTTGTTTGGCGTTGTTCGAAATCCTGAGCTTTACATCTTTGATAATGCAGCACAGTTTGATGAAATTGCAAAGAACTTCTTATGGATTTCTGACTTGACCCTTCCAGACCCATACTTCTTTGGTTTACCACTACTTAACGCATTACTACAGCTCGTTGTACAACGAATGAACCCTGCAACGAAGCAACAAAGCCAAGCTGCTGGTGGAAACACGATGGCAATGATGACCTACATCATGCCGATCATGATTTTCTTCATCTCCGTTAACTGGGCTTCCGCACTCTTGCTTTACTGGACATTCGGTAATGTGCTTGAAGTTGTGGTACGTTCCATCATGATGGTGTTCATGAAGAGAAAACCTGCTGAAGAAGTCTAAAGAAAGGGCAAGCCATGAGATCAATCGTAAAAACGGCAAAGACAGTTGACGAAGCAGTAAATGACGCTTTGGTCGAATTAAACTGTTCATTAGATGATGTAACGATTGAAATTCTTGAAGAACCAAAATCTGGTTTTTTAGGATTAATCGGCGGACGTAATGCTGTTGTCCGAGTTTCTTCAAAAGTAAACGAATTTGAAGAGCTATTAAAGGAAGAAAAACAGATCAATGCGAACCTAAGCAATGATCTTAATACGGAAGATACTAAAATTGAAGAGCCCCCAGTTCAAGAGACTGAGGTATATGAATCCAGGGTTGAAGAGACTGAGGTTGAAGATATCGAAGTCGAAAACACTCGAGTTGTGGATACCCCCACAGCGCCTGGTCGCGGAGATCGAGAAGCCGACCAAAGACGTCCCGAAGAGACCATCGAACAACCTGTTGCTCCCGTTCGTCGTGAGCAAGACGGCGAGGTCGCTGACCATCAAGAAGTTGTTGAAGGCGTTGTCGTAGGTACCATTGACGACCAACTACAAGAAGACCAAACAACGTTGGATGACGAGGCTGTCGCTGACGTCGACGCAATCGGAGAAGGTCTCATGGATGAGACGGATACCGATGAAGACGCTACAGAAGAGGTCGCTGAACTCGACAACGAAGACGAAATGGTCGCCTTTGCCGAAGACTGGTTAAATGATATCTTAGCGAAGATGCATATTGATGGCAGAGCTGTAGGTAAAGTATCTAATGGAGAAAACATTCACCTTGAGATTGTGGATATCTCTGATGTCGACACCGGTATCATTATCGGCCGCCGTGCAGAGACGATCGATGCCCTTCAATATGTCGTTAGCATCATTTTAAATCGTAAGACGGCAAACCACTACCGAGTATTCCTTGATGTCGGTGGTTACCGTGAAAGAAGAAGAGCTAGCATCGAAAAAATGGCGAAAAGAAATGCGGAAAAAGTAAGAAAGTACAAGAAACCAATTACTTTAGAAGCAATGAATGCTTATGAGAGAAGAATCGTTCATACGGCACTTCAAGGGATGGATCATATCGTTACTGTTTCTGAAGGAAGGGATCCTCACCGTAAAGTCGTCATTCGCTATGGCAACTAAGTTCAAGTAGGCACTCCCTTTAGGGAGTGCTTTTTCTTTTGAGAAAGGAGATCACATGGACACGAAAACCCTAGATGAAGCGATTGGTACTTGGGAAGATGATACCATTGCTGCTATCTCCACTTCGATTGGCGAGGCGGGCATCGGCATCGTCCGCCTTTCCGGTAAGGACGCCTTCACCATTGCCGACCGCATCTTCTCCCCCGCTTCAGGCAAAAGCTATGAGCCCAAGGATAACCGGAAGCTTCGCTTCGGTTGGATCAAAGACGGTGACGAAACGGTGGATGAGGTCCTCGTCAGCTATATGAAGGGTCCCCATACCTATACCGCTGAAGATGTGGTAGAGATCAACGGTCATGGTGGGGCCATCTCCGTCAAACGCATCCTCCAGCTCTGCTTGCAAGCTGGTGCTCGGATGGCCGAAGGTGGCGAATACACCAGGAGAGCCTTTCTCAATGGCCGGATTGACCTTGCCCAGGCCGAGGCTGTCTTCGATGTTATCGATGCTAAGACCGCAAGAGCCCACGAACAAGCCGTTCAGCAGCTTCGAGGCTCGGTCTCCGATGAAGTCAGCAAGCTAAAGAAGAAGACCCTAGACCTCCTTGCCCATATCGAATACGCCATTAATTTTATGGAAGACGCCCAGGAGGACCTTCCCGAAGAGCCCATGATTGCCAAAGCCCAGGAAATTATTAGCGAGATGGACAAGCTAATCACCAGTTCCAAAAGGGGCAAGATCCTGCGCGAAGGCATCAGAACGGTCATCGTAGGCCGACCCAATGTCGGTAAGTCTTCCCTATTAAACGCCCTCCTCAATGATAATAGGGCGATCGTCACGGATGTTCCCGGCACCACCCGTGACTCCATCGAAGAAGCTTACAACCTGGATGGGGTCCAGCTCCAACTCATCGATACCGCAGGTATTCGGGAGACAGAAGACATTGTTGAGGCAATCGGCGTCAACAAGAGTCGTAGCCTCCTCAACCAAGCCGACCTCGTTCTCGTTATTCTCGACGGTTCGGCAGAGATTGAAGAGGAAGATATCCAGCTGGTGGAGGAGGCCATGAAGCGCCCCACCATCATCCTCTTTAATAAGAAGGATTTAGGCTTTAGCCCATCTGCGGGAGCCTTCCGCCAAAAGCTTAGGGATAAGTATCCCGAAAGCAAGATGCTGGATATATCCGCTCAAGAAGCCGAAGGCCTAGACCAGCTCCAAGAAGCCATCCTGGACCTTTTCTTCCAAGATGACATTTACCATTCCCACGATACAATGATTACGAATATGCGTCACAGCCAGCTGCTTAGCGAAGCCAAGGAAGAGCTTGAGGAAGCCATGAATGACCTAGAGATGGGCTTCACCTTGGATGCCGTTGAGGTCTACTGCCGAAGCACCTATAAGAAACTAGCCGAGATCACCGGTGAGGCCATGGACGACGATATTCTGGATAAGATTTTTAGTGACTTCTGTGTTGGCAAGTAGCCCAAACAGTTCACTTTACAAAGCCCCTTAGAAAGGAAGGCTTGTATCTATATGAAACATTACCAAAAAGAGCCCGTCGACGTTATCGTTATCGGCGCGGGCCATGCCGGTTGCGAAGCCGCCCTTGCCTCTGCCCGCCTGGGCAAGCAAACGGTGTGCTTAGCAATCAGTCTAGACTCGGTGGCAGATATGCCCTGTAATCCCAATGTTGGAGGAACAGGGAAAGGCCACTTGGTTAGAGAGATCGATGCGTTGGGCGGAGAGATGGCCCTCGTTATTGACGAGACCTTTATCCAATCCCGGATGCTCAACCTGTCCAAGGGACCTGCTATCCACTCCCTCCGTGTCCAAGCGGACAAGCGCAAATACCACGAGGAGATGAAGAGGCGGCTGGAGAATCAGGAGAACCTGACTTTGGTGGAAGGCGAAGTCGACCAGATCCTTGTTGAAGACGATAAGGTTATCGGCGTGACCACGATTCAGGGCGCCTTCTACCCCACCAAGGCCGTTATTGTCTGCACGGGAACCTACCTCAATGGAACCATTTTGCTGGGCGAACTCAGCTACTCCTCCGGTCCCCATGGAATGAAGCCTTCCCTCCAGCTTACTGAGAGCCTGAAGGAACGCCAAGTTCCCCTGATGCGCTTCAAGACGGGAACACCTGCCCGTATCAATCGACGCAGCGTGGACTTTTCCGTTATGGAAGAGCAATTGGGTGATGAAGAGGTTATCCCCTTTTCCTTTATGAACTATGGGAAGGAATACGATGCTTCACTTCAAGAAAAGTGTTATCTAACCTATACAACAAAAGAAACAAGTGAAATAATTAACAATAACTTACACAGAAGCCCCATGTATGCTGGCGAAGCCCACGGCGTTGGTCCCCGCTACTGCCCATCAATTGAAGATAAGATTGTTCGCTTCCCCGACAGAGACCAGCACCAGGTCTTCCTCGAGCCTGAAGGTTTATCTACCGACGAGCTTTACGTTCAGGGTGTAAGCTCCACCCTAGCCGAGGAAGTCCAAATCGAGATGTACAAGACCATCATTGGTTTGGAGAATGTGGAATTCATGCGCCCAGCTTATGGTATCGAGTATGACTGTATCGATGCTCGTGCTTTAAAGTCCAGCCTCGAACTTCAGAATACCCACGGCCTCTACTTTGCCGGCCAAATCAACGGGTCCTCCGGCTATGAGGAAGCAGCAGCCCAAGGACTAATGGCAGGGATCAATGCCAGCCGGCAAATTGATGGTGATGAAGCTTTGGTCCTCGACCGCAGCCAAGCCTACATCGGCGTCCTTATCGATGACCTGATCACCAAAGGAACAAACGAACCCTACCGGATGATGACGTCTCGATGTGAGTATCGCCTAAGTTTACGTCAGGATAATGCAGATATCCGCCTCACTCAAATCGGACACGATATTGGGCTTGCTTCTGATGACCGCTTAGCTCGCATGGTTGATCGAAGGACGAGGATTGATGAGGAACGAAATCGCCTTGAAAAACTGATGATTACGCCAACTGAGGAGACGAATACTTTCCTTGAAGGCGTTGGTTCGGCTCCACTGAAGACAGGTTTAACTAAGGCAGAGTTATTAAGGAGACCCGAGTTAGATTATCTAACGTTGGCCCCCCTAGATCCTGACCGCCAAGACTTGCCAAAGACCGTCTATACTGAAGTAGAGACTCAAATTAAGTATGAGGGCTATATCAAAAAGCAAGAGCAACAAATCAATCAGTTCAAAAAGCTAGAGAACCGTAAGTTAGACATTGATGACTACAACAAGATTAAAAGCTTAAAGGTTGAGGCAATCCAGAAGCTCAATGCAATTAAACCGGAGTCTGTCGGCCAAGCTTCTCGAATCAGCGGTGTTGCACCTACTGATATTACAGCAATCCTAATGTATCTCGAGCAAGAGCGAAGGAATAGACAAGCGGAGGTCCAGCATGACTAATGTAAATTTCCAAGAGCGTTTAGAACGAGAAGGTTTATCGCTAACAGAAAGACAACACCTGCTATTTGAAGATTATCGAGCTTTAATTACAGAATGGAATGATCGCCTTGATATCACAGCGATAACCGAAGATAAAGAGATCGATGAGAAGCACTTTATCGACTCTCTTCTAATATTTCGCGGTCTGCGAATCCCGCTAAATGCCAAGGTTGCTGATATCGGCACTGGTGGTGGCTTCCCAGGCGTACCAATGAAGATATATGACAACTCAATAGAATTGACGTTAATAGATAGTCTAAATAAGCGTATTACGTTCTTAGATGAGGTTATCAAGGAGTTAGGCCTCACGAAAACGACAGCTATCCACGCTCGAGCAGAAGAAATATTCAATGATGAGAACCATAGAGAGAAATACGACTATGCCGTATCACGTGCAGTAGCTAACTTCCCTACCTTGCTTGAATACTGCCTCCCGGCAGTTAAAGTTGGTGGTTACTTCCTAGCGATGAAGGGACCGGATAGTAAGGGCGAGATCGATTCGGCAAGGCCAGCCTTAGATGCGTTAGGCGGTAAGATAGTAAACATAGATGAATTTACCTTTAGTGAAGTGAACTATGGTCGGACGATAATCACCGTCAGGAAAGAAAGAGAAACACCACGGAAGTATCCCAGAGGGCAAGGAAAACCTAGGAAAGATCCTTTAATATTGAAGAAATAAGTTAGAGACCCTTACGGGTCTCTTTTTTTGTTTCATATGAAACAATTATTCAGTAACGTATCAAATGTTTCATATGAAACAATAGCTAATAGAGTAGAAAGTTTCATATGAAACACTGCACTACTTTTAAATTAATAGAAAATTTAAAAAATCTTTCGAATAAATGATCTCTTAGAAACCTAATATGATTTTCCTTTGCTATAATGAATATAGGAAGTTTCATATGAAACAACAGGAGGAACTATGATTATAGAAATTATCTCGGTAGGTACCGAGTTACTTTTAGGCGATATCTTAAACACAAACACCCAGTTTTTAAGCCGGGAGCTAGCTACGGCAGGCTATGATATTCTACACACATCTGTTGTAGGCGACAATGCAAAGCGGCTATATGAAGCCATCGATAGTGCGATGAAACGCTGTGATATCCTCATTCTAACCGGTGGATTAGGTTCTACAAGTGATGATATTACAAAGCGGATTGTCATCGATTACATGGATCGAGAAGTCTTCGAAGATGAGGCAAGCAAAGAAGTTGTGGCGACATGGTTTAATGGGCCAAACGACTTGGAGCGAAATAAATCTTCTTATAGCTTTCCGATTGGGTCAGAGGTTTTAAAGAATAATTTCGGCATTGTCAGTGGAGCGTATATTCCACTGACAGATAACGAAGAGAAAGCGATCGTACTATTACCTGGACCACCAAAGGAACTGCAACCCATGTTTAAGAATGAGTTGCTGCCTATTCTGAATAACAAAGTATCTGGCGAAATCAAGTCAGTCGAAGTGAAGATAGGAATCCTAGGTGAGTATGCTTCTTACCGAAAATTACAGGACAAGATAGATCATTCGACGAATCCAACCTATGCGCCTTATGCAAAGGATAACGGCTGTATCATCCGTATTACGGCAAAGGCAGCAAGTGATGAGGAAGCTAAGAAAATGTTAGCCAAGGAGGTCGAGCTAACTAAGGAAGTCCTAGGTAAGTACTTTGTATCAGCTGGTCCTGAATCTAAAGAAGAGACCTTTATTAATGAGTTAAGGGATAAGGAATTAAAGATAGCAACAGCCGAGAGCTTAACAGGCGGGTTGGTATCATCTACTCTGATTAGCGTACCAGGCGCTTCCGATGTGATGGGTTATGGATATACCGTGTATAGCGACGAAGCGAAGGTTAAGACACTAGGTGTAGATCAAGAATTACTGGATGAATATACAGCAGTATCGAAAGAAGTAGCGGAAGATATGGCCCTTAAACTTCATGAGTTAACCGGCGCGGATTTCTGCATTGCGACGACTGGCTATGCCGGACCGGACGGCGATGATGTGGGCCAAGTCTATATCGGCTTATATAATGATGGTGAATGCAAAGTGGTTAGTTATCATCTCAGTGGAGATAGAGAGCGAATTCGCCGAAGAGCGGCATCTTTGGCCATTGATAATGCCATCTTAATGCTGAGAAAGGAAGAACTCGATGACTAAGGTAATCAGTGTCTTTAATCAGAAGGGTGGCGTTGGAAAAACCACGACCGTTATCAATTTGGCTTCCGCACTCGGGATGACAGGGCTAATGAAGAAGAAAGTATTGGTCGTGGATATGGACCCCCAAGGGAATACTACCTCGGGTCTCGGAGTGAAAAAAAATGCACTAGAAACCGATATTTACACAATTTTGAGCGGAGAGAGTGAAATAGCAGAAGCGGTGATTCCTACCTCTTCAAAGAATGTAGACCTTGTACCTTCAACCCCAGACTTAACCGGTTTCGAAATTGAATCGATTACTAGGGAGAACCGGGCGGAGCTATTACGAGAGCAACTAAATAAGATTAAAGATAATTATGACTACGTGATGGTGGATTGTCCTCCTTCTTTAGGTTTATTGAGCTTAAACGCACTGGTTGCCTCTGATTCGGTCATTATTCCCATCCAGGCAGAATATTATGCTCTAGAAGGAGTCAGCCAGTTAGTTTCTACCTTAGATATGATCAGAGAATCGCTGAATCCCGACCTAGAAGTGGAAGGCGTACTCCTTTCCATGTACGATGGAAGAACCAATCTTGCTCAAGATGTAGAGACCGAAGTGAATAATTATTTTAAGGACAAGGTCTTTAAGACGGTGATTCCGAGAAATATTCGATTGGCGGAAGCGCCATCCTTTGGACAAAGCATTATCACCTATGACAAACGATCCAAAGGCGCAGAAGCCTATACTCAGTTAGCCAAAGAGCTGAAGAAGAACAATAAGTAAGGAGTGACTGATGGCGAAGAAAAGAGGTCTTGGAAGGGGTTTAGCGTCCTTGCTCTATGAGGGACCAGAACCAGAGACGGAAGAAACGGAAGTAGTAGAAGAGCCGAAACAAGAGAAGGCACCGGCGAAGAAGGCAAGTAAAGCAAAGAAGACACCGGGGCCTGCTGTTGAGGAGAAAGCGGAAGTTGAGGAGGGCGTGGAGGAAGAGATTCTTCGGTCCATGCAGACCTTAAAGATAGATCAGTTGCAGACTAATCCGGACCAACCGCGTAAGGAGTTTGACGAGGGGGCCTTGGAGGAACTAGCCCAGTCCATTATAAAGTACGGTATCCTTCAACCGATTGTGGTAAAGAAGAATAGGAAGAAGGAAGGGGCACCCTACGAGATCGTTGCCGGTGAAAGGCGGTATCGGGCGGCTCAGAAGGCGGGTTTAGCCGAAGTTCCGGTGGTCTTGCGAGAAGCTAGTAGTGATGAAACGGCCATTATCTCCGTTGTGGAGAATGTGCAAAGAGAAGACTTGAATCCTTTAGAGGAGGCGGTCGCTTACCAAAACATCATGGAAAGCCAGATGATTACGCAACAGGAACTGGCTAACGCTTTGGGTAAGTCACGTCCCTACATTGCCAATATCGTTCGTTTAACGAAACTAGATAACGACACCATGGATGCTTTACGGAAGGGCTTATTAACCTCATCTCAGGCAAGGTCGCTCTTAAGTGAACCCGATTTGAAGCGGAGAGCTAAGTATAGACAGTTGCTTATTGAGGGGAAAACCAATGTCAATACGGTGGAAGGCAACCGACGCCGTGCGCAAAATAAAGACATCTATATCGTAGACATGGAAAACCGTCTGAGCGAGTCACTGGGAACCAAGGTTAACATCCAAAAAAAAGGTAAAGGCTGGAACGTCCAAGTAGCCTGCTACTCAGAGGAAGACTTACAGCGCTTCCTTGAACGCGTTGATAACGACTAGGGGGGCAGAGATGAAAAAGTGGACGATTGACGAACTATTAGAGAAGACAGCTGAGACCGGGCCGGAGCCAGGTGGCGGCGGCGCTACGGGAATTGGAGCAGCTTTGGGGTTGAGTCTGAATATCATGGCCCTCGAAACGACAGTGAAATCCCACGAGAATAGCCGGAGACGGTTGGAGAAGAAGGAAGATACCGAGGATAAGGAAGCTAAGCTTCAGGACATCGAAGATCACCTAGGGTCCTTGGATTTGATGAAGAAGGAACTCCTTGCAAAGAGAGACTTGATTCTTGATTTAGCCGAAGCAGACGGGGAATCCTTCCAGGGCGTCCTTGATGCCATGAAACTGGACAAGAAGGACCCAGACAGACCTGGTGCGATTGAACGGGAGCTGATCAAGGCAATCGAGGTTCCGAAAAAATTGCTGGAAGAATTGGTGGAGGTCTACAGCTGGCAAGTTCATCTGTATAGGGTCAGTAAGAAGACCATCATGAATGATAACTTTGCCGGATCTCACTTGATTCTGGCTGCGATTGAAACGATGAGCGACAATATCTGGGTAAATGTGGAGATGTTGAAGAGCGAAGAAGAAAAGCAGGCACAACTGGAAAGTTTCAATGACGTACGTGGTAGGATTCATCAGATAAGCCAAGAGATTGCCGACTTCAGGCAGGAATTCTGGCCGGATAGAAGAGAAGGCAAGGAGGATTAGTGTGAATTATTTCGAAATATTGCTCTTAATCATACTCATCGCCATTGTTGCGCTTTGTATTTACTCGGTTTCGAATACGAACCGGAAGCTGCAGAGACTTAGGAGGAGGTATGACTTTCTCCTCAGAGGCAGAGGCGAGCTAAACTTGGAGGAGCTAATCCTTGAGTTTGGTGAGGAGCTAGACGGACAGATAGTTCGTCAAGAGGAAGTGTCCACCTTGCTTGCCCATATGGACAGCCGCTTGCAGAAGGCGGAGGGCCACCAGGAATCTTTAGTCGATCAGCGTAACTCAGCTATGGAGGACAAAGTCTTCCAGGAGATGGACCAAGTAAATCAAGATCTGACCAGTGCTATGAAACGGCTAGATGAAACAGTCTATGCTCGGATGGACACCGTTGAGATGTCGGCGAAGAAGAACTTGGAGGATGGCCTGAAGAATTTGGATTCGAAGCTCACGAAATTCTCCGACTCTATTTCAACGAAGATGAGGAAACACGAAGAAGAAAACTACGTGCAGTTTGATGGTGTACGGAAGACGATTGATGGGAATGATAAGAAGATGGCCCAAGTGGTGGATGCGAATGATAAAAAGGTAGTCCAACTTGTCGATGCCAACGATAAGAAGCAAAAACAGAGCCTCAGTGAAACCGAAGCAAGGTTAAGGAGCGAGTTGAATCAACAGGTTAACGAAATTCGTGATCAATTAGCGGGAACAATGCAAAAGCTCTACCTCTACCGCTATAACGCCTTTGAGGATTTGACCGGGGAACAGAGTTTCAGTTTTGCTTTATTGGATGAACACCACAACGGTCTGATTGTGACCAGTATCTACAGCCGCAGAGGGTCTTCGATCTTTGCTAAGAATATTGAGAATGGATCGCCGATTCAAGGCCTGTCTCCTGAGGAGAAAACGGCGCTTCAACGAGCTCTGGATAGCGAGTAAGCTGAGTTTGAAAATACTATACATTATTAATCCCGTGTCGAATGGTGGACGAACAAAGAAAATTGAGCGGTTTCTACAGGATTGGCCTTATCCAGAGGGGACTGAAATTAAAATTCGTGAAACCACCAGACCGGGTGAGGGGAAAGAAATTGCTAGAGCGGAAGCGGCAAATTATGATGTGATTTGCTCGGTCGGTGGGGACGGCACGCTGAATGAGGTGGCATCCGGCCTCTACGAGGCCAAGGCAGGGGTGCTGGGTATAATTCCATCGGGTACGGGTAATGATACGATGAAGGGGCTGGGTTGGTCCGATGATATCGACGAGGCGATAAAACGGGTAGTCCATGGCCAAATACGCGAAATTGATGGTGGCTTAGCAGATGGGCACTTCTTCATCAACATTGCCTCCATTGGTTTTGATGCCATGGTGGTTAAGGGAACGGAAAAGATTAAGACCAAGGTGAAAAATGAATCCGCCTATACCCTGTCTTTATTGAAGACTTTCTTCACCTATCGGGATATCGACTATGTTGAGATTGGTTCCGATGAGAAGGATGTTGTTTCGCCTGAAACAGGGCCGGCAACTGGGGCAAAGACGGAGACTGGCTCGGGAAAGGTAAACAGCCTCTTTCTTTTTGCGGTCGGAAATGGTCGTTTTTATGGCGGTGGCTTCCAAGTCCTTCCCCAAGCGGAGTTTGATGACGGTTATCTGGATGTCTGCGTCGTGCAGAATATCTCGAGGCCGAAGCTACTCTTGTTGTTCCCTTCGATTTTTAAGGCGAAGCATGCTAAGCATAAAAAGTATGTTACGATGAAACGGGTAAAAGACTATACCGTGCAACCTTTGGAAGATTTTTTGCTTAATCTTGATGGTGAATTGGTGAGTTATCAGGCGAATCAAAGAATCCGATTCCAAGTTCAGGAAAAAGTGTTAAAATTAATGCAGTAATTGGTAGATAACAAAAATTGTGAAAGTTTTAGGAGGAAAAATGGGCATTATTTCAAGTTTAGCCGAACAAATTAAAGGGAAAGATCTGAAGATCGTTTATCCCGAAGGTACCGATGTAAGAATTTTGGGTGCGGCAACTCGCCACTTAAAGGATGAAATCCTTCATCCCATCGTTCTTGGTAATCCAGATGAGATCAAGAAGGTAGCTGATGAGAACAATTTTGATATCGAAGGTTTAGATATCGTTGACCCAGCTAACTATGAGGGTTTTGATCGTTTCGTTGAAGCTTTTGTTGAACGAAGAAAAGGGAAAGCAACGGAAGAGCAAGCCAGAGAGATGCTGAAGGATAACAACTACTTCGGTACGATGTTGGTTTATTTGGATTTAGCCGATGGTATGGTCTCTGGTGCGGTTGGCACAACGGGTGACACGATTCGTCCAGGTCTTCAAATCATCAAAACGAAGCCAGGAACAAAGGTAGTTTCCGGTGCTATGGTTATGGTTGGACCTAACGAAGAACGCTACATCTTCGCCGATATTGCCGTTAACATCAATCCTGAAGCAGAACAATTAGCTGACATCGCTGACAGCTCCGCTGAAACAGCTAAGCTTTTCGGCATCGATCCTAAGGTTGCCCTACTTTCCTTCTCGACGATGGGTTCAGCTTCTTCTCCGGAACAAGAGAAAGTTGCTGAGGCAGCTAGAATCGCTAAGGAGCAGTTCCCTAACTTGGTTGTCGACGGCGAAATGCAATTCGATGCAGCACTTGTTCCTGTTGTAGGCGAGAGAAAGGCTCCTGGCTCCCCTGTAGCAGGACATGCTAACGTCTTCATCTTCCCTGACCTTCAATCCGGCAACATCGGTTACAAGATTGCTGAACGTTTAGGTGGATTTGAGGCCCTTGGTCCTATCCTTCAAGGTATGGCTAAGCCGGTTAATGACTTATCTCGCGGTTGTAACGAAGATGACGCTTACAAGCTAGCTATCATCACGGCTTCAAGCGCTCTGATGGACAAGGAACAATAAAAAAATAAACGCACAATAGGGCTAATTTTACAAAAAAGTCATTTTCGTGTATAATACCTTTACCGTCTCTCTCTGAGAGACGGTTAATAATTTGGTAAGTCTTTCATTGATTGGGTATATATCCCCCGTCGATTGAAAAAGTGCTTACACTAACAGGAGGAAAATAATGAAAAAGTCAATTTTGGGAATGCTATTAGCATTAGCTCTAGTCCTTACAGCTTGTGGTGGAGATGAACCTGCAGAATCAACTGATGCATCTGTTGATACAAGCGTAGAGGAAACAACTGAAACAGTTGAAACTACTGAAGAAGCTGCTGGTGAAGCTGAAGTTCTTACTGGCGAAGCTGAAGGTCGTAACGGCCCTATCAAGGTTGAAGTTACTGTAGAAGGTGACACAATCACTAAGGTAGAAGTTGTTGAGCATGAAGAAACTGAAGGCATCGCTGATCCTGCACTAACTGATACTCCTGCAGCTATCGTTGAGAACAACGGAACTGAAGGCGTAGACGCTGCTGCTGGCGCAACAATGACTCACGATGCAATCATCGAAGCAGTAAACAACGCTTTAGAAAACAGATAAGCAAATCATTTCAATAAAAAAGAGTGTCCGAATGGGCACTCTTTTTTTGTCTATTGGTTTTCGGTTTGGTGAGATTGATTATGGATTTGGGAGACCTGAGAGCTTGTCTCATTCAACAAGTGATGCTTCATGTCCCAAAGCTCCTTTGATAGGTCGACCTTGTAGATTTGGGGATTCTCAAAGCGCTTGTACTCCTCCCAGATAGAGTCGACTTCCTTCTTACAGTAGGCTCTGGTCTCTTCCAAAGTGGGCACATCATAAACGAGTTTTCCTTCTTCGAAGATTCTCACCAGCATTGGTCTTACGATATAGTCTGTTAGGGTCATCCGCTTCCAGGTATAAGTGGGGTGGAAGATCTCGTAAGGTTCATCCTCATTGATCTCTTCGCCGTGAACGGTGATGACATCAGCAATCGCCTTTTCTGTCTTCTTGTCGTAGAAGCGATAAATTGACTTGAAGCCTGGGGTCGTGATCTTCTCCACGTTCTCTGAGATTTTAATCTTAGGAACGACTTCGCCGTCTTTCTCGACTGCAACAAGTTTGTAGACACCACCGAATACCGGATTGGATTTGGAGGTGATGAGGTTTTCACCGACGCCAAAACTATTGATTTGGGCTCCTTGGGAGAGGATATCGGTGATCTTGTATTCATCGAGCGAGTTGGAGGCGACGATGGTCGCATCCTCGTACCCGGCATCATCCAGCATCTTGCGTGCTTTCTTGGAGAGGTAGGCAATATCGCCTGAGTCTAGGCGGATGCCACCTGGGCGGTAGCCCATGGGCTTGAGGACTTCTTCGAAGACACGGATGGCGTTAGGAACACCAGACCCTAGGGTGTCGTAGGTGTCGACGAGGAGGACGCAATTCTCGGGATAAATTTCCGCATAGGTCTTGAAGGATTCGTACTCATCGGCAAACATCATGACCCAAGAGTGGGCCATAGTACCCAGAGCCGGTACGCCATAAGTGGAGTCTGCTAGGGTGTTTGCTGTGCCGACTGCACCGGCAATGTAAGCGGCGATTGCCCCCTGTGTGGCGGCGTCGGCGCCCTGAGCACGTCTGGATCCGAATTCCATGACTGCTCTGCCTTGGGCAGCGCGGACGATTCGGTTGGCCTTGGTGGCGATCATGGACTGGTGGTTGACGGTAAGCAGGAGCATGGTTTCGATAAGGCTGACCTGAATGACCGGTCCGCGGACGATGACTAGGGGCTCATTGGGGAAGACGATGCTTCCCTCTGGGATGGCCCAAATGTCACAGGTGCATTCGAAGTTAGCGAGGTAATCCAAGAAACGCTCATCAAAGATGCCTCGGCTGCGCAGATAGTCAATATCGTCATCGGTGAAGTGTAAGTCCTCGATGTAGCGAATAAAGGTATTTAAGCCACCGGCGATGGAAAAGCTGGCGCTGTCGGGATTTCTCCTGTAGTACATGTCAAAATAGGCAATCGTGTCCCCTAAGCCACTTTCCAAATAACCGTTCCCCATGGTGAACTCATAAAAGTCCGCTAACATGGAGAGATTTTCTTTCGTTCTATAGAACATATTTTTACTCCCCTTTTTTAATAAATCGATTTCCTGAACCTATGTACAATTTAACACAAGTAAACTAAAATATAAAGCGATATGATAGAATGGAGGGAGGCATTTATGCGTTGGAAACGTTACCGAAAAGAAGAGGACCACAGCTATAGCTTTGGCGCCTTTCCCACTATGGAATTGCTCAAGGTTAGGCCGGATCTGGTCATCGAAATTATCCTCTCCTCCAGCTTTACCGACCTGGACCAGTGGAAGGAATTTCTCGATGGAAACCACATCTCTTACCGGATCAGCGATAAGGATATCGTCCGCTTAGCCAATAAAGGAAACGTTTACGTTGTGGGCGTCTTTCAGAAGTTGATGAAACCGGTGAAGGACTTTAACCACGTCGTTTGCGACCAGATTTCCGATATGGGGAACTTGGGCAACATCTGTCGGACCATGGTTGCCTTTGGCATCTTTGACCTGGTGACGATCGGCAAGACCTGCGATATCTACAATCCCAAGACGGTTAGGGCCTCTATGGGGTCCTTGTTTCGAATCCGCCACTCTCACTATGACACGATAGAGGAGTATATGGAGGAGTATGGCCATCATCAACTTCAACTCTTTATGTTGAGTGAAGAGGCGGAAGCCATCGGAAAGATCACGGTTCCGGAGAAGTGGGCTTTGGTCTTTGGGAATGAAGGGGCAGGATTGCCCGAAGAATACAGCAAGTTGGGACGAAGCGTCATCATCCCACAATCACCCTATGTCGATTCATTAAACCTGACGACGGCAGTCGCTATCGGCTTGTATCACTATACGAACGGCACACTTGGATAGTAAGGAGTACTCATGGCAGAAAGTAAAACGCCTGGCCGCTTTATCTTGTTCGATTTGGATGGAACCCTCATCGATTCCTTAGGAGCAATCTCGTTTCACCTGAATAAGGTGTTGGGAAAACACGGTTGTTCGTCAATTCCCATCGAAAGGGTAAAAGCCCTAATTGGAAACAGCTCGAGATATCTGGTAGACCACGCTTTGAACGAGACAGGATGCGAGGATTTGAGCTTAGAGAAAAAAGAGAACATTTTAAATGAGTACAATGGGTCGTACTATAAAGATCCGGTGATTAAGACCTTAGTCTACAAAGGGGTGGAAGACCTCTTGAAAAAGTTGAAGGATGAGGGGCACCTC
>CAYMYX010000006.1:43196-54823 GCA_964394795.1 uncultured Peptoniphilaceae bacterium
TGACTTCAGTTACGATTGAGCACGTCATCATTGTCGCCCTGTTGGTTGCCGTCCGCCTCTTCATGACCCATGTGTTAGAACAAGAAATCGAGCGCCACATGGTAACCTTCACCGAGACGGAAGATACCGAGTCAGTTTGTATCACTAAACCTAAGTTCGATAAGGAAGATTAGCGAGAAGACGTGGAGGAAACATGACAAACTACAGGTCCATAATCCATGGCGAGATGGAAAGAATGCCCCTTTTATGGATAGATACGGATTTTTCTGCGACGGATATGTTGACGATCTACGCTGCATCATTGGAAGAGGATTTCGAAGTCGTTGGGTTTTCGGACAACGCAAGCACCTTCACTGAAAAGGTCGCGGATAACTTGGAAGAGCTAGGTTACATAACCCCGATTACTTCAAAGGTGGAAGGTTTTGAAGACCTTCTGGATACGGAGGCGCCGGATCATTTGATGGCTATGGCCAGCGAAGATGCTGCCGGCTTGGACTTCCTTTTGTTAGGGAACCCACTAAATCTTTACGAGGCCTATTCTTTCGAGGAAGATGTCAACGACCACATGGACACCGTAATCTTGTCCTTAGGCAAGGTTCTTGAGCGGGGTGACGGGATGCTAAAAACCGAGGCTTCCTTGGCGAATCCAGAAGTTTTTCAGGAGTTAGGGCAAATCGGCCACCAGCGCCTGCTTCTTGAACCTTCCGTGCTCAATCAAGTCGAGCTTGAAGAGGGAACGATTAGGGGTATAGATAGGGTTCTTGAGGAGCTTGGTTTCCCGGCTGATGCTGACTACACCTTAGACAGCCTGCTTGCCCTCTTTCTCTACCTTGAACCCCAGGCCTTTATTTTCGAAGAGGTGGGGATGCATATTCATAACGAAAAAGAGGAACGAGGTTACCTTCACTTTACGGAGGGGAAGGACTATTTGCTGATTAATCAGATGAATGCCCAGCAGTTCGAAGACTGGCTAAAGAAGGTATTTCAGTAAAGTCGGGTATATTAGCTTAGCGAATCAAGTTAGTCGCAGTATCTGCGAGATCGAACCTAGGAGGAAAATATGGTAAGAAAAATAGACACAACAGAATTTAAAAATGATGTATTAACAAGCGAAGGCGTCACCGTCGTCGACTTTTCAGCAACCTGGTGTGGGCCATGCCAGATGCTTTCACCCATTCTCGATGAAATCGAGGGCGAAACAGATAAGTTTAGAATTCTTCAGATTGATATCGATGAAGAAAATCTATTAGCGGCTCAGGAAGGGATCATGTCTGTTCCTACGCTACAGGTCTACAGGAATGGCCAAAAGGTTGACCAGATTGTTGGCTTGATGCCTAAAGACCGCCTTCTCGAGAAGATTGAAAAGTATGTAGACTGATGATTTATGATGTTGTCGTGGTGGGGGCGGGACCAGCAGGTCTAGCCGCCGCCTTAAATGCAAGTATACGAAATAAGAAGGTCCTCGTCTTGGGTCCCGAGATGAGCGAGAAGTTAAAGAAAACGGCAGAAGTGCAAAACGTCTTGGGCATGCCCGACCAATCCGGCGAAGGTTTGCTTAAAGAGTTTAGGTCCCACGTGGAAGAGTATCCCGTGGAGTTCATTAACGAGAATGCGACCATGGTCTACGATATGGGCAAGTTTATCGGTCTACTGACGCCGGGCAATCGAATCATCGAAGCCCACGCCGTGGTCTATGCACCGGGGGTCAGCTTTGGTAAGCCCCTACCGGGAGAAAGTGACTTTCTCGGAAAAGGCGTCGGCACCTGTGCTACCTGTGATGCGGCTCTTTATCGGGATAGGCCGGTCGTCGTCGTTGGTTACAACGAAAGTGCGATTGAGGAAGCGAATTTTATGGCGGAGATGGCCTCCTCTACGATCTTTATCAATCAGATGGGTCGGGAAGTGGGCCTTAATCCCAATATTGAGGTCATCACGGACAAGGTCATTGAGGTACGAGGAGATACAGTGGCTCGGTCAATCGTCGTTGGGGACAGGGAGATCGAAGCTGACGGCTTCTTCTTCATCCGTGACGCGCAAAAGCCGGACGCCATCGTTCCGGGCATTGAACTGGAAGGAATGCACATCCAGGTCAACAACAAGATGGAAACGAACCTACCGGGCATCTTTGCCGCGGGAGACTGCACGGGCCTACCTTATCAGATATCGAGGGCAATCGGCCAAGGGCAAGTCGCCGGGCTCAATGCCGCTAGTTTCGCCACGAAGAAAGCAAAAGAGGCTTCAGCTGAGGATTAACTCAGCGAAGCCTCTTTTTGATTGTTGAATTGTACTGGATCGTTGTCATGTTAAGGAGTTACAGGGTCTTCAACTGGTGTTTCCTCAGGATTGCCGCCGCCCTCTGAACCGGAATTTTCGCTGGACGAGGAAGAGGAATCTTCTTCGCTGGACGAGCTTTCGCTGGACTCTGAGCTGCTGGAGCTAGCTTGGCTTGAGCTTTCCTCTACAGGTGGTTCAACGGGTTCTTCGACGACCGCAACCTCGCTACTTTCTGAACTTGCAGGAGGTAGAGTGGAAGAGGTTGAACTGGACTGGCTGCTACTCGAGCTTTGGGCGGGCGTAGAGCTCGCCACGGAACTGCTTTGTTGAGGGGGTTGGTAATAGGTGGATGAGCTTTGCTGACCTGTTGATCCATTACCGGTTGATCCGTAATAGGAAGAGTTAGCATTCTTGGTCGTAGTAGGCGATGAATTTGTTTCATCGGCAACTTCGACATTGGTCGCCTCGGCTGTGCCAATCAGCGTAATCTCCGGCTTTGCCTTGGTAATGATTCGTTCCTTGATGGGCACACGGGATACTTCTTTGCCATCAATATAGGTGACTTCGTAAGTTACTTCGCTGCGACCCTTCTTTCCCGCTTGTTGAAGGAGGCGGTCACCTACAGCTAGGCTGCTATCTTCTCTTTCTTCACGGACAAAGTCCTCATCTTCGATGACTTTGATTTCTTTTACTTCTCTTAGGGCTTGTTCCTTGCTTTCCTCTTTTTCTTCGGCATCGCCTTCAATCGAAGACTCATCAGTCTCTCCCGTCTCGGGTGGTTCAACCAGGCTGTACATTTCCGCCTTATCGTTACCACCACAAGCGGTCAGAAAGAGAATTAGCGCAAGGACAAGCAGCAGATTTGTTTTTTTCACGCTCACTTCCAACTCCTTAATCTAATCCATAGGTCACTTGTTGCGCCTATTATATAACACAAACTCAGAATTTGCGCTTAATCTTCAGCTTTCAAAGCTTCTACCATATCTACTCGCTTTAGTTGGCCATGGATAATGAACATGACGATTAGAGAGAAGACAAAGACAATCGCGGTACCGATGACGTAGCTCCAAGGGTTCAGATAGGGGTCAATCAAGGCGTTGCTGGGTGAGAGGGCCATGGTAATCATATAGTGGAGTACTTTTCCGCCTATGGCCCCCAAAATGATGGCCAAAACGGTGAGGATCAGGGTCTCTCGGTAGATGTACTCCGTGACTTCAATGTTCTGGAAGCCCAACACCTTGATGGTGGACAATTCCCGTTTTCGTTCGGAAACGTTGAGGTTGGTCAGGTTGTAGAGTACGACGAAGGTTAAGAGGGTCGAGATCAGGATAATGATGATAACGACAATGCCCAGGGCATCAATCAGGGAGCTGATGGTGTCCATGGTGTCCTCGTTGGTGATGGCATAGTAAACGCCATCCATGTCGATTAGCTCATCGGCGACTGCCTCAACATCGGCCCCGTCTTCCAGATTCAGATAGTAGGTGTTGGCGGTTGGTGTCTCATCAAAACTCTTCTGGTACCAGTCTTCGCTCATGAACATGTTGTGGCCGACGTACTGCTCGACTCGTCCTTCAATAGGAACTTCGTAGAGGAAGCCGTTGTCGTCCTTGATAGGTAGGTCTTGAGGGCCGTCATACTCGATTGCCCGGGCCATCTGCTCGGTAATATAGGCGACGTCTCGACTCAAATCGAAACCGTTGTCATCCACACGGGACCGGATAGGGCGGAAATCGCGGAAGTTCTCTTCCAATGGTACGTAGAGGACGAAGCTTTCCGAGATGCCATCCTTGTTTTCGAAGGTGCCTTGGAACTGGTAGAACCTAGAGGATTCCACAGCTTCCTGGGCGATAAAGGCGTCTAAGTCGGCGAGATTTTCTTCGTCGGCATCGCCATTGAAAACGACTTCAATATCGTAGTCTTGTAGGATGTTAAACTGCTTGTCTACCATGCTGGACACGGAGGACTGAAGGCCCAGGCCCATGACGATCAGGGCGGTAGAGCCAAAGACACCGATGATGGTCATGAACATCCGGCTCTTCTTCGCGGTCAAGTTACGGAAGGTAACTTTGGCCATAAAGCCAAGTTTTTTCCAGATAAAGGGAATCTTTTCGAGTATCGTCCGGTTCCCCTTTGTGGGTGGTTTAGGTCGCATGAGGACAGCAGCCTTTTGCTTCAACGTTCGGCTGACAGACCCCCAAGCGGCAATCAAGCTCAAGCCCGTACCAATCAGGAAGGCAATGACAACCCAAGTCCAAGATAGTTGGTATTCAACAGGTAGGATAAAGTCGAAACCATCCGTGTAGGCAAGGAAGATGACCGGCATAATAAGGAGGAATCCGAAGATGGTTCCCAAAATTACTCCGATTAGGGATGAGCTTACCGCATAGGCAATATATTTAGATCCAATGGCGTTGTTGCTCATGCCCAGAGCTTTCAGAGTACCAATCTGCGTTCTTTCCTCTTCAACCATGCGGCCGATGGTGGTTAGGGTCGTGAGCATGGCCACCAAATAGAAGACGGTGGGGAAGAGAAGGGTGAGGGCATCCATGTTCTTCCCGCTCTCCATATTGGTGTTGATGAGGTAGTCGTTATAGCGGCCCAGCACCTGGTAGGCGGGGACGCGGATATTTTGGATTTCTTCGTCGGCATCATCGAGGGCTTGTTGGCCTTCGTTTAGCTTTTCTTCGGCATCGGGACGTTCTTCTGCCAGCTCGGCTCTGCCGTCCGCTAGCTCTTGTTCACCGTCCTCGATTTCTTGTAAAGCATCGTCGAGTTCAGCTTGGCCGTTCGCTCTTTCTTCTTCCAGCTCAGCCCGGCCATCCTCTAATTCTTGGACGCCGTTATTGTACTCTGCCCACCCGTTATCCAACTCTTGGCGAGCGGAATCCAGTTGGGCTTTGGCATCGTCCAGTTCTGCTTGGCCTTGGCTGTAGGCATCTTCTCCGGCATAGTACTCGGACCAGCCGGCGCTCAACTGCTCTGCTTGGCTGTCCAGTTCTTGGAGGCCTGCTTTTGCTTGTTCGATTTGAGCATAGCCGTTATCGATCTCCGCTTGGGCGGTGTCAAGTTGTTCGGTGGTCGCTTCTAAAGTGGCGACCTCAACAAGGAGCCACTCAGGGGCTTCCCCGTTGGCAATTAACTCTTGCCATATCTCTGGAAGCAAGTCGTAACCACTGCGGACCCGATCTCTTTGTTCATCAACCTGGGCTTGCTGGTCAGCTAGGTTGCTTTCGGTAGAGGTAACAAAATCCCAAGTGATTCCTTGGGCTTCTAAATCGCTTCTCGCTTGGTCTAATTGGGCTTGGCCATCACTTAGGGTGTTCCAGCTGTCATCCAAAAGGGTTCTGGAGGACTCCAATTCAGCTACACCATCATTGTATTCAGCTAAACCTGAGGAATATTCACTCTCGCCGTCGTTCAGCTCCTGATAGGCGACATCCAAATCGGCTTGGCCATCAGCTAGCTTTTGCTCAGCATCGGCGATTTCCGTGTTGAAGGTCTCTAGACCTTCCTCGTATTCCTTTCGACCGTCAGCCAACTCTTGCTCGCCGGTTTTAATATCCTCTTCCGCATCAGCCAGTTCTTGCCAACCGTCTTCGATTTCTTGGCGGCCCTTGTCGATTTCGTTTTGGGCATCGCCTTGTAAGTCAGCTTTGATTTCTGCTGGTCGGTCGAGGAAGAGGGCTTGAATCTCGTTAACGAGCTTTTGCTCCTCTTGCTTGTAGTCGTTATCTGATGTGACCATGCCTTGGAGGGCGTCCATCGTCAAGATGGCCATACTCGGTCTTGTCTTATCAAAAACGGAAGGCTGGACGATTCCAAAGTAGTTGATTTCACCGTCTCCCATCGTCGTGCCGCCTCGGCTGCTTTCCACAAAGTAGTAGATGTGGTCGGCAAAACCGACAATGGTAAATTCTTCCCGCTTTAAGCGGTCTTCTTGGAAGGGGTTTTCCATTTCCACGTTGATTTCATCAGAACTTTCCTCCGATGTTTCATCGGTAACACCTTCGTCGTTGTCATTGGGGCGGATGGTAATCGTATCGCCAATCTTGTAGTCGGTTTCTTCCAACATCAGAGTATCCAAGAGGATTTCGTTATCCTTTTCGGGTGCTCGACCTTCGACAATGCGAGGTGGGGCGATTGTCTCCGTTAAACTCTGCACGCGGATAACGGTACTGGTGCTGTCTTCGACGTAGAAGTCGCCATAGTAGACGTAATCTACGTCCTTAACACCGTCCAGTCCCTCAATAATCTCCTTATCCTCGTCATAGATGCCGAGGGGGGAAGTGATTCGCAAGTTTTCCCGTTTCAGTTCGTCGAGAGGCCGGTCCATGGCCTTTCTCATGTTAGGACCTGTGCTGACCAAACCAATGTAAATCATCGTGCCAAGCATGATCATGGTCATGATGGCGAGAAATCGCATCTTTGAATTCCAAATGGTTCGCAAAGTATCCTTCCAAGGGGCGGGAATCTTACTAGTGCTGTCTTTTTTGAGCTCTTGTTCGTCTTTTGTCATCCCAACCTCCTTTCTATCGGTCTACTTCTTCTACCATTCAATATCATCGATACTCATGGGGTTTTCATTTAGTGTTACTCGCCGAACCTTCGCATCAGCAATCTCGATGACTCGGTCGGCAATCGGCTTAATCGCGCTGTTGTGGGTGACGATGATAACCGTCGTGCCTGTCTCTTCGCAGGTGCGTCTTAGTTGCTTCAGGATTTTCTTGCCCGTCTGGTAGTCCAGCGCACCGGTCGGTTCGTCGCAGAGGAGGATGCCGGGATTCTTGGCCATGGCCCTCGCGATAGACACTCTTTGTTGCTCACCACCAGATAATTGGGCGGGGAAGTTGGATGCCCGTTCGCCGAGGCCGACAGCCTCTAGGGCGGCAACGGGGTCCATAGCGTCGTCCACCAAATGGGTAGCCATCTCCACATTCTCCTTCGCCGTCAAATTGGCGATCAGGTTGTAGTTTTGGAAGATAAAGCCGATTTGGTAGCGGCGGTAGTTGGTCAGTTCCTTCTCGTTCATCTTGCTGATGTTTTCGCCGTCGATGATGACATCGCCACCATCATTCTGGTCGATTCCACCCAAAATGTTCAGCGTGGTTGATTTTCCTGCGCCGGAAGGACCGAGGATTAGGACGAATTCTCCCTTTTCAATCTCGAAGGAAATCTCGTCATTAGCACGGATGATGTTCTCACCCATGTGGTATTCTTTTGTCACATCGTGTAACTCTATGAAGCTCATAAGCTACCTCCTTTATACAGAAAGCTCAATTTCAAGTATAATATAAGCACCTTAAAATTAACATAAAATAATGATGGAAATGTGGACGTATGTTCCCTTTCCGGGAAGGAGGGCTCTTGGAAGAAATCAGAATAGCGGTGCGCCAACTTATCGAGTTTGTCATGCGTTCAGGCGACATTGACAACAGCTACCGGTCCAACCAGCGGATGCTGGAAGGCATCAGAGCCCACCAGGAAATCCAACAAGCTTACGGGGAGGGCTACACTAAAGAAGTCGTCTTTCGCAACAAGACCGTCCTCGAAGATATCGAGTTCGTCGTGGAGGGTCGTGCCGATGGCCTCTACGAATCGGGCGACCTCGTCATCATCGACGAGATCAAGTCCACCACTCGGCCGTTGGAAGACGTCGAGGCCGACCACCACCCTCTCCACTGGGCTCAGGCCAAGTGCTACGCTTACTTCTATTGCTTGGATATGGACCGGGAAACCATCGACGTCCAGCTTACTTACGTCAACCTCGACGAAGAAATCGTCGCCAAGAAGTTCCAACAGACCTTCAGCCGCGACGAACTCGAAGCCTTCTATCTCGACCTCCTCAGTCGCTACCTCGTCTTTTCTCGCCTCATCGTCGATTGGAGGGAGAAGAGGAACGAATCCATTACCCACCTCCGCTTTCCCTATCCCGATTACCGTGAAGGGCAACGGCAAATGTCCGTTGGCATTTACCAGGCCATAGAACAAAAAGCCAAACTCTTCATCGAAGCCCCCACCGGCATCGGGAAGACCATGTCCGCCATCGTCCCTGCCGTCTCCGCCATCAAGAATCTTGGCATCAACAAGATCTACTACCTCACTGCTAAGACCACCACCCAGCGGGAGCCAGAGCGGGCCATCCACTTGCTTACCCAAAATGGCCTCGCCCTCAAGAGCGTCCGAATCACCGCCAAGGAGAAGATCTGCCTCAACGACGTCGTCTCCTGCAATCCCGAAGATTGCCCCTATGCCAAGGGACACTTCGACCGGGTCAATGCAGCCATTCTCGACCTCTTCGAAAACGAAAATCAACTCGGCTTCTCTACCATCCAAGACTATGCCGAGAAGCACCAAGTCTGCCCCCACGAATTCCAGCTGGACATGTCCGACTACTCCGACTTTGTCCTTTGCGACTACAACTACGTTTTCGATCCTAGAGTCTACCTCCGGCGAGCCTTCGATAACGCCCAATCCGACCTCCTCTTTCTCGTTGACGAGGCCCACAATCTGGTCGACCGCGGCCGAGAGATGTACTCTGCTGAGATTTCCAGCCGAGACCTAGAACGGTTGATTGAGATTTTTGATGCTCGAGTGGAAGAGCTTGCGTCGGGCTCTGTTGGAGACGTGAAGAGCAAAATCCGAAGCTACCGTGCCGCCATCAAGAAGGCAAAGAAGGCCATGGACCTCATCGAATCCTTCTACAACGAGCTCGGCAGCCACAAAGAGATCGCGACACCTGACCACCCCGATGACCTCTACTTCGAGCTCAAGGGCCTCCTCACTTCTTTGGATTTTTTCCTCGCCAAAGAACGCCAAGACCCAGACTATGAAGAGGTTCAAAACCTATCCTTCGTCTATTCCACCTTCACCAAGATCGACGAAACATGGAAGGACGGCTTCCTCAACCTCATCCGGGTCGACGACGAGGACCACATCCTCTGGAAGATTAAGTGCGTGGACACCTCCGACCTCTTCGAGGACATCCTGAAACGGGCTCGGTCCACCATCTTCTTCTCCGCCACCCTGTCGCCGACCAACTTCTATGTTGAGCTCCTCGGTGGGGGCGACAACGCTCTCCAAATGCATATGGATTCCCCCTTCGCTGAAGAGAACCTCCAGATTTACCAAGCCAACCTGTCCACCCGCTATCGCGATCGCCGCCACACCGCGGAGGCCCTAGCCGCCTACATCCACGGTTTTATCAACCAAGACGAAGGCAACTATATGGTCTTTTTTCCCAGCTACGCTTACTTAGACCAGATTGCCCAGTTCTACCAAGAAAAATATGCCGACCCCATCCTCGTCCAAGGGCCATCCTCCTCGGACCGCGACCGCCGCAAACTCCTCAAAGAGTTTGAAACCGGCACCAACGTGAAGGGCTTTTTCGTCTTGGGCGGTGTCTTCGCCGAAGGCATTGACCTCGTCGGTGACCAGCTCGTCGGCTGCGCAGTCATCTCCGTCGGTATGCCCGGCGTTTCCTTCGAGCAAAACGTTATGAAGTCCTTCTTCGACACGAAGCAAGGCAACGGCTTCGATTACGCCTATACCTATCCCGGCATGACCAAGATTATCCAAGCCGCCGGCCGGGTCATCCGCAGCGCCGACGACAAGGGGAAGCTCCTCCTACTCGACGACCGCTTCTCCACCTACAAGTACAGGCAGATGATGCCCCGCCACTGGAAGAAAATTAGAGAAATAGCGAGCCCAGATGAATTGGGCTCTGTAGAATAGATTGTTTGAATATATTGCTGTTAAAGATGGCTGTAGCCGTCGCGGCAGTCCCAAGAAAAAGGTGAATTATGGCAAAACGTAAAAAACAAGAAGTAACCGTACTTATCGATAAAGTCGACTACCCCAACCAAACTAGGGGGCACATCATTACCCCTGACCGGGACTTCGACTGGGTTGACGAAAGCCTAGAGATTGACAAGGACTATGACCGCTGGACCAAGGGTCGGCCCATCGTCGCCAAAGGCGGCATTGAGGGCCAAGTCTGGAAAGCCCTGACCCAGCGCAACAAAGGCGATGCCAAAGAAGTCAAACTCCTCGAACTCATCCGCCGGTCCCCATTCGAGGTCGAGTCAAAGTGCTCCGTCTCCGATATCTGCGGCGGCTGCAATTACCAGACTCTCAACTACGAAGTCGAGCTCATGATCAAGAGCCAGCAGCTGCAACGGCTCTACAAGAAGGCCGGCATTGACCACCCCATCACCCTAAACCGCAGCCCCCTCGTTCGGGGCTACCGCAACAAGATGGAATACACCTTCGGGGACGCCGAGAAGGGCGGTCCCCTCCGCCTGGGCCTTCACCGCCCCGGCCACTTCTACGAAATTGTCGCCACCCCAGACTGCAACATTGTGCCACCCGACTTCAACACTATCCGCCACGCCATCCAAGAGTTCTGCCAAGGCAAGGAACTTTCCTTCTATCACAAGGCAGCCCGGACCGGTTACCTCCGCCATCTGGTCATCCGCGGGTCCCTCGCTACCAAAGAGCTCATGCTCAACCTCGTCACCACCTCAGCTGACGAGCTCGGTCCCGAGGGCTTGCAGCGGTTTGTGGACTATAGCATGGCCCTCGAACTTGACTACCAGATCAAGTCCATCTACCACACCACCAACGACGCCATCGCCGATGCCGTCATCCCCGAGAAGGTCGACCTCCTCTTCGGCGATGAGGAAATCACCGAGCAGATGTGCGGCCTCACCTTCAAGGTCGGCCCCTTCTCCTTCTTCCAACCCAACGTCCCCGGCGCGGAAAACTTCTATAAGCGGGCCATCCACATGGCCGGCAACCTCACCGGCAAGACCGTCTACGACCTCTACTCCGGCACCGGCACCATCACCCAAATCATGGCCAAGCAGGCCCAGCGGGTCATCGGCGTCGAAATCAACGAAGAGGCCGTCCAGAAGGCCATCCAATCCGCCTCCCTCAACCAAATCGCCAACGCCAAGTTCATCTGTAACGACGTCCTTGACGAGCTCGACCGCCTCGCCCAGTCCGCCGACCGGCCCGACGTCATCGTCCTCGACCCGCCCCGCGAGGGCATCAATCCTAAAGCTATTCCGAAAATTGCCGCCACTGAGGCCGCCAAAATCGTCTACATTTCTTGCAATCCTCGCACCCAGGCTCAGGACCTTCAGGCTTTTCAGGACCTTGGCTACCGTGTCGTCGAGATTGAGGGGTTTGATCAGTTTGCGAGGACGAAGCATGTTGAAGCCCTAGCTTTACTTACAAGGGGATAGGTTCTCATCCCCTTGTAAGTAAAAGCAGGTCTCATGCCAAGAATCTTCAAGAGAAGCGACCAAGGGGAGCTTCGATTGGGTAGATTCGACGGCTGAAGCCCGTTG
>CAYMYX010000006.1:54923-59038 GCA_964394795.1 uncultured Peptoniphilaceae bacterium
CCCGTTGATAGCAGAATTTAGTTTTAGAATCATACGTAACTGAACAATAAATTCATTAGGTATGATAAAGTTTAGGTCAAAATCATACAAAAAGTAGTTGAACATCAAAATAGTATGAATTCAAAAGGACTAGAATCATACAAATAGAAGAAAAATTGGTAAATAGTATGATGAAAATAGATATAGCAATCATACAGAATCTACGAAGTTGAAGTATCCGTATGAAAAGACGCGAGGAGCAATCATACAGAATCTACGAAGTTGAAGTATCCGTATGAAAAGACGCGAGGAGCAATCATACTGAATTGATAGAAGTGATCATATGGTTGGAAATGACATTGAGAATATCATACGTAAACGATGAAATTATGACTTTGGTATGAAAGTAGATTTAGTGGCGTCTTTATGTTAAAGCAGAGTATTCAAGATATTGAAAATTGGGACGAACTCGAACGCCACGGGATATTTTTAGCCCTAAAGTAGGAGTATACTTTAGGAGGAAAAAATGTCTGGATTAGAAAAACAACTTAAAGAAGTACAAGCAAGATACCAAAAGATATGGGACAAGGTGAAAGATGCTACTCAGAACCCTGTTAAAGGTCATGTGGTTTGTTTATCAATCAACAATAAATATCAATATTATTTGCAGGTAAATGATGAACTCCCAAGTAAAAATCGTAGGAAATATCTTCGCCAAAATCAATTAGACTTAGCACGACCTTATGCTCAGCACACATATGATAAAAAAGTGTACAAACTCGTGAAAAGGCGATTAAAACAGCTCTCTATTCTAATAGAAGAGTTCAGAGATGATGAGATCGATCTCTTATATACGAACCTAAGCGAAGGTCGTAGGATTCTGATAAAACCGGTAGAAATACAATTTAAAGATTTAGTAAGTAAATGGTCAACTGAAAAGTATATCAGCATGGGGTTTCAAGACGAAGCCAAAATTATCCTCACAAACAAAGGAGAAAGAGTCCGCTCAAAAACAGAAAAGATACTCGCCGATAAGTTTGCAGAATTAGGAATTGCTTATAAATATGAATGTCCTATAGAATTGCCTAATGGGTTTGTCCTATATCCTGACTTCACCTTCCTATCTCCCCATACTCGCCAAGAAGTTTATTGGGAACATCATGGCATGATGGATGATCCCAATTATGTGCGACGAGCATTGAGAAAGATTGCGACCTATGAAAGGCACGGGATTTTGCGAGGGCAGAGGTTAATTGTCACCTATGAGACCTCTCAGGATAACTTGGATTATACTTGGGTTGATATGTTGATTGAAAGATTTCTATTATAAAAGTAGCATTAGTAATAAAGTGATGGTCCTTGAGCAGTTTAAGAGGGCCATCCCTTATCCCCAAACCAATTAACCCACCAAAGGAGCCCCCATGCAATACACCGCCACCACCGTCCAAGAATACCTCGACGCCCTACCCGAAGACCGAAAAGAACCGATGGAGCGTCTAAGAAAAACGCTATTGGAAAACCTACCAGAAGGCTTAGAAGAAACCATTGAATACGGGATGATTAATTATGTCATCCCACTATCTACCTATCCAGCAGGTTACCATGTAACGGAGGGGCCATTGGGATTTATGGCCATCGCCTCCCAAAAGAATTACATTTCTCTTTACCAGATGGCGATATACAGCAATCCGGAAATAGAAAAGTGGTTCGTCGACGAGTATAAGAAACGCGTGAAAACGAAGTTGGATATGGGGAAGAGCTGTATACGATTCAAGAATCCAAAAAATATTCCCTATGATCTTATTGCTGAGCTGTGTAGAAAAGTGACGATAGAAGAATTCATTGCTGACTATGAGAAGGCATTATCGAAGAAGTAAGCAGATTGGAATTAAGCATAACAGCAGAATAGAAAGAATTAGATCTTGAGGTAATGAAGTGAAGTATGTAATATTGCGAATAATCTCCTTAATACCTGCCCTACTGTCGCAGGTCCTGTGGCTGGTTTTGCTCATCAACTGGCTATCCCCATTCGCAGTCATCATCAACACCGTTTTGAGCATTTTAGCCGCACTGTTGGTATTGGTCATCATCAACAAAAGAGCCGAAGGCGCTTACCGCAGCCTTTGGCTACTTATTATTCTGACTTTTCCCATCTTCGGCACGCTCATGTATTTATCCTTCGAAAAGAGCAGAACGACAAGGCGCTTCATCGAAAAGATAACCAACGCCGGAAAAGAACTGCCGAAGCTACCTCCAGCAGATCCGGAAGCAGTGGAGCAGATAAACAGCAAAAACAAGCGCTTCGCCCAAACCGTCGACTACGTCACCAACCACACCGACTATCCCATCATGGAAAACGAGCAGGCCACCTACTATCCTGTGGGCGAAGACATGTGGACAGCAATGCTCGAAGACATGAAGAAGGCGAAGAAATACATCTTTGCCGAATATTTCATTCTCGAAGAGGGCCATATGTGGAACTCCATCACCGAGATCATGGCCCAAAAAGTTAAAGAAGGGGTCGATGTTCGCGTTCTCTACGACGACGTCGGCAGCCTGAAGACCTACACAAAGAGGAATGCAAGAGGTCTCGTAGAACGAGGAATTAAAGTAACGCAATTCAACCCCCTCGTCTTCCTAAGCGGTACCGTCAACAACAGAGATCACCGAAAGATGTTAATCGTTGATGGGGAGATCGCTTATACGGGTGGTATCAACATGGCCGACGAATACATCAACGCCATCGAAAAGTTCGGCCACTGGAAAGACATTGGCTTCCGAACCGTGGGCAAGCCGGTGTATAGCTACATTTACATGTTCGCCGAATTTTGGAACGCCTACTCCAAAGACAAAATTCCAGAGGAATATCTTGCACAGCAAGAAAACCTACAGGCACCCGACCATCCCGATGGTTACATTCTATCCTATTGTGATTTCCCAATGCGTCCCGATCCGACGAGTAATAACCTCTACATCGAGCTTCTTTCCCAAGCAACCGAGCGAGTCTGGTTTTACACGCCCTACCTGATGCTCGGCGACACCTTGCTCGACGCTTTCGTCCGAGCCGCCCATCGCGGAATCGACGTGCGCATCATCATGCCCGGCTCTGCCGACAAGGGTTTAATCAATCGCATCTCCCGGAGCTACTATCCCGTGCTCATTGAAGAAGGCGTCCGCATTTTCGAATACACCCCAGGTTTCATCCACGCCAAAGCCTGCCTCGTCGACCACGACATTTGCGCCATAGGCACCGTCAACCTCGACTACCGCAGCCTCTTCCTCCACTTCGAAAACAACGCCGTCTTCTTCCAAGCCTCCATCTTCGATGACCTCGAAAAAGACTACTACGACACCCTCGCTCAGAGTCAGGAAATCTACCTAGAAGACACCAAACGTGGGCCATTCTCCCGCATCATCGACGGCATCCTGCGAATATTTGCGCCATTGTGTTAGTGGTATCCTCAATAATGTGGATAATAAATTTACTGCAAGCAGATTGGTTTTGCTTAGCAAAAGGGAAACTACACTCAAAGCGCAAGAATTGCGCTTTTCATAATGGGATAGCGCAAAAATTGCGCATATAGTATATTAATTCGCGCAAAACCTGTATAATAGTTTTGAGGTAATCCCTATGACTTTAAAACAAATAAGACAAAAACTAAAACTAACACAGTTTGAAGCAGCTAAACTCCTAAATGTTTCTAGACGATCTTACCAGTCTTATGAAAATGATAAGAAATATCAAGGGACCATGAAATATGAGTACTTTCTGGGAAAACTAACTGCTATGCTAGAAGATGAGAACCAGGGAATCCTTACCCTAGATGATATTAGAAGAGGATGCGAATTAGTATTTTCAAACTATGAAATTGAATTCTGCTACCTTTTTGGTTCCTATGCAAAAGGAAAAGCTCGTCAAGATAGTGATATTGATTTACTGGTATCAACTAAATTAACGGGCTTGAACTTCTTTGGTATGGTTGAGGAGTTGAGGCAAACCCTTCATAAAAAAGTAGATGTCCTAGACCTGAAACAACTGGATGGTAATATGAAATTAATAAATGAAATTCTCATGGATGGTTTAAAGATTTATGGATAACATAAAGAACGATTCTTATTATCTTAAAAGAATTATT
>CAYMYX010000006.1:59138-64599 GCA_964394795.1 uncultured Peptoniphilaceae bacterium
TTAAAGATTTATGGATAACATAAAGAACGATTCTTATTATCTTAAAAGAATTATTGCAAGATTCGATGATGTTTCGATTAATTCAGATATCAGAAACATCAATAAGACTAAGTGATGAGTTTAAAGAACAAAATTTCCATGTCCCTTGGTTTGCAATTAAAGGTTTAAGAAATCGGATAGTACACGATTATGGTAATGTAGACTTAACTATAACATATCAAACCATAATTAGAGATATCCCAGAAGTAAGCAAATCTTTAAAAGCATTATAATATTTTTCAGCATAAGCGACTTCTAAAAGGGGATAGCTAAAAATTTTAACTGATAAACTCAGAATTTCCAGAACAAAAAAAGTTGGGAAAACATGAAAATAATCCTAGGCGCCGGACAAACCACCCAAGAAGGCTGGCTCAGTTTACAAGAAACTGACCTAGAACTGACCAACAAAAATGACTTCAAAAAGTACGCCCAAAACAACACCGTAGATGCCTTCCTCAGCGAGCATGTATTCGAACACCTCACCCTCGAAGAGGGCCATGCCGCCGCCCAAAACATCTTCAACGCCCTAAAACCCGGTGGCTATATCCGAATCGCCGTCCCCGACAAAAACTTCAGAAATGAAGAATACCAGAATACCGTCCAAGTCGGCGGCCCTGGGCCCAAAGACCACCCAGCAGCAAACCACAAGATCGTATATGACTATAAAACGCTATCCGATTTATTTGAGCAGCATGGATTCGAAGTTCACCTATTAGAATATTTCGACGAAGAAGGGTAATTCCATTACATTTACTGGAATCCAGAGGATGGTAAAATAGGGCGATCCTATCGTTATGACACGAGAAATTATGGGAATATTATTGGATTTCCATCGCTAATTTTGGATGCGCACAAGCCTGTAATTATTAAGCCAGAATAGGCAAACTAGCGTTTGTTAGAACATATAACCTATCGACAAAAATAACCAGAGACACCCAAATTTCAAGTGTCTCTGGTTTTAATTTACAGCAAAATCCATTACCACCAACGTACTAGCAAATGGTCAGTCATACATCTAAATTCTTATTAAATCGCCAACTAGTTAAAAACTTCTTGACCCAGCTGCCCTAAACTGAGCAACAGTGGGTGCATGAGAATTCAAGCCACCATCACAATTGATAATTTGACCGGTTACATAACCACTTTCATCAGAAGCCAAGTAGGCAGCCATATATGCGATATCCTCTGGATTTCCATACCGATTGACAAGAATATTATCCAAGAAGATTTCCTTTAGTAGGTCGGGAACAAAAGCATCATTTTGCGGCGTGACAATGAGACCTGGGCGAATACAGTTGCAACGAATATTTTCTTTTCCATATTGAACAGCAGTGGATTGAGTTAGTAAGTTTACACCAGCCTTTGCCGCAGCATATGCTGCAGCACCGAGGTCTCCAGCTACAGAGGCCATAGACCCTATATTAACAATAGAGCCTCCACCATTCGCTCTCATATATGGAATGGCTGCTTTGGTCGCGAGGAAAGTACTCTTTAAATCACTATCAAAAACATCGTCCCACATCTCCACCGTTAGTTCTTCAATGGTGCCGTCAGGAAGGCTAACATTAGCCGCATTATTTACTAGAATGTCGAGTTTTCCATAGTGACGAACGGTTTCGTTTACTAGATTTTCAAGAGATCCAACTTCTGTAACATCGCTGCGGATATAAAAAGTCTCGCCACCTGCATCTTCAATCTCTTTTACAATACGATGGCCATTCTCTTCACGTCGACCCGTAATAACAACCTTAGCACCTAGTTCTGCAAAAACTTTTGCGATACCTAATCCAATACCGCTGGTAGACCCTGTAACAATAGCTATTTTTTCATTTAGTCTAGTCATATTACCCTCCTATTTTAGTGCTATAATTATCTTAATTTACTAGGTAAACGTTATCAATTATCAAATGATCTCTGAATGTCCAAAAGTGGACAGGATAGATAAAATTGTCCGAAAGGTAACCACGATGCAAAACCGCGCTTACAATGCATATTGCAATGCTTTTTTAAACCTGCTGCAATATCAGGATTATAACGATTTTTCTGTCACCGATATCGTTGCTAAGCAGGATATGGAAGAAGTGGTTTCTATGGTTATTTCCATAGCAAGAATAATCTTAGGGACCACATTGTTAACAGAGAGGTTTCTTTATACACCGACGTACTTTCTGAAAGTTTAAGTGCCCACATTAGAGATAAAAGAGATAATTTAGGTGATATCTTAATAGACGCTCTAACCCATGTATACCATTCGAGACTATTCTATAAAGCCTTACTATCTGGGAAATTCCCTAATTGCAACGCCGATTGCTTTGTGCAAAAAGTAATCGACTTGTTTAATAAGCAAGATAAGTATGAACCCATCTTTCTAAGCAAAGAAATTGACAAGGAGTTTTTCTATTTTATCTCGGCCCATCATTTTTTCGAGTATATTCAGTTTTAGGAGAGCAAGGGATTCGATTATCCCCTGGACAAATTAGCAGAACAAATCTTGTATTATCTCGATGAGACAGGGAACCACTCTCTACTAAAATTGAAAGAAGAATGATCTCAAATTCTTGAGATAGAAGTATAGGAAATAGGACCTTAAATTTTTACCCCCCAAGGAGACCCCGTGAAACGACGACGCCGACTCAATAAACTGAAATTCTTCATCTTCCTAATCTCCATGGTTGCCATGGTTGTTACCATCTTTCTACTCGTGAAGCCATCTGCGCTTAACGACACTTTTGAGGCAGCCATGGGCCATCCATCCGACCCATCAACCTCCACCTACTCCGGGAAATCGCTTTTGGTAACAGACAGGGAAACAAACGAAGTCTACACCTACAACCAAGGAACGGAAATCCTTCCGCCCGCAAGCTTAACGAAATTGTATGTCATTGACTATGCCATGAGTCTATGCGAACTGGAAGAGGAAGTCATGGTAGACGCTGAGGCAATGGGGTTGGTGAAGCCGTACTCGTCCATGGCCAGTATTCAAAATAAGGTGTACACCGTGGAGAATCTCGTCGCGGGCATGCTCGTCCCATCCGGCAACGATGCCGCCTATGCGCTAGCTAGCTATGTGGGTGGGAAACTCAATAACCGTGCGGCCACGGCTGAAGAAAGAATTCGCAGTTTTCTGGAGGGGCTAAACAGTTACCTGAAAAGAAATGGATTCACCGATACGGTAATTTACGATCCCAGCGGCTATGATTATGAGACGAGAACTTCGGTAGCCGATTTGAAGAGAGTAACGGATCATTTGCTGGAGTCCCAGTGGTTCAGGGATACAGTATCTCAACATACTTATACTGCCTATCTGCCGGATGGCTCTTTTCATGAATGGGAAAACACGAATGAATTTCTTGATCCGGAGTCGCCGTATTACAACATCAATGTTAAGGGAGTGAAGACGGGGTCATTGGAATATGACTATCATCTGGTGGTGTTGTATCAGCAGCATGGTAAGGAGTATCTTATTATTAGTTTGGGGTCGGCATCGGATGAATTGAGGAATGAGGATGTGACCTTTGTATTGCGGACGATAGATAGGGAAGAGGGGTTTAAATGAGAGTCTTCGATTAACTCGATTTATAGCATAGATAGGAAGACTATAAAAAATGTCACCCCTGGGTCACTTCATCGAGAGGTGCGGGGAGTCCTGTTATTTATATTTTACCTTATAGATAGGAATTGACAAAAGTTATTTTGAACTACCTAGTAAAGGAGTAGATATGTCAGATATACGAATTTGGACGGAAACCTACATGAAACTAGCAGATGGTTTGCTGCAATACAAGGATAACCGGAAAGAGTTAATTCACATTATTGAAGAGAGCTTTAGTGAAGTTGATGTCCCACTCCCAACACTAGATATAGATCAAGACAACATACGTGACATCGACCCCTTTACTGTATTTGGTTTATTTAACAGAGGGATTAAGGAAGATTCGATTAATAGAACAATTGATTCGTAGGTTGAATGTTAAAGCTGAAACTCCGAAGAGTTTCAGAGGCGTGCCAACGGTTATGAATTTAGCTGCTGGATTCTATTCTTTAGATCGTGGTTCTCAGGACATTCAAAACCTATGGGATTTATTTACAGTTGCTATAAATCTTGCTGATGAAAACAGTGAAACGGATGAGCAATTATTCATTAAGTACTTTGACCTTTGTATGAATCAAAAGCGCATTAAATGGAATCTGACAGTTGGTTTAAATTGGATTCGGCCATATTTCTATATCAATTTAGATTCTAGAAACAGATGGGCTTTCTCAAATCCTGAGGAAGATCCCAATTTTGTTACCGATGAAGTTGCTAGGGTGATTATTGATATGGCGGATTCACCGCCAAATGGGCGAGAATATCTAGATATTTGTTATTTAACAAAAACAGAATTAATAAAATCAGGAAAGTATGAGAGTTTTCCAGAGCTATCATATGAGGCTTGGGTTTTTGCAGAAAGAATTAATATCATTAATGATGGTGAAGAGGATGCAAATACAGGCGATAACGATGAAAAGAATAATCCAAAGAAAACTAGGTATTGGAGCTTTTCACCTGTCGCTTCAACCAAGAAGTGGGATGATTTCGTGGCAGAAGGAATTATGGCCCTTGGTAACGGATATCTCGGGAATTTAACGCAGTATAACTCAAAAGAGGAGATTCGCAAAATTGTCCAAGAAAAAAATGAATCTAACCGTAGTTTAAAAATGATGTTCATGCTTTATGGCAGTTTGCTAATGAGATGAATGAAGGCGATATTGTTTTTGCAAAGAGAGGTCGTTCTGAAATTCTTGGCAGAGGAATTGTAAGGTCTAGTTATCGTTATGAAATGAATCGAAAATTAGGGCTGTATCATGTACGCGAAGTAGAATGGACTCATAATGGGTCATGGAAGAGTCCGGATAACATTGCAACCAAAACTCTAACTGATATAACCTCTCTAAGAATAACGGTGAGGGCATTGAATGCGCTATTTGACGAAGAGCCAACCAACGGAGAGCTAGATATCGAGCCAAAAAAGGAAGAATATCCTCCCTATACCAAAGAAGACTTCCTTAGCATTGTTTACATGGATGAGGAAAAGTATCAGATAATACGAGAACTTTTAAGACGAAAGAAGAATATCATTTTACAAGGACCGCCAGGAACAGGAAAAACTTTTGCTGCCCAAAAATTAGCCTACTCTATCATGGGCAAGGAAGATCCTGATCGCATCAGAATGATTCAGTTCCACCAATCTTACTCCTACGAAGACTTCATTATGGGTTACCGACCAAATACTGAAGGTGGATTCGATTTGGTAGAAGGCTCATTTTATCAATTCTGCCAAGAGGCAATAAAAGACGATGAGGAGAATCCTTACTTTTTCATCATTGATGAGATCAACCGAGGTAATTTAAGTAAGATTTTCGGCGAGTTATTCACCCTAAT
>CAYMYX010000006.1:64609-65938 GCA_964394795.1 uncultured Peptoniphilaceae bacterium
TAGTATACGGGAAAGAATTATTCAATATTCCCAAAAACATCTACATCATCGGCTTAATGAACACCGCTGACCGTTCGTTGGCCATGCTAGACTACGCCCTCCGTCGCCGCTTTGCCTTCGTCCAATATGAACCAGCCTTCGATCATCAAGGTTTCCTGGATTATGTGGCGAATAGCGGAAATAGCAAATTCCAGAAACTGATTAAAGAAGTCAAAAATCTAAACAACGACATAGAGGAGGATGCAACATTAGGAAAAGACTATCTAATTGGGCATTCCTACTTCATCACCTCAGAAGAGGTAACTGATGACTGGCTGCGTAGAGTAATTCACTATGAATTGTATCCTCTGCTGAAGGAATATTGGTTCGACGATGCGGAAAAAGCAACAAGTTGGAGAGATCAGCTGTTAGGAGCTCTTCATGATACCAATTAAAATATTTATTATATGCTTTCTTACGTATTCAAGGCTCTTCAGAATGGGAAATACCAAGAATTGGAATCTGAAGAGTTCGAGAATGCGAATGAATTGATGGGGGCCATCCTCCATACCGGCACTCAACTTCTTATCAAAAAGGGTCTTGGCCGCGATTACCTTGAACAAACAGAATCTTTGAGCTTGTTACGAGGTAAGGTGGATATCACGGAAACCATTAACCAAAACTCGATGATACGAAGACAGTTAGTGTGTGAATTTGACGAGTTTTCGGTAGACACAACGTTCAACCAGATATTGAAGAGGGCAATGACGCATCTCCTTCGGAAGGACATCTCGTCGGAATTAAAGAAGAAACTGAAGCGTGTGTTACTGTACTTCCAGGATGTGTCTTTAATTCACCCCGAAACAATTGAATGGAACTTCCGTTTCCATCGTCACAATCAGGTCTATGAGCTACTCATGTATATCTGTAGCTTAGTGCTGAATACAAGACTTCCTTCTACTGCAGAAGGAGGCATCAGCCTTAAGTTCTTTGAAGATAATCAGCAACTCTATGAGCTGTATGAAAGATTCCTCTTAGCTTATTTTCGCCAAGAGCATCCTCACCTGACTGCAGCAGCTCCCTTCATCCCTTGGGATCTCAGCGGAGAAGCAGATTCTTTACTACCAGTTATGCGTACAGATATTCTATTAAAGAATGGCGACAAAGAACTAATCATCGATGCGAAATACTATAAAGAAATATTGGTTGGTCGTTTTGAAAAGAAAAGCATACCACCAGCTAACCTTTATCAAATTTATAGCTACGTCAAAAACAGAGATATCCTGGAAACCGGAAAGGTGTCAGGCATGCTTCTCTATGCAAAAACTAAAGATATCACACCTTTGAAGC
>CAYMYX010000007.1:0-18130 GCA_964394795.1 uncultured Peptoniphilaceae bacterium
GTATCTCGTCGGGCTCATAACCCGGAGGCCGTAGGTTCGAATCCTACCCCCGCAACCAACTTTAACTAGTTGTTTTACGGCGGAGTAGCTCAGCTGGCTAGAGCATTCGGTTCATACCCGAAGTGTCAGGGGTTCAAGTCCCTTCTCCGCTATTTAAGGCCCTATGGTCAAGCGGTTAAGACATCGCCCTCTCAAGGCGGTATCCCGGGTTCGAATCCCGGTAGGGTCAGACAAAGCACATAGATATTTTTTCATAGGGGCGAGTACCCAAGTGGCTAAAGGGGACGGACTGTAAATCCGTTAGCTTTGCTTTCAGTGGTTCAAATCCGCTCTCGCCCATATGCGGCAGTGGCTCAGTGGTAGAGCATCGCCTTGCCAAGGCGAGGGTCGCGAGTTCGAATCTCGTCTGCCGCTTCTCTGCGGGTGTAGCTCAGTGGTAGAGCTCCAGCCTTCCAAGCTGGCTACGAGGGTTCGATTCCCTTCACCCGCTTTTGTCATATGTACCATTAGCTCAGCTGGATAGAGCGTCTGGCTACGGACCAGAAGGTCTGGGGTTCGAATCCTCAATGGTACGCTTAAAAACTCGTAATCTTGGGATTACGAGTTTTTTATTTTAGTTCTATTTAATAGGTTGTGTTGTAAAAGGTGTAGCCTGTAATCGAGTAGATTGCGGGCTTTTCTTTTTCTTAACATATGAATTATCAGGTTAGGGTATAAGTGACATTGTTGTAATAAGATAGGAGGAAACATGAAAAAACACAAGAAACTACTTTCGAGGATGTTACGGTTAGTTTCATTCTTGGTCATAATCGTGTTGATGCATGGTTGTGCGACGGAGGATGAGGGAGATGGTCAAACTTTCCTTATCGGTACAGACACTACATACGCTCCTTTTGAGTTTATGGATGATTCCGGCAATTTTGTAGGAATTGATATGGATTTATTAGCAGCTATAGCGGAGGACCAAGGGTTCGAGTATGAAATCCAACCTATGGGTTTTAATGCAGCTGTTCAGGCTTTAGAAAGCCAACAGGTTGATGCGGTCATGGCAGCAATGGGCGTAACGGAAGAAAGGGCACAGTCGTTCGATTTTTCTGACGAATATTTTGAAACGGACACGATGTTCGCAGTCCGATCGGACAGTGAATTTGAAAATTTAGAGGACTTGGAAGGTCAACAGGTTGCTGTAAAGACGGGAACAACCGGAGCAGCCATTGCTATGGAAAGACAAGCTGACTATGGCTATACAGTAATTCAGTTTGAGGACTCCGTTAACATGTACGAAGATGTTATGGTTGGCAACTCGGCTGCAGCGGTAGAGGATTACCCTGTTATGGCCTTCGCGATCAATACGGGTCAGGTAGATTTTCGAGTAATCGGTGAACCATTGGATTCCGTGCCTCTAGGTGTAGCGGTACCGAAGGGAGAGAACTCTGATTTTCTTGAAATGTTCAATACCGGTTTAGCCAATCTGCGTGAATCAGGAGAATATGATGAGATTTTAGATCGCTATATCGGCGAGAGCGCGGAAAATTATGCAGTAGATGATTCGTTTTTTGGCCAAATTAAGCAAAACCTTCGACCTCTATTAAGTGGTCTTTGGGCGACGATCTATCTTTCTTTGATTTCGATAGCGATTGCTATGGTCTTAGGTATTATCTTCGGTCTAATGAGAACAAGTGAGAACGCTGTTCTAAGAGGAATCGCCTTAGTGTATATCGATGCGATGCGGGGAATCCCACTAATCGTATTGGCTTTCTTTATCTATTTTGGTTTGTCTAAGATATTGGGTGTCTCCTTCACACCGGCTCAGGCAGGTATCGCAACACTAAGTTTGAACGCAGCTGCCTATATTGCTGAGATCGTTCGAGGCGGTATCAAGGCTGTGGATAAGGGGCAAAGAGAGGCTGCACGAAGCTTAGGTTTAACGAAGGGTCTGACCATGCAACATGTTATCTTGCCCCAGGCAATTAAGATTATGATCCCTTCACTGATCAACCAATTTGTCATGACTTTGAAGGATTCTTCGATTCTATCCGTTATCGGTATGGTGGAACTGACACAGACCGGCCGTATCATTATCGCTAGAACATATCAATCCGGAACAATATGGTTGATCGTTGGTTTGATGTACATTATCTTAATTACCGTACTGACCAAACTTTCTAATCACTTAGAGAGGAGATGGATCTCATAATGAAACATATAATTGAAGCAAAAAACGTGAAGAAACAATTCGGTTCTAACGTCGTCCTCAAATCGATCGATATGGTCGTCGATAAAGGCGAAGTCGTTTGTATTATTGGGCCATCCGGCTCGGGTAAATCTACTTTGCTGCGGTGTTTGAATCGCCTGGAGGAAATCCAGGGAGGTCAAATCATCGTTAATGGCCACGATATTTCTTCAGATAAGCACAACATCGATAAGTATCGACAAAAGATCGGAATGGTATTTCAGCACTTTAATCTCTTTCCTCATCTCAGCGTTCGGGAGAATATCACTTTGGCGCCCGTCAAATTGAAGATGATGAATCAAGAGGAAGCGAATGCTAAAGCGCTTGAGCTTTTGAAAAGCGTAGGCCTTGAAGACAAGTACGAGGCAATGCCTGCCAGCTTATCCGGTGGACAGAAGCAACGTGTGGCTATAGTTAGAGCTTTGGCTATGGACCCCGATATCTTATTGTTCGATGAGCCTACATCGGCTCTGGATCCCGAGATGGTTGGGGAAGTACTGGGCACGATGAAAGAATTAGCTCAAGAGGGAATGACCATGGTGGTCGTAACTCATGAGATGGGCTTTGCCCGTGAGATGGGTGATCGCGTTGTCTTTATGGACGGCGGTTACATCGTCGAGAGTGACACCCCTGAAGTTATTTTTGATAACCCAAGAGAAGAAAGAACGAAAGATTTCCTTGATAAGGTGCTATAAAAAGTTGAAATCCCAGCAGTTTGCGATAGGCAAGCTGTTGGGATTTTTCTTGTTTTAATGCAATTCTTCTTCGAAGTCTAAGTCATCTACCCGTTCCATGATGTTAGCCTCGGTATTGGGGACGTATTTGATGGTTTCCTTATTGAGGAAGTCCGATTCCATGATGATGGTTGCACTGGTTGGGCTCATGCATACGGGTACGTCGTAGAGTACGGCGATACGGAGGAGGGCCTTAACGTCGGGATCGTGAGGTTGAGCTTCCATAGGATCCCAGAAGAAGATGAGGATGTCGATATCGCCTGTGGAAATGGCGGCACCGATTTGTTGGTCTCCGCCTAAAGGGCCACTGGTAAAGGACTTAATATCAAGATGATATTGATTACGAATGATAGTTGAGGTTGTTCCTGTGCCGCATAAGTCGTGATTCTTGAGTGTCTCAATATGTTTAGCCATCCAAGCGAACATTTCTGTCTTCATCCCATCGTGGGCAACAAGGGCAATCCGTTTTCTCTTGGGTACTCGTACTTTAATAAAGGGTTTTTTCATGACTTCTCCTTATTGGCCATTCAAGGCCTTCATCACTAAGTCTGCAAAAGCTAATATACCCGAAGAATTTACATGAGTTAAATCATCTGCAAGATAATCCGGGTCGGAACCTGCGACGGTATACCAATCGATGAGCTTGTAGGTCGGGTGCTTGGTGACATAATGGGCAAGGGCTTGGTTGACGGATTTCTCCCATTCCTTTGGTACTTTGCTGTTGATGAAGTAGATATCGCTAGTGGGGAAGGGTTCGACCAGAGCATCGAGGTGGTGTTCCTCGAAGATGCCGTTTGTTCCTAACTGAAAGATGATGGCTGTTGTCGGCGAGTCATAGGAGGAGTAACTCCACGCAATTTCGTCAGAATAGTAGAGTTGGCGACCGACTTCACCATCGATAATAAGCTGAGGGATTCGGGATTGCATCGTCCCGCTGACACCTAGAGTTAGCGAATCGCCGATAAGGATAACCGTATCATAGGGGACAGTGGTTGGCACCGCTTCAGCGGTAGAAGATGGTACGCTTTCCTCCGGTTGGCTTTCCATTTGGGATTCCGGAGTAATGAATGAGCTGTTGTCTATAGAAGAACTTATTGATTCTTCATTGGAGGAGGATTTGGTTAGCAGGAGGATGGCCCCATTTGTGAAATGATTAAAAGTGGGTTGTCTATCCGGCTTTGATTCCTCGTTAGATGCTATACTTTCTGTCCAGTCGCTTGAGCTATCTTCGCCGCTAACCGTTACAACTAGGTCTTTCGTCTGTTCATAAATGGGAATGTCGTCTCCAACCTCTTCTTTGGAGGCGTTGCCTATGATGGAAAAGGTGGCCATGATGACGATAGCGGTAGTCAAAAAAGATAGGCGCTTCTGAGTTGCTTTGGATTTGAAAGATTGGGCTATCTTATCTCTTGTTATATGGTGACGCAAGGATAGATCTAGACGTTTGCTTTCGATCCATTGGTAGGAAAATATCGTTAGAATGGCTATCGGAATGAGTCTGATGATGACGAAGATGATATGTGGATGGGTAACTTCCGAAGGCAATTTGGTTAGCACTAGGATGGGGAAATGCCATAGGTAGAGGGAGTAAGAATGGGTGGAAATGAGCTGCACGGGACGACTCTGATAGATTTTCTCTAAGAACGAGCCATTCTTCCCAACACTGACTAAAATAACACTGCCAAGTAGAGCGATGGCAAAGAACCCTCCCTTATATAAGCCCAAAGAATATTCGGATAGGGTGATCATGAGGAAGATATAAATTACAAGTCCGACGCCTGCGATGACGGAGATGGATTTTTTGTATTTTGTATCTACTTCTTTTAAGAGGCTTGCTCTAGGCACAAAGCTGGCTAGGAGTGCACCGAGCATGGGCGTGAAGATTCTGGTATCGGTGCCATAATATACCCGGCTGATTTTATCTACATCGTAGATGACCAAGTGGAGGGTCAGGGAGATTATTATGGTTGCTAGGAAGAAAAGCTGAGCGTACCGTCTGCGTTGCTGAGGAGACGATGTTGTTTTTTTGATCAGGTGGATGGCCCCCGTAAAGATGAGGAAGAACTGTTCGGTGACACCAAGGTACCAGAGGTGCTTAAAGGGGCTAGTATTGAAGCTGTTAAAGTAATCCACTTTTTTGATGATGAACCACCAGTTGCTCACGTTGAAAAGGGAGGCGATGCCATCGGATAAACTGAGCGAAAACAGGGTGGGATTGAAAATGGCCATGTAGATAAGAATAACAACGACGAGGACGATAACAGGAGGCAGAATGCGCTTAGCTCGGCGAATCAGGCTGTCTTTGAATTGGGTGAGAGTGGTTGGTTCATCTAAATGCTCGAAGGCGGAGGCTGCGATAAGGTAACCGGTAAGCAGGAGAAAGAGATCCACGCCGAGGAAGCCGCCAGAGAAGACCGTACTGTCGATATGGAAGAGAAGAATGGCGATAATAGCTAGGCTTCGAATTAGGTCAAAACCGTAGATATGTTTATTCTGTTGTTGTGTTGTTTTAAGCATATCAAGCCCTCTTTCGCCGCTTCGACTTTAACCGATTAATTAACAAACCGTATTAAATTATTATAACTCTAATAGCTATAGGGGACAATGATTTAGGCCGCTCTTATTTCTTCCTTAGGTATAAAAAGTATCTAGAAAGATAGGAACTTTATGATATACTTATAGGACATTATGGGAGGGGGTCTCGATATGAATGAAAATCTGGAATATATTGAGAAAGAATTAGAGTATAGTTTTCTATATAACAACGATTCTGATTCGATGCACCTGCTCCTATCCATCTTGGATCACCGGCATAAGTACAACAATCTTAGGCCTCAATACTTATTGATGAAGAAGCTTTCTTCTTCGTTGAAACGAGCTATTTTTTTACGTAAAGATAGGGAATCGGTCATTCGTGCCTTGAAGAAATTGGTGAACGATGATATCAACCGCTTTGAACTTGCTGTGGTTGTAGAGGTTTACGCTAAAGGCTTGGTAGACCATGACTGGATCAATCGCGTGGAGAGGTTAGCCCTTGAGGAGTTCTCGGTAGATGAGCTTTGCGAAAAGACAACCCTTTACCAGAAGTCAAAGGCCGGTAAAGCCATGGGCATGAAATCCCAACTCTTCCATGACTTGAAATTTGGAACTGATGGTTTCAAAGAATTAAAGAAACTGACAACCATTTATTGCCGGAAGGTATTGAAAAAGAAAATCTATCGGCTAAATGATTATATGGACAAACAAATCGTACTCGATTTCGACAATCTCCAGAACTTAAAGTTGGAAGAGAACAATCTGACGATTAGGGACCTGAACCATATATATAATAAAGTCAACAAGTACTTGTACAACAACATCACCAAAGTGTACAAGGAATCCTATTGGAATGGAATTAATGACGCTGTATTGGAAAGGTATTCCGGATGATTATTTTAGGTATCGACCCCGGAATTGCCCTTGTCGGATACGGCGTTATTTCTTTTGATGGCAACCGAATTCGTTGTTTAGAGTATGGCTGTATCGAAACAAAAGCAAATACGCCGATAACGGAGCGTTTGGCAATCGTCCATAGAGAGTTGGATATCATTATCAAGGAATTTCAACCGGATGAGATTGCTTTTGAGGAGCTCTTCTTCTATAAGAATAAGACGACGGCCATCATGGTCGCCCAAGCTCGTGGGGTAGAGATTTTGACGGCAATTGAGAATAATGTGCCTATCTATGAGTACACCCCTTTACAGATCAAACAGACGATAACAGGTTACGGACGGGCGACCAAAGAACAGATGCAAAGGTCGGTCCAAGGCCTCTTGCGTTTAAGTGATATTCCCAAGCCGGATGATGCAGCTGACGGTTTAGCTATAGCAATTTGCCATGCTTTCGGCCAACGCTTTAAAGAACAGAATTTGATGAGGTAGTTATGTATTCTTATATTATTGGTGAAGTGACACATATCGATAACGACGGCATCATACTGGAGAATAATGGCATAGGCTACCAACTTGCGACATCGCTCATGACGATGTCGTATTTTCAAGTTGGAGACACCTATAAGGTTTATACCAAGTTTGTCGTTAGAGAGGAAAGTCAAGAGCTCTATGGATTCTACGACGTCGAGGAGCGGGAGATGTTCGAACTTCTGACCAAGGTATCAACGATAGGACCAAAGTCAGCGATGGCCATCCTCTCTACTTTAACCGTTGGCCAAATTCAGCAAGCGGTTCTCAACGCAGACATCGGTGCGCTTTCACGAGCACCCGGAGTAGGAAGGAAGACGGCTAGTCGGATTGCCTTGGAATTGGTGGATACAATTAAAAAGATGGATATCGTACCTGTTACCGAAGTGGGGCCTGCACAACCGGCGAACAACGAGTGGCAAGTTGCTTTGGATGCCCTGACCAATTTGGGTTATGTCAGAAACGAAGCGGAGAAGGCTTTAGCTTCCTTGGATAGCGAAAATATGAGTTTGGAAGAGATGATTAAAGCCGCTTTGCGTAAGTTATAGGAGGCATTATGGAAACTAATCGACACCGCATTATTGGATCTACGGAACAAATCGAAGATCAAGATGAAGTTACCTTGCGTCCTAAGTGGTTGCACGAATATATCGGCCAGGAAAAGACGAAGGAAAAGCTGAGGATATTTATCGAAGCGGCTAAGCAGCGCAAGGATCCTTTGGACCACGTCCTTTTATCCGGTCCTCCAGGACTTGGTAAGACCACGCTGGCAACGATCATCGCCAATGAAATGGGATCGAATTTAAAGGTGACATCAGGTCCTGCAATTGAACGACAAGGGGACTTGGCAAGCATCTTGACGAACCTACAAGCCGGTGACGTCCTCTTTATCGACGAGATTCATCGCATGCATCGAAGCATAGAGGAAATCTTGTATTCTTCCATGGAGGACTTTGCCCTAGACATCATGGTTGGCAAGGGAACCACTGCCCAGAGCCTGCGCTTGGACTTAGAAGCCTTTACTTTGATTGGAGCAACAACTAGGGCAGGTATGCTGAGTTCTCCCTTACGTGACCGCTTTGGGGTCATGATGAGCTTCGAGATGTATACCGAAGAAGAACTGGCTCGAATCGTCAAAAGATCTGCCCAAATTCTTGGTGTGGAGATGGATCAAGATTCGGCGCTGGAAATCGGATCAAGATCAAGGGGAACGCCTCGTGTGGCCAATCGCCTTCTTCGTCGAGTAAGAGATTATGCGGAGGTACGGGCAGATGGCGTTATTACCGTGGAGGTTGCCCAGGATGCTCTGCAGATGTTAGAGGTCGATGAACTTGGTTTGGATAAGGATGACCAGAAAGTCGTTGAGGTCATTGCAAGGAACTTTAATGGTGGTCCGGTGGGTATCGATACCATCGCAGCGTCGACCGGGGAAGAGAGCGTCACCATAGAGGACGTTATCGAGCCTTACTTGTTACAGATTGGTTTTCTAACGCGAACCCCTCGGGGAAGAATGTTAACAGACATTGCCTACCAACATTATGGTTTAAAAAGAAAGTAGAAGAGCAACACTTGCAAAGCGTTGCCTTGAATATAGGAACGGATGATTGATGAGAACGGAAGATTTTGATTTTGAACTTGATGAATCGCTGATAGCCCAACACCCAGTTGAAGATCGGGTGAGCTGTCGGTTGATGGTCATCGACAAGAAAACGGGAGACATTGAACACGACCACTTCTATAATATCTTGGACTATCTACAGCCCAATGATTTACTAGTCATGAATGATACCAAGGTGTTGCCGGCCAGGTTGTATGGCCATCGGCCAGATAAAGAAGAGAAAATAGAAGTTCTTCTTTTGCAAAATACCGAAGAAAAGAAGTGGAAAGCTTTGGTAAAACCCGGCAGAAAGATGAAGGTCGGTCAGGTTATCGAGTTTTCGGAAGACCTTTCCGCGGAAGTGGTCGATATCTTGGAGGATGGCCAGCGGCTGTTGGCTTTCCGTTTTGAAGGTGTCTTTGAGGAGATTTTGGACCGTCTAGGGAATATGCCTCTTCCACCTTACATTACAGAACAACTAGGTAACAAGGATGACTATCAGACGGTATATGCTAGGGTATCTGGCTCGGCAGCAGCGCCTACGGCCGGTTTGCATTTTACGGATGACCTGCTAGACGAGATTAGAGACAGGGGTGTTAAGACAGCCTTTGTTACCCTCCACGTCGGCCTCGGCACCTTCCGTCCGGTGAAGGAAGACGACATCGAGAATCACCTGATGCACTCAGAGTTTTATGTATTGCCCCAAGAGACAGCCGACCTGATTAACGAGACGAGGGCGAACGGGGGAAGGGTCATCAGTGTTGGGACGACTTCAACGAGGACTTTGGAGAGTGTCTTTCGCAAGAATGGTTGTATCAAGGAAGACTCCGGTTGGACGGACATCTTCATTTATCCCGGTTACGACTATCAAGTGATCGACGGTATTATCACCAATTTCCACCTTCCTAAGTCGACCTTGATCATGATGATTTCCGCTTTCGTGGGTAGGGAAGAGATACTCCAAGCCTATAAGGTGGCTAATGACATGGGCTACCGCTTCTTTAGTTTCGGTGACGCCATGCTCATCATAGATAGGAGTTAGAATGACTGCCATACGATTTGAACTAGAACATGTATCAGCCGATTCGGGAGCTAGGGCCGGGACAATTCATACACCTCACGGGTCCATTAAAACTCCTGTATTCATGCCTGTCGGGACGAAGGCGACGGTCAAGACGATGACCCCCGAGGAGCTGGAGGGTATTGGTGCTCAGATAATACTCGGTAATACCTACCACCTCTACTTACGGCCTGGCCAAGAAGTCATGCGAGCAGCAGGTGGTTTGCATAAGTTCATGAACTGGTCCAAACCGATCTTGACGGACTCCGGTGGTTTCCAGGTTTTCAGTCTGACGGACAACCGAAAGATTGATGAAGAGGGCGTGACCTTTAGGTCTCACATCGACGGGTCAGAACACTTTATCAGCCCGGAAAAGTCAATCGAGATCCAGAAGGATTTGGGCTCGGATATTATGATGGCCTTCGATGAATGTGTCTCTTATCCCGCGGACTACGATTATACCAAGAGCTCAATGGAAAGAACGATTCGTTGGTTGGACCGGTGTATCGAGGAAGCAACCAACGAGGACCAAGGTCTATTTGGTATCGTTCAAGGTGGATTTTATGAAGACTTGCGGGAGATATCGGCAAAGGAAACGGTCGCCAGAGATCTTCCTGGTTACGCCATAGGCGGTATTAGTGTAGGGGAACCTAAGGATGAGTTCGTGCGAATTTTGAAGCATACGACACCTTTCCTACCTGAAGATAAACCACGATACAATATGGGCATTGGGACCCCCGATTATCTCTTTGAGTCGGTCCAATACGGCATCGATATGGCCGACTGTGTTCTGCCAACACGGGTAGCGAGAAACGGCCTGGGGATGACCTCTAGTGGGAAGGTAAATATCAGAAACGCCAAGTACCGCTTGGATTTCTCACCCCTAGATGAAGAATGCGACTGCTACTGTTGCAAAAACTACACCAAAGCCTACCTGCGCCACTTATTTAGCGTCAATGAAATCTTAGGCTCTAGGCTGATTACCATTCATAACCTCTACTTCTTAACGAGGATGATGGAGGACATGCGCGAAGCGATCTTTGCCGATCGATTCCTTGCCTACAAAGAGGAATTTCTCAACAAGTATGAAGGTTAATCTGTTTTCGTTAGTGTCGATTTGTGATACTATAGATAAAGAAAACTTGAGGAGGATAATATGCCATATCAATCACTGATAATGATGGTTGCTTTATTTGCCATTATGTATTTCTTAATGATCAGACCACAAAAGAAGAAGATGGACGAAGCGAACAAGATGCGCTCAGAGATGAAGATAGGAGACAGAATCGTTACCGTAGGTGGTATCCGCGGAAAAGTTACGAACATCACGGATGATTCCTTCGAAATCGAAACAGGAAGCGATTTCCAACGTATCGAATTCTTAAAGCAAGCCTTATCTTACATCGTTACACCGGTCTCCGGTCATGATGAAATCATCATTGAAGATGAAGAAGTCGACAATGAATCGACCATCGAATTTGTAGATGAGGATGAGAACGACGAAGTACGCTAAGAAATGAAAGAAAAGAGATGGAGTCCTCCATCTCTTTTTCAATAGAGGAAAATGATGAATTGGTTTATGAAATACAAGAAGGACAATCATGATGCGCTAAAAGAGGTGGCTGGACTATCTCAGATTGAGCGAGTTCTCTTAGCTAATAGGGATATCGCCAGCGCTGATGAAGCCGAACGCTTCCTGAATCCTATTTTGGAAAATATGCATGACCCCTTTCTATTTAAGGACATGCATAAGGCCATCGACTTGATTATGGAAGTCTTATCTTCAGAAGAAAGTATCCGCATCGTAGGCGATTACGATCAGGACGGAGTAGCTGCTACGACAATATTGGTTAGGGGCTTGCGACAGTTTGCGGAGGAAGTTGGCAGAGATCCTATGGCGGCCGTTGACTATGCCATACCAGACCGTATCGAAGACGGTTACGGTATCAACGAGAAGATTATCAAAGAAGCGGCTGACGATGGCGTTGGCTTGATCATCACCTGTGATAATGGCATTTCGGCCCATGAAGCCGTTGCCTATGGAAAAGAGCTTGGCCTCTCCATTATCATCACGGACCACCACCAAGTCACTCATGAAAACGGGGAAGAAAAGTTGCCTCCGGCTGATGCCATACTAAACCCCCACAGCGAAAATTCAGGCTACCCTTTTGCTGACCTGTGTGGTGCCGGTGTAGCCTACAAGCTCATTCAAGCCTTTGCTTTTTCCATAGGTGTCACCGCTGAGGAGACGCTGCCCTTAATGCAATTTGCAGCTTTGGGCACGATTTGTGATGTCGTTCCTTTGATTGGTGAGAACCGCATTATCGCGAAACTAGGATTAGATGAGCTAAATGCGAGACCTAATCAAGGGGTACAACTGCTCCTTGACTTAAATAATTGGGAGAAAGAAGTCAGTGTCTACACCGTAGGCTTTATTATTGGGCCATGCATCAATGCTTCCGGCCGTCTGTTCACAGCAAGACTCGGCGTCGAGCTCTTTTTGGAAGAAGATTACGATACAGCCTTGGCTTATGCTGAAGAGCTAGTCACTTTAAACGAAGAACGAAAAGAGATGACCAAGTTGGGAACAGAGTTAGCCTTCACTGAGGCAGACAAGTACCAAGACAGTAATATTCTCTTACTCTATATCAAAGAGGCTCATGAATCCATTTGTGGCCTCATAGCAGGTCGGCTTAAGGAGAAGTTCTATAAGCCTACTTTAGTATTCACCGATGCCAGTGACGAGGATAATCAGGAAATCCTCAAGGGATCTGGTCGAAGCATTGAAGCCTACAACATGTTCGAGGAGCTAGATCCACATAGGGACCGATTCATCAGTTTTGGGGGGCATGCTATGGCCTGCGGGCTCTCCATCCCCAAAGAAATACTCGATGGGTTGCGAGTATTACTCAATCAGGAAGAGCAGCTGTCAGCCCAGGACCTGACGCCCTCTGTGGACTTTGATTTGCCTTTGGACTTTGACCGTTTAGATATGTTCCTGTTAAAGAGTTTGGATCGATTTGCACCCTTCGGGAAAGATAATCCTACGCCCAGTTTTGCCGCTAAGTTTTGTAACGTGAGACAACTTCGCTTGGTAGGGAAGAATAAAAATGTCCTTCAGATTGCCCTCGAGCAGAAGGGGCGCCGTTTCCAAGCCGTCCTCTTCCAAGGGGATGAAAAGTTGGAAGAGCTTATCGCCGAAGATAATACCGGAGCTGTGGAAGGCTTGCTCCAGGGCAGAGACAGCGGTTTGCAATTCGATATCGTATATCGCCCTGAAATTAATGAGTTTCGAGGGAATACCAGCATACAGTTGAAATTAATCGATGTCAGATTATCTAAGAGATAAGAGGTGAGATTGACCTTGTTTTATCGGACGATATCTTGTTTTCAGAGAATTGAACCGAGTCTCACTTACGTGATATAATAAACTTTATCAATTGAATTTACGAAATCATTGAAATTAGAAAGGAGGCAGCAATGACGATAGATCAATTAATCGATAATGTTCTGTCCTACAATCCCCACGCCAACGTGGATCTCATTAAAAAAGCGTATCATTATGCAGAAATTGGTCACAACGGTCAAAAGAGAAATTCCGGTGAACCGTATATTATTCACCCTCTCCATGTTGCCATGATCCTTTCTGAGCTCAAAATGGATGATGCAACGATTTGTGCAGGTCTCTTGCATGATATCCTTGAAGATACTGAAGTCAGCTACGAAAAGATGGTGGATGACTTCGGGGAAGAGATCACTGTCCTTGTCGATGGCGTCACCAAGCTGAAACAGATTCAGGAAAAGTCAAAGTTCGAAAATCAAGTCGATAACTATCGGAAGATGGTTATGGCTATGGCCAACGATATCCGAGTGATTATCATCAAATTGGCTGACCGCCTCCACAATCTTAGAACCTTGGATTACAAAGAGCGGAATAAGCAAATTGAAAAAGCCAGAGAGACTTTGGAGATATACGTTCCCATCGCTCATCGACTTGGTATTTATAAGATCAAATCGGAATTAGAAGACCTCTGTCTGAAGTTCCTGGAACCGGAAGCTTATTATGAAATTGCCAATTTGGTGAACAAGAAGCTGACAGAACGGGAAGACTATATCCAACAAATTATCGTCGAACTTGGCGAGAAGTTGGACGACTTCAACATTCCTTACGATATTTCCGGCAGGCCAAAAAGCCTGTATTCCATCTTTAAAAAGATGTACCAACAGAATAAGGATTTCGACCAAATCTTTGATATGACGGCAATCCGCGTTCTCGTCGATTCGGTCAATGATTGTTATTCCGTATTGGGTATCGTCCACACCTTGTGGAAGCCAATTCCTAAACGCTTTAAAGACTATATTGCCATGCCCAAGCCGAACATGTACCAGTCTCTCCACACGACGGTGATTGGACCTAAGGGCGAGACCTTTGAAGTCCAGATACGGACATGGGACATGCACCAGACCGCCGAGTACGGTATTGCTGCTCACTGGAATTACAAGGAAGGCCGGTCAAAGAAAACCAACTTTGATGAAAAGCTCACCTGGCTCCGCCAATTGATGGAGTGGCAGCAAAACACGACGGACTCCGATGAATTTTTGGAAACGCTCAAGGGTGACTTTTTCTCCGGTGAGGTATACGTATTTTCTCCTAACGGAGACGTTATCGATCTCCCTACAGGATCGACACCGATTGACTTTGCTTACCGCATTCACTCGGGCGTAGGAAACTCATGCGTAGGGGCTAAGGTGGACGGCCGCTTGGTTCCTTTGGACCATCGTTTGGAGAACGGTAATATCGTTGAAATCCTTACCTCAAAGAATTCAGCGGGACCTTCCAGAGACTGGCTCAAGATCGCAAAGAGCAACCAGGCTAAGAATAAGATTAAGCAATTCTTTAAGCAGGCGAAACGATCGGAAAACATTGAATCCGGTCGGGATATGATCGAACGAGATTTAAAGAAGGATGGTTATCGTGTTTCTGAAGTCATGAAAGACGAATGGCTGGAAAGCATATCTGAGCGGATGAGTTTCTCGTCCTTGGAAGACATGTATGCTGCGGTCGGTTACGGTTCAACATCCATTTCTAGCATCAATGCCAAACTAAAAGAATTATATCGAGATTATAAGACGAGCCTGAAGGAGGAAAAACTACTATCCTCGGCAGGTAAAGGTGACAAGGGCAAACCTCGGTTGTTCACCCAAAAGCTCAGTGACGAAGCTGTCCGAGTGAAGGGTGAAGGTATCGAGAATTTGGAGATCAAATACGCCCAGTGCTGTTCGCCGGTACAGGGAGACCAAATTGTTGGCTTTATTACTAAGGGTAGGGGAATCTCCATCCACCGGAAGAACTGTGTAAATATCGTCAATACCAATGCACCTGAGCGATTGATCGACGTGGAATGGGCTCAAGACAGCGGCTCTAAATTCTATGCAACGATACAAGTATTGGCCGTAGACCGATCGGGTTATCTGGCGTCGTTAGCTGAACAGATTTCTAAAATGGAAATCAACGTGGCTAGTTTAAACGCAAAGCCAAACGAAGATCAAACTTCTCGTTTGATGGTTACCGTAGAGGTGAACAATTCGGACCAGCTTAATGACTTGATGAATCGGATAAACCGAATGCCGGAAACTATCGATGTCTATCGAATGAAGAATTAGCACGAGGAAATTATGGAAATTATTCAAGAAATTACGGGCAAGTACCAAACCAATGTGTACTTGCTTTACGATGAAGAAACCAAGAAAGCTGTAATGATCGATCCAGGCGAAAGAGTAACGGAGATTGAGCGCATCATCGAGGAGAAGGCATTAGAGGTGGAGAGGATTCTCCTTACGCATGGCCACCTTGATCACATCAGCGAAGTCGACTATTATCAGGAAAAATATGGGGCTAAACTAGGCGCTTACGTGGATGAAAAAGACTTACTTTTGGATCCTGCTTTGAACCTAACTCGCACACTGGATAAGCAAGTTAAATTAACATGTGACGAATACTACCACGACGGTGACCGTATTGATCCCTTTGATATTCAAGTTATTCATACACCTGGCCACACCGAAGGCAGTTGTTCCTATCTCGTTGGCGAGAATTTGTTTGCTGGGGACACTTTATTCTACCAATCTGCAGGTCGCTGGGATTTACCCACCGGAAATTTAGGACACTTGATGTCGAGTTTAGAGAAGCTATTAGCGCCGGAAAATGAATGGATTGTCTATTCGGGTCACGGGCAGGCGACAGACACAACGTTTGAACGGTTAACCAACCCGTTTTCACCCTATCAATAAAGGAGAGTCGTGATGGAAACTTTACAAGGATTAAAAAGAAGTCATTATTGTGGCAACCTGCGAGAGAATAATATTGGAGAAACAGTAACTCTGATGGGTTGGGCACAAAAGACAAGAGACTTAGGTTCCCTTGAGTTTATCGACCTTCGGGATAGGACAGGCATTGCTCAGTTGGTCTTCAACGAGGACACGAATAAAGATTTATATGACAAGTCAAAATCTGTCCGTCAGGAGTATGTAATAGCCGTGGTTGGTGAGGTTGTTGAGAGACAATCGAAGAATCCTGAGCTACCAACGGGCGCTATAGAAGTCATTTGTAGTGAGCTAAGAATACTCGATTCGGCAAAGACACCACCGATTTACATCAAGGATGATGATAACGTCAAGGAAGAGATGCGCCTAAAATACCGCTACCTTGATTTGAGAAAGCAGAGCATGCAAAACATGCTAAGAGACCGGGCGAAGATCACCAGCCTTTTCCGCCGCTTCTTAGAAGATAAAGGTTTTATTGAAGTAGAAACTCCTTTCTTAGGCAAGCCAACACCGGAAGGGGCCAGAGATTATCTGGTTCCATCCCGTGTCAATGAAGGTCAGTTTTACGCTTTGCCACAAAGCCCTCAACTGATGAAACAGCTTCTGATGATTGGTGGAACGGACCGTTATTACCAAGTGGCACGGTGCTTCCGTGACGAAGACCTGCGCGCCAACCGCCAACCTGAGTTCACCCAGGTGGATATTGAAATGTCTTTCGTCAATTTAGAAGATGTCATCGAAATGAATGAAGAGCTGATTTCTTACATTTTTAAGGAGTTTAAGGGTATTGATTTACCAAGGCCTTTTGAGCGAATCAGCTATCATGAAGCCATGAGCAAGTACGGTTCAGATAAACCTGATCTACGCTACGGCTTTGAAATTCATGATGTTACGGGTTTGGCTGATACGACTGATTTTGACCTCTTCACCAATGCTATAAAAGAAGGGCACCGGATTAAGGCAATTAACTTTAACAGCTTAGCTCCTGCCTACTCCCGAAAGAAGTTGGATAAACTGATTACCACAGCCAAGGGAATAGGGGCGAGTGGTTTGTTATGGGCGAAAGTTGAACATGGAGAGCTAAACACCAGTTTCAATAAATTCGTGACAGACGATTTAAGAGCATACTTGGAAGAAGAGGTAGACATGGGAGACAATGACCTTGTACTATTCATTCTGGGTGAAGAAAACGCCACCTTGGAACAAATGGGTATGCTTCGGATCGAGGTTGCTAATGACCAGGTTGTCTTCAAAGATGATGATTACGCGATCACTTGGGTTGTCGATTTCCCGATGTTCGAGTACTCCGAAGAAGAAGACCGTTACGTGGCTAAGCACCATCCGTTTACTAAGCCTCTTCTCGAGGACATCGATAAACTAGAAACTGAACCACAAAACGTACGTGCTCAAGCTTATGACATTGTCATTAACGGTAATGAAGCAGCTGGCGGTTCCATCCGTATTAACAACGAGGACTTGCAGAAGAGAGTCTTTAAACTCCTTCAGCTCAGTGATGAAGATATCAACAATCGTTTCGGTTTCTTCACTGAAGCTTTGCAATATGGAACACCACCTCATGGCGGAATTGCATACGGTCTAGACCGTTTCGTCATGCAATTGCTCAACAAAGAAAATATTAAAGACATCATCGCGTTTCCGAAGACCCAGTCCGCAACTGACTTGTTGACGGAAGCACCTACAACGGTCACGGAAGAACAACTTGATGAACTACACATCTCTGTAAAGAGTCATGATTAAAACTTAGAATAGGAGGATCTATGAGAACGAAAGGTTTAGTTATTAGCAACGCTGATAACCGTAGCGAAATCTTAGTCTATCGATCCGAAGCCTGTGGCAGCTGCTCCTCCTGTGGAGGGTGCGGAGATTCTACACCATCAACTGTTTGGATTGAAAACAGTTTAAATGCTCAACCGGGACAGATGGTTACCGTTGAAATGGATAATGGTGCCTTTATTAAGAATACGATAAAGATGTATTTTATCCCTATGTTGATGTTCGTTGTCGGCTTACTGGCCACTCACTTTATCCAGGAATCCATGGGGCAGGTGAACGAGGTTATCACCTTGTTTGGTGGCTTAATCGCTATGTCGATCTTCATTGTATTAGGTAAACTAATCGATAAGAAGGCTGAGGAAGAATTAGCACTGAAGATGATTCGAGTTCAAACCATCGAGGAATCAATTCAAGCACAGTAATATGACT
>CAYMYX010000007.1:18140-65079 GCA_964394795.1 uncultured Peptoniphilaceae bacterium
ATTTGCCCTTGGCAAATGTTGTATTTCCACGTCTAGGAGGCGTAAACATGGAGCGTAATTGGCTGAAAAAAGAAGACCCTGCAATTTTTGACTTAATTGAAAGGGAAACGAAAAGACAAGAAGAGCATTTGGAACTCATTGCATCCGAGAACTTCGTCTCAAGGGCAGTCATGGAAGCGATGGGCACATCTTTAACCAATAAATATGCGGAAGGATATCCAGGAGCTCGGTATTACGGTGGATGCGAAGTTGTCGATGAGGTGGAGAAGATAGCAATCGACCGCTTAAAGAAAGTATTTAAGGCCGATCATGCCAATGTTCAACCTCACTCTGGCTCAAATGCCAACATGGCCGTATTTCTAGCTTGCCTTAAACCCGGTGATAAGATTTTGAGTATGGAATTGACTCAAGGGGGGCACTTAAGCCATGGCTCTAAAGCGAATATCTCCGGCAAATACTTTGACTTTTCCCATTACGGTCTGGATCCCGAGACGGAACAAATTGATTATGAAGAAGTAAGGCGCATAGCGAAAGAAGTCGAACCGAAGCTTATCATTGCCGGTGCCAGTGCTTATGCGAGGTCCATTGACTTCAGCAAATTTAGAGAAATCGCCGACGATGTTGGGGCGTTGTTGTTGGTGGATATGGCCCACATCGCCGGCCTGGTCGCGGCCGGTGTCCATCAAAGTCCGATACCCTATGCAGATTTCGTTACCTCTACGACTCATAAGACAATGAGAGGGCCCAGAGGAGCATTCATTCTTTCTCCAGAGAAGTGGAAAAAGAAAATTGACAGTGCAGTTTTCCCCGGTCTCCAAGGAGGACCCTTGATGCACGTTATCGCAGCTAAAGCAGTTTCCTTTGGGGAAGCCCTTACGGATGAATTTAAGGAATATCAAAAGCAAGTTGTTGAAAATGCTAAAGCGATGAGCGAAGTATTCGAAGAAGAGAATATTCGCATGATTTCAAAAGGCACTGATAATCACTTGATTCTATTAGATGTTTCTTCCGTTGGCATTAATGGCAAGGATGCTGAAGACGCCTTAGGGGCAGCCAATATTACTTGCAATAAAAACTCGATTCCAAACGATCCTTTGGGCGTGCGAGTTACCTCCGGTATTCGTTTAGGCACGCCTGCAATCACGACCAGGGGAATGAAAGTAGACGAGGCACGCTTGGTCGCAAAACTAGTCAGTGATGTATTGAAGAAGAGAAGAAGTAGTGAAGAAGTAAGGGAAGACGTCCTCACATTATGTGAAAAGTTTCCTTTGTATAGAGACGCGCAGTAAGAAAGAGGTCGCCATGGCGAGACCAGTAGTTAGTATTATCGGAAAACCGAATGTTGGAAAGTCCACGTTATTCAACAAACTTGTCGGTAAGAGAATTTCAATCACAGAGGACACCCCCGGCGTAACTAGGGACCGTCTCTATCAAGAGGTGGAGTGGCAAAACCAGTACTTCATGTTGATGGATACCGGAGGCCTTGAAGTGAACAGTGAAGACGTGTTTGCTTCCCAAATTGAAGTTCAGGTAGATATTGCCCTCGAGACAAGTGACTTGATTTTATTTCTGGTGGATGGTAAAGAAGGGATGACCGCCCTGGATGAACAAGTGGCACAGAAAATCATGATTGCTAACAAACCTTGCATCGTCGTGGTCAACAAAATAGACACCCACCAAACGCCAACGAGTGTTTACGAGTTTTACGAGCTTGGTTTCGAACATCTCACCGTGATTTCTGCAGAACAATCTTATGGTCTCGGAGACTTACTAGATATGATTTTTGACCTTTTGCCAGAAGATTCAGATACTGAGTGGGAAGAAGATTCTTTAAAAATTGCCTTAATTGGTAAGCCTAATGTAGGTAAGTCATCGCTAGTAAATCGGATACTGAACGAAAGCAGAATGATTGTCACGGACATTCCAGGTACGACCAGAGATGCTATCGATTCTTTTTATGAGAAAGACGGGAAGAAGTACACCATTATCGATACGGCAGGATTGCGTCGTCAACGTTCGATAGACAGCAAGGTAGAAGCCTATTCCGCCATCAGAACTTATAATGCCATTGACCGTTCGGAACTTTGCATCTTTCTTATCGATGCGGAGGAGGGTGTCACGGAGCAGGATACAAAGATAACCGGCTACGCTCACGACAACAAGAAGGCAGCTGTGATTGCAGTAAACAAGTGGGACTTGGTGGAAAAGGAAACAAATACCCAAAGAGACTACGAGAAGGCAGTGCGGACTAAGCTTAGTTTTATGCCGTATGCTCCGGTCGTGTTCATATCAGTCAAGGATAACCTGAGAATCAACCAACTATTCCAAATGGTTGATTACGTGGATAACAACTATAGTTTCCGCGTCCAGACTGGTGTCTTGAACTCAATTATCCGCGATGCTATCGCTCTTAATCCACCACCAACGGATAAAGGAAAGCGCCTTAAGATCTTCTACGCTCTACAGGTAACAACAAGGCCACCAAAATTCATCTTCTATGTAAACGATGAAAAGCTCTTCCATTTCTCCTACTTGCGTTATTTGGAGAATCAGATTCGAGCAAACTTTGATTTTACCGGAGTGCCTATCGAATTTGAAATCAGACAGAGAGAGGAAAGACAATAATGGAAAAGTACCTTTTCATTATTTTGCTTGCTTATTTCCTAGGTAGTATTCCCTTCGGCTATATTTTAGGGCGCCTGGTGACTAAGCAAGACATTCGAACAAAGGGGAGCGGCAACATTGGGACCACCAATGCCTTTCGTACTTCGGGTCCTGCCGTCGGTTTGCTCACCTTGTTTTTCGATGCGTTGAAAGGTTTTCTTAGCTGTTATCTTGCTTTACGAATAATGCCGACAGATGAAGCCGTAGCTTTAGCCGGATTCTTTGCCATGGTGGGCCACTGCTTCTCCGCCTTTCTTAAGTTTAAGGGCGGTAAAGGGATTGCCACCTCTGCAGGTGTTGTCCTCTATATCGACTATCGTCTCTTGCTCATCCTTCTGGCGGTATTCATCCTTATTCTCGTGGTGACTAAAATTGTCTCCTTATCAAGCATCATCGCTGCTTTGTCGGCACCTTTCATCACATTTTTGCTAGGCTTAGAGAAACCGTATATCATTATGGTTCTAGTCATCGTGGCTATTGTAATTTATCGGCACATGGATAATATCAAGCGACTTCGAGCGGGCACTGAATCTAAAATAGGAAGAAAGAAAGTACAGGAATAACCATCATTTCTTAATCTAGGGGAGGCTAACATGAAAAAGGTTACCGTATTAGGCGCAGGAAGTTGGGCGAGCGCAATTTCAAATATCATAGCGGATCGTTCTGAAGTTACAATGTACGCCAGACGTCAAGATCAGGCAGATGAAATTAATGAAAAACATACCAATTCCAGATATTTGGGCGATGCACCTTTACTGCCGTCAATCCGAGCTACCTCTTCATTGGAAGACGCCATCCAAGGTGCAGACCTCATTATTACCGGCGTTCCTACCCAGCAAACGAGGAAGGTCTTAGAAGAAGCAAAATCCTATATCCCTAAAGATGTTCCCTTGATGAATATTTCCAAAGGAATCGAAAGGGGAAGCGGTAAGCGGATTTCTCAGATTGTTGAAGAGCTACTGCCTGGACAAGAATTTGCTGTCCTTTCCGGCCCTTCCCACGCCGAAGAAGTCATCATAGACCAACCAACAACGGTGGTCATTGCCTCTTCAAATACTGCTTTAGCTGAGGATTTACAGGACCTGTTTATGGATCCAACTTTCCGTGTCTATACTGGCACTGACGTAGTTGGTGTCGAATTGGGCGCTGCAGTTAAAAACATTTTGGCCATAGCAATTGGTATCGCAGATGGCAGGGGGCTGGGTGATAATCCAAAAGCTGCCCTCATTACTAGAGGAGTTCACGAGATGGTCCGCTTTGGTATCCACTTGGGTGGTGAGCGCCAAACACTTTACGGACTAGCAGGCTTAGGCGACCTTATCGTTACGGCAACCAGTCGCCACTCTAGAAATAGGATGGCAGGTGAGCTGCTGGGTAAAGGCTTCTCTCTAGAGGAAGTTCAAAGCAAGGTTGGACAGATTATCGAAGGCGTAACCACCTGCGATGCGGTCTATAAAATTGCAAAAGATAATGACATCAGCATGCCCATAACGGAAGCCTTATACGAGATACTGAATCAGAACAGACCTATTGAGGATGTCTTACAAGCTTTAATGCAAAGAGAGAGAAAACAAGAATTTAGCGACGACTAATTAAACGGTTAGCAGGGGACTTCATGACATTGAATAGAGAAGAAAAGCATAATAAAGGAAATGGACGGAAGAAGCGGAAAACGGCCGTCTATATTCTGCTACCTTTTTTTGCCTTAGCAGCAGGCTTAATTCTCCTCTTTGTCCAAACGAGAAAACCCTCAACGATCGCTTTGATGGAGACCTACTCCTATATTCATCAGGAGACGGGGGATGGCCTCCTCATATTCAATGAGTACGCACCGGATTTTTTGAAGAATAGCAACTTGGATCAAACCGGCCTGCAAGAAGGTCGAAGAATACGAGTAGATGATTATATCAGCTCTTTGGACGAGACAGCAGCTGACCGAGTGCGGGAAGAAATAAAAGTCCTTCAGAATAAGCTAACCAATCCTGAAAATGAGAATATAAGTAGAGAAGAAGTAAGCTTCAAAATTGATTACCTATTAAAAGTATTAGAACGAGGACAAGTCATTGCACCAAAGTCTTCAATGATAAAACTCAGTTTGGATGGCTATGAAGAATTGTATAGCCCGGCAACAATCACTGATTTACAGCCGGGGGATATCCAAGTAAATGAACAAAGGACGACGCTAACGACTGGTATCAAATTCATTGATAATCGCATCTTCTATGTCGCAGTAGATATGACTCAAGGTATCGAACCTAGAGACTGGAGCATCGGAAGTGAATATGAGCTGATTTTCGATGGAGAAACAACCATTCAAGGGATTCTCGATCAGATTAAGACCGATGATTTGAACCGCCAGCTTCTCATCTTTTCAGCGCGTAATGATATATCTTCTGTACTGGATATGCGTTTTGATAAGGTGAGCGTTGCAAGCGACCCTCTTGTCAGCTACTTGCTTCCCACATCAGCTGTTTATGAGGAAGATGGAAAGTATTATTGCCACCGCATCAATGAACAAAATATCATCGATAAGGTCGAACTTGTTCTGGTGGACAGCTTCATCGATAGTGAAGAGTTCGTCGTACAGCCTACTCTAAATGAATATGACCAAGAGAGTATAAAGCTTTACGATCGTATAATTCTTGATCCTTCCCCAAGTCAGATTGGAGAGATTTACTGATGACCGTTAGAGAAAACTTACTTGAAATCAAAGAAAATATAGAGGAGAGTGCTGCGGTTTTTGGGCATGGCCCGGAAGATATCAGTCTGGTTGCGGTCAGTAAAATGGTTGATGATGACTTGGTTTTAGAGGCCATGAACGAAGGGATCCACATTTTCGGAGAAAATCAGGTTCAAGAGATAAAGAGAAAGAAAGCCTTGTTTCGAGGAAGTGACCTCCACATGATTGGGCGCTTACAATCTAACAAAGTCAAAGACTTATTGGATGTTGCCTTGATTCAATCCGTTGATCGGCTTAGCTTAATCAAGGAATTAGAACGCATAGGCAAACGAGAAGACCACGTCTTCAAGGTTCTCATTCAAGTGAATGTGGTGGGGGAAGAGCAAAAGGGTGGCATTAATCCTACTAATCTTGAGGAAATACTCAAAACGATCGAAGATTGCCATTATATCCAGGTTGAAGGGCTGATGAATATCGGTCCGTTTACGGAAAACCAAGATGAATTACGATATAATTTTCGGGAAATGAGAAAATTGTTCAATACAACACAGAAAATCATGTATAATAACACTAAGATGAAGATACTATCGATGGGTATGTCCCACGATTATCAGATAGCATTAGAAGAAGGTTCGACAATGATCAGAATCGGATCTGCAATTTTTGGGCAACGAAGTTATAAATAATGGAGGCTTGATATGGGTTTCATGGATAAGATTAAGAATATGATTGGTATTGAAGACGAATATTATGATGATGAGTACACTGATGAGTATTATGATCAGTATGAAGATTCCGTTCAAGATACGGACACTGTTCGTGAGTCTGAACCGGTAAGCACTTCTACGGAAGAAGCTCCATCAAGTTACAGAGAATCCAGTAGAAATACACGTTCATCTAACATAGTGAATGTATCCAACTCTTCCTCTTCCTCCAACAAGATGAAAATTTGCATACAAGAACCTTTGACTTATGATGATGGCCCTAGCGTAATAGATAACATCACAGCGAACCGCACGGTAGTTTTAAACTTAGAGATGCTTGAAGTTGACAAGAAGCGCCAGATTTTTGATTTTGTCAGTGGCGGTGTATACGCACTGAACGGCAATATTCAAAAGGTCACTAAAGACATCTATGTTATCGTGCCAAAGGGCGTTGAAGTAGACGGATCAATTTCTGAAGCAGTCTCTCAACACAGCTTATACCAGCTATAATCAGAATTACAAAAGTAACGAAGATAAGGGATGTCATCATCCCTTTTTTACTTGAAACAATCTGGGAATCTTCCTGTGATAGTTTAGAAAAGGAAAGTTATGCTAGCAATCATTATCAGCGTTGTTGTCGTCATCATTGACCAACTGTCAAAATTATGGGCTTACAATACTCTTCAAGGGACCAAGGGTATCCAGGTTATCGGAGAACTTTTGGAGTTTCGCTATGTCGAAAATCGAGGAGCTGCTTTTGGAATTTTAGAAGGCCGCATGTGGTTCTTCTATATCATCACCATTATCGTGGTCACCATGCTCTTCTACTACCTCTTCACCCAAGGCAAGGATTCCCTCTTCTTGAATATTACAGTAGGACTGCTCATCGGTGGTACGTTGGGTAATTTTATCGACCGTTTGCTACGAGGCTTTGTAGTGGACTTCATTAAAGTCGACTTGGTCTCTCAGATCAACTTTCCTGTATTTAATGTCGCAGATATTGCGATTACCATCGGTTCGGCCCTCTTTATCATTTACATTCTTTTCATAGAACAGGAGAATGGTGATAGCGGAAGAATAAAGAAGTAGGTGAATATGGCTGTACACATCGGAAATGATTGGGACGACTTGCTTAGAGATGAGTGGGGCAAGGCCTACTATCAGGAATTGAGAAAGCTCTTAATTAATGAGTACCAGAATTATAACGTCTTTCCACCCGCTAGACAGATTTTTAGAGCCTTGGAGTTGGTCTCCTATGCTGATTGTAAAGTCGTCATCATTGGCCAAGACCCTTATCATGGTGATGGCCAAGCAAATGGGTTGGCATTTTCCGTAAATCAAGGAGTGGCTATACCTCCTTCTTTAGTTAACATCTATAAGGAGATGAAGGAAGATTTGCGGATTACCCCTCCGGGCCATGGCGATTTGACCCAATGGGCTTCTCAAGGCGTTCTGCTTCTCAATAGTACACTTACAGTCCGGGCTCATGAGGCTAACAGCCACGCTGGTTTAGGTTGGCAGACCTTGACCAATAAGATAATTGCCCTCTTGGGTGATAGGGAAGAACCTCTAGTCTTTGTACTTTGGGGGAAATTTGCCCAAAGTCATGCAAAGTTCATTACTAATCCTAATCACTTGGTTCTCATGTCGGCACATCCTTCTCCTTTATCTGCCTATCGCGGATTCTTTGGTTCCAAGCCTTTCTCTAAAATCAATCGCTACTTAACCAGAAATAATATGACTAGTATCAATTGGCAATTGTCCTAGGAGGACCTATGATCATTGAGACAAACTACAATGAAGAAATGATAGGGGAGAGATTGGATTATGCCTTAGCCGATTATTTCGAAGATATCTCCAGATCAAAAATGGCGAAAGCGATTCAAGCTGCAAGCATTTTAGTCAACGGTTTACCAGCAAAAGCCAGTTATGCCTTAAAAGCCGGCGATAAGATTGAAGTAGACCTAGGTTACTTTGAACCAATCCCTTTGGAAGCGGAGGACATCCCTTTAGAGGTTCTCTATGAAGATGAAGACATCCTTGTAGTTAACAAACCGGCCGGTCTCATCGTCCATCCTACCCCAAGCCTTCGTCAGGGAACATTGGTAAATGCTTTGCTAGCTCTGTCAGTTCCCTTGTCTTCGGTAAATGGGGAAGACAGGCCGGGCATCGTCCACCGTTTGGATGCGGACACCAGTGGTGCGATCATTATTGCTAAGAACGATGAAAGTCATCTCAACCTTCAAAACCAATTCCAAAATCGCTTGGTCAAGAAACTCTACTATGCGGTTCTCGAAGATCATATCGGCTCGGATCTCGTCCAAGTAGAACAGCCAATTGGTCGAGACCCACATAATCGAAAACTGATGACGGTACGTGATGATGGGAAATACAGCCAGAGTATATTCAGGAAAGTAAAAGCAACCGACAAAGCTAGCTTTTGCGAAGTGGAAATCCTGACTGGCCGAACTCACCAAATTCGTGTTCATGCCGCCTATCTTAAACATCCGGTCGTTGGAGACCGCTTGTATGGATATAAAAAGCAGAAGTTCAAAACGGAAAGGCAGCTCCTACACGCCCATGAGCTTCGTTTCAATCATCCAAAAACCGGAAAAGAAATCAACATTCTGGCAACCTTACCTGAAGACTTTCAAGCCTTCTTAGACAAACATCAATTGAATTAAAGGAGTACATTTTGCTATCGAATACGGTTACAGCTAACTTAGACGGTATCGAAGGTAAAATCACCCACGTAGAAGCAGAGATTCTTAACGGATTCTCTGCTTTTTATATTGTGGGTTTACCTTCCACTTCCATTCTCGAATCAAAAGAACGCATCCGGTCCGCCTTAAACGCCGTCAATATCCGGATGCCTCTTGGTCGGATCATCATCAATCTCTATCCAGCAAATGACAGGAAGGGAGGAAGTCACTATGACCTCCCCATCTTGATGGCCATGCTAGGGGCCATGCATCTGGTTCCCATACACCGCCTCTCTGAATACGCCTATCTTGGTGAGCTTTCTCTGGACGGACAAATACGGCGAGTGACAGGGGCGATCTCTTTAGTGCTTCGCTTAAAAGAAGAAGGCTATACTAAGATTCTCCTCCCCTTGGATAATCTAGAAGAATGTTCCGTAATCGATGGTATCGAAATTTATCCTTGCGAGAACTTGGATCAAGTCATCCTCTTCTTGCAAGGGCAAGAGAACATAAAGGCAGCTAGCAACAAGAAGAGAAAGAATAGACTAGGACGACTAATCAGCCCTGTAGATTACAGCGATATGATTCTTCAAAGCAAACTCAAAAGACTGATGACTATAGCTGCGGCTGGCCGTCACTCGCTCCTTTTGATTGGGTCACCAGGGGTAGGGAAGACGATGGCCATAGACAGGCTTCCAACCATCCTTCCGCCTCTGGATGATGCTCAGCAGTTGGAATGTACGAGTATCTATTCGACGATTGACGGCTTAAACGACAACCCAATTGTCAGCTATCCACCCTTCCGGTCACCTCACTATTCATTGAGCCAAGTTGCTCTGCTTGGCGGGGGGGTACCTGTTAAACCTGGTGAGATTACCTTAGCCCACAATGGAGTTCTATACTTGGATGAACTTCTCCAGTTTCCCCGAAGAAGCTTGGAACTATTGCGAACACCTATGGAAAGTAGAAATTTTACGATTAACCGGACCGGTAGGAGATGGGTTTTACCTTCCAACTTCCAGTTTGTAGCATCAACTAATCCTTGTCCCTGTGGCAATCATGGAGATCCGGAGAATGAATGCCAATGTCGCCCTGGTGACGTCGACCGCTATCTTTCCAAACTATCACACCCCTTACTTGATCGGATTGATCTAACCATGGAATGTAAGCGCCCCTATAAGAAGGATGACGATGCACTTGTTCTGGAATATAGTGATCCCGAAGGGTCCAGCGAAGTCATGTACCAAAAAGTCATCCTAGCCAGAAAGATGCAAACGGACCGATTTAAAGCAAAAAGTTTTCGATGTAATGGGGAAGTTAATGATGGGTTAAGTTTAAAAGAGCTAAACTTGAGTAAAGATAGTGAAGCAAGTCTTAATCAACTTACAAAACATTATCAGTTATCTTTGAGGACGCATCGAAGGATGGCCCTCGTGGCAAGAACCATCGCTGACCTCGAAGGAAGCGACCTAGTGCGAGATGACCATGTTCTGGAATCTTTCCAATATATTAAGATTCGATTTAAATATTGGAAATAGATAAACAGATATGTAAACTATTGTATAATATAGGCGAAAAGCTAACGTTATCACAATTATTCTGTCTCGTTTTACGGAGAATAAATATGCATTATTCTCCTGTTTTGTTTGTTCATGGGAAATGTAGTTGATATAATAACGGTAAATTAATGAGGAGGCATTTATGATTTCAGCTAATGATTTAAGAAAAGGGTTAACCTTCGTTTACGACAATGAAGTATTCCAAGTTATTGATTTCCAGCACGTCAAGCCTGGTAAGGGTGCAGCTTTTGTGAGAACCAAGCTACGCTCGGTTATGCATGGTACAACCAGAGACATTACATTTAACCCAAATGAAAAATTCGAAGAAGCACGTATAGAGACAAAGGAATTACAGTACCTATATAATGACGGTCAACTTTATTACTTCATGGACCCTGAAACCTATGAGCAGATGCCAATGGAAGAAGACATTGTAAGCGATGCAATGCAGTATCTGCGCGAAAGTGATATGGCCACCGTGCGCCTTTATCAGGGTAATGCCTTCGATGTGCAAGCGCCTAACTTTGTAGAGCTTGCAGTAACCGAAACTGAGCCTGGTGTAAAGGGTGATACGGCAACTGGAGCTACAAAGCCGGCTACTGTAGAAACGGGAGCAACCGTAACAGTACCTTTGTTTGTCAATATTGGAGATATTATTCGTATCGATACCAGAACGAATGAATATTTATCTCGCGTTTAGGGGATATAATGAAAAGAAGTGAACAACGTGCTTGGTTAATGAAGATTGCCTACCAAACACAGCTCGATTTAGATGAATCGGATTCTATCGAACAGATTTTAATTGCTCACGAGTTGGATGGTAAACTACCCTACATTCAAGAATCTCTAGAATCCATGTTAGCCAACAAAGATGAAATAGATCGTTTAATCGAGAAAAACCTCACGAATTGGACTCTACCACGTCTATTGCGGATAGATTTAGCCATTTTACGGGTAGCTGTTAACGAGATGTGTTTTACTAAACTGGCACCTACCGGAGTTGTCATCAATGAATCTGTAGAATTAGCAAAAGAGTACTCTGATGAAAATTCCTACCGTTTTATTAATGGTGTGCTCTCATCAATATCTCAATTACAAGATCAGGGGAATGAAAACTTTGTAGAAAGTGAAAACAGAGTGAATGATGAGAAGGACGGCCAGCAATGAGCCGTCCTCTTAAAGTGAACGAAGTTTCCAGATATATTGATAGTTTACTCAGCACCGATCCTATACTTAAATCTTTGGAAGTCCAAGGCGAATTACGAAATCTTCGTCAAACAAGATACATTTATTTTGATTTACAAGACGACCAAGCACTTATCCACTGTGTCATATTTGATGAGAATGCTATCAAGAATTTTCAGCTTAAGGAAGGTGATGAAGTCATTCTCGTTGGTCGCATTTCTACATATGCTAAAGGTGGGCAGTATCAGTTTTTAGTTAAGTCGAGCAGAGCTTTGGGGCGTGGGGAAAAGCTGGAAGCGCTGGAGGAATTAAAGAAAAAGCTTTATATTGAAGGTTTATTCGATAGCAAAAACAAGAAACCTTTGAAGACCTTTCCTCAAGGGATTGGACTCATCACATCTAGAGGAGGAGCCGTCCTCCATGACTTTGCCAACGAAGTGAACCGTAGATACCCTCTGACAAAGATCATCGTGTATCACTCGTCTGTTCAAGGGGAGGAGAGTGTCCAGGGAATAAAAGAAGGGATTGCTTTTTTCAATAAGAACAAATTGGTTGACACTATTGTCATTGCCCGTGGCGGGGGAGCCGCAGAGCATCTTGATTCTTACAATGATGAATCTTTAGTTAGAGTTGTTGCCTCTTCAACATTACCTATCATTACAGCCATCGGCCACCAAATCGATACGAGCTTAGCCGATATGGCCAGTGACAGCCGAGCTTCAACACCAACGGAAGCCGCTATCTTAGCGACACCGGATAAAACGGAACTAAATCGAGTTATCGATGATATCGCGATGCAAATGGATTGGTCGGTTAATAACTATTTTGACCAGAAACGTCGCATTATTGATGAGGTCTTAAGAAACAATCAAACCTACAGCCCTTTATCCAGATTATCGGCTTTTACTTATGAGCTAGGGACAACTCAACTGCTCATCTCAAAAGGAATTTACAATGCCTTAGCAGACCGCAGGAAAGAGTTAGCCAAAGCGATAAATACGATTGATGACCGCTATGAACAATTGATGAAACCAGAACGGTGGTGGTTGGAAAGTCTTGATGGAAAGCGACTTTCCTCTCTTGAGGTGAAGAAGGGCAAGCGTTACCAATTGATTTCTGACCGAGTCAGATTACAGATATTAGTAGAAGAGAAGGTGAGGAATGATGGCAACAAATTATGATTTTGAAGTAGGCTTATCTCGTCTAAAGGAGATTGGTCAACTGATGCAAAATAAAGATCTTTCCATCGATGAATTAGTTGCTCTTTACCAAGAGTCTAAAGTATTAGGAAAAACTCTTCATGAACAGTTAGATGAAGTAGAGCTATCTATAAGAGATATTGATGGACAGGATGTTGCAGTAATTTTGGATGATGGAGCTGATGATGAATAGTTTTATTCGAGAACGAGCTGAGCTGGTACAAGAGAGATTAGAAGAGATTATCGGTGGGGAGGAAGCGTCCTGGTTTCTTTCCTCTGTGGACAATCAACTTAACCAAAACCTAAACACAGACAACGTGCCTGTTATTGGCAAGGCGATGAGATACGCTGTTGATGGAGGCAAGAGAATCCGACCCGTCCTTCTAATGCTCTCCTTCGAAAGCGCTTTAGGTGAGCCAGTAGAGGACCTAGCCACATTTTACAAAGAATCCTATCCCTATGTGCTAGACTACGCCGTTGCCTTGGAGTGCATCCACGCTTATTCATTGGTGCATGATGACTTACCGGCTATGGACAATGACACCTACCGCAGAGGGGAATTAACTGTCCATGCGAAGTACGGCGAAGACTTAGGCATATTGACCGGAGATAGTCTCTTAAATCTTGCGTTTGAAATTATCTTCGATGCCATGCTCAGGGTAGAAAACAGTGAAATAAGGGACCTGATGATTAAAGCCGGTGGGAAATTTGCTGGTTTTACCGGAGTTGAAGGTATGATTGGTGGTCAGGCTTTCGACCTATCCAATGACCATTTGCAGACTTCTGAACGCGTCCGCATGATGGTAGAGAAAAAAACCTGTGGCTTGATTCGAGCAGCTGCAGTAACCGGAGCGATTTTAGCTGGTTCGAAAGAAGACGATGCTGAAAACTATGACCTCTTTGCCTATAATCTTGGTTTAGCTTACCAAGCAAAAGACGACCTCTTTGACTTGGACCAAGACCTGAAAGAGAATAAAATTACAATCATTCAGGGATTAAATCAAGATGAAGCAAATGCCTACGTTGAAGAGAAAACGAAACAAGCGCATGCAGCACTAGCTAAGATCTCTAACAATCAGCATTTGAGTGATTTTGCAAAAGTGCTAATGACACGCAAAGTGTAAGGGGGAAGCATGAAGAAGTATTCTAGGCAACGAATGATTCTAGACCTGATTGACCAACACGAAATTAAGACTCAGGATGAATTAGCAGAGAAATTAAAGGAGAATGGCGTCATCGCCACCCAAGCAACGATATCTCGGGACATCAAGGAACTCAGAATATCAAAAGTACAAGCGCCCGATGGAGAGTATAAGTATACCATCCTTGATACTGTTCACGATTCGTTAAATGACAGAATCGACAAGATGTTCAAGTCGGCTTGCTTATCGGTGGAGCATAATGGGGAGATCGTAATCGTTAAGACGATTGCCTATTCAGCTACGATTTGTGGTTTACGAATAACCAATGCAAAAATAGACAATGTAGCGGGCATCGTATCGGGCCACGACACAATTTTTATCGCTGTCGATGACCGAAAGTACTTAGATGATATCGTGAATGCTGTTAAGGAGCTTATGCAGTAATGTTAACGGAAATCAGTATTCGAAATTTTGCCATTATCGAATCGACTAACCTCAGCTTCTACTCCGGCGAATCCGTCGTCACCGGTGAAACCGGATCAGGTAAAAGTCTTTTCGTTGATGCCCTCTCTTTCTTGTCAGGAGCCAAACTTGATCGTAGGACGAGTCGTTTCGAAGATAAAGCAACCCTCGTAGAGGCTGCATTTACTCTTGAAAAGAATACTGAAAGTCTTCAACAAGTTTTGGACAAGTATGGTCTTTCCTTGGAAGAAGACCAACTTATCGTCTCTAGGTCTTATGACCAAAAGACAACGAAAACCAGAGTTAATGCCCATATTGTGTCTCAATCCGTACTTAAAGAGATCATGGCCGAATTGATTGATATTCACTCACAAAACGCCCAAAGCATATTAACCAATAAGAATAATTACATTAAGTTTCTTGACCAATTTGTGGGAGAGGAAATGGCGGGTTTAAAGGCCGAACTAGGACAGGTGTTAGGTAATCTGCGATCTGTTCGGCAGGAGAAAGCTAAATTTGACCTCACGCCAGAAGAATTGGAAAGACAACTTGATTTATTGAACTATCAAATCAAAGAAATTGAAAAAGCAAACTTAGGCGATATCGATGAAGACGCCTTAAATACAGAATATAAGATGTTAACCTCTTCGAAAGACCGTATCGAAGCCATTAATAAGATTATCTCCTCCTTTTCCGGGGAGTATTCCGTGCGGTCGGCAATCCAATCTATGGCGAGGGAACTGGATAATTTAACCCGTCGCGATGAAGACTTGAAAGAGATTAACGATGCCAGCTGGCAGCTAGAAGCGGACTCGGAACGGTTAGAATATCAACTGGAGAGTTACAGGGACCGGATTGTTGTCGACCCTATTCGTATTGAAGAAATCGACGAACAGTTTGTGGTCATCCAACGGTTGAAAAGAAAATATGGTGATAGTATTGAGGAAATCTTGAATTATCAAGCTCAATGCGAAGAAGAGCTGAGACTCCTATCGGCAATCGATGTAAAGAGAGAAGAGCTTGATAAAAAGGAACAAGCACTTCTGGGCCAAGCCCAAAGAATCAGCGACGCCATCACGACGAAGCGAAATGAAGGCGGGGAGAAGCTGGAGCTTCGAATCAAAGATGAACTTAAGCAGATGGCCATCCAAAAGATTGACTTCAAGGTCCAAGTGCTATCAGATTTGCCTATCACGACGAGTGGACAGGATGATGTCGACTTTCTCATATCCACCAACGTCGGCCAATCCATGCATAGTGTCAGCGAGGTTGCGTCCGGTGGAGAAATGTCGCGTTTTATGTTAGCATTTAAAATAGTCATCGCGGAAGTGCAAGAAATTCCAACCCTCGTATTTGATGAAATTGACACGGGGATCAGTGGTCGGACAGCACAGGTCGTTGGGGAGAAACTCCAAAGATTGGGCAGGAAGCATCAGGTTATCGTCATCAGTCACTTACCTCAGATTGCAGCCTTAGCCAATCACCACTATCTCATTGAAAAGAAAGTAAAGGATGGGGAGACCTATTCTGAAATGAGCCTACTGGACCGCGACGAAAGAATAGAAGAACAATCTAGACTTATCGGAGGGGCCAACATCACCGATCTGACAAGAAATAGCGCAGAAGAAATGCTTGTGCAAGCTGATCTGCTACAGAAAGAGAAGGATTCATGACGAATAGAGTACCAGAACAAACCATAAAAACGGAACATATCTATGACGGCCGTATTATCAATGTCCGCGTAGAGACTGTAGAATTACCGGATATGAAATATGCCAAAAGGGAGATTGTCGACCATGCCAATGCCGTTGGTATGATTGCCATATCTGACCGAGGCACCATGTACATGGTAAGACAATATCGGATAGCGGTAAGGGACTTTCTATTAGAAATTCCTGCCGGTCTAATCGATAGAGAGGAAAACCCTCAGGAAACCGCGATAAGAGAATTGCAGGAAGAAATTGGCTTTAAACCAAACAAGTTAGAGTACCTATTGGACTCCTATGCATCGCCTGGCTTTACCAATGAAAAACTAAGCCTATTTTTGGCTACTGATTTGGTTCCATCCAAGCTGGATTTAGATGACAGCGAGTTCTTGGAAGTAGAGGAGTATCCTATCGATGAGCTCTACCAAATGGTATTGAATTTTGAGATTACTGACTCCAAATCAATTATCGGTATCATGTACGCCTACTTCAACATCTACTTGAAGAACAACAAATAGTCGGAGAACGTATGAATGATTTCAATCTAGTGACAACACTAGCTAGAGTATTTGCCTTGCTATACACCATTATTAGCCACGAATTATTTCACGGTTTAATCGCTTTGGCAAACGGAGATGATACAGCAAAGAGAGCAGGTCGCCTAACACTGAATCCAATTTCTCATTTGGATCCCATGGGCACCCTCTCTTTGCTTGTCTTTAATTTTGGGTGGGCAAGACCTGTACCTATCAATACCAATAAGTTCCGCAATAAAAGGTCTGGCTTATTTACGGTGTCATTGGCTGGGGTAGGAATCAATATGGTGTCTGCAGCGTTGAGTATCTTTTTACTCAGCTTTATTCCACATGGTATGACTTTTATCCGTACAGTCCTCTTTTTCATTAGTATTTATGGCGTTGGTTTTGCCGTCTTCAATTTATTCCCTCTACCACCACTGGATGGATCAAAAGTAATCATGTCATTCCTACCTGGGTCATGGACGAGGTGGATTTCGATGAATGAAAGACTCTTTTACTTCGGTTTATTGTTTTTAGTAGCCACAGGCACGATGAGTAGAATTATCGGTCCGATTATCAATTCGATCTATTCAGGCTTGCTACAGCTATTCGCTATGGGTTAAGACAATGATACAAATCTCAACGGAACATTTTAATGGCCCAATGGACCTGCTATTAGAACTAATAGCCAAATCTAAAATTGATATCTATGACATTGAGATTTCCTCAATTACCGAAGAGTTTCTGACCGCTATGCAGACCATCACAATATCCTCCGATGAATTGAGTAGCTTCATCCAGATGGCCTCCATGCTTGTTGTCATGAAGGCTCGTACCTTGATTTCTGACAGCATCGAGGATGACGATGAGGTCTTGTCCCGAGAAGAGTTGATTGAGCGGCTTATCGCTTATAAACGGTTCAAAGAGTTGGCTCTGCGGTTGAGGGAAACCGAAAACGCTAACGAAGGGGAATACACCAAATTACAAGAGGATTTAAGCCCCTTCGCTAAGGAAGAAGTCCTGGATATTAAGGGCGATCCCAACCTATTATACGAGTCGATATTGCTTATTTTTGATAGAAGCCGAAAAGCCCCCAAAGAGTTCTATGTATCGGCCATCATGAATGCGGATGAGTACTCCTTAACCGATATTCAAGGGAAGATCAGGGACTTGATGGAAAACCAGAAGAAGTTTACCTTCACGGACCTGTTTCCCAATTTAAAGGTAAGTAAGCCAAGATTGATTGCAACGTTTCTAACTGTTCTGGAACTGTCGAAGACCAAAGAGTTATCCATACGCCAGGACAGCAATAAGAAAATTACCCTCTATAGCTTAGAAAAGAAATCTTAGGGATGACGGAGTAGATTATGGATGAGAGAGAACAAAAAGCAGTCATTGAGGGACTGCTCTTTTTATGGGGAGACCCGTTAGAAGTTAGCGATATCGCGAAAATCTTAGGTATTACACCGACTCAAACGAAGAAGCTTATGCAGGAGATGGAGGATGAGTTCGATCATCAACGGCGCGGGCTAGTTCTTCATGCCTACGGTGATGCCTATCAGCTATCCACGCGAAAAGAACATGAGCAGTTTTACGCCGAACTGGTTGATCGAAAACGAAAACAGCGACTGACCGGTTCATCAATGGAGACATTGGCCATGATCGCCTATAAACAACCGATTACCAAAGTGGAAGTGGATAACATTCGAGGGGTTAAGAGCTCCTCTTCCTTCGAGACTTTGCTCAGTAAGGGGCTCATCGAGGAGGCCGGCCGCTTGGATAAAATCGGTCGCCCAATTCTCTATCGTACAACCAGCGAGTTCCTGAAAGTCTTTGGCTTGAGGTCCTTGAAAGACCTGCCCAACGAAGAAGAAGTTACTGCTCTCCTGGACAAGTTTGATGAGGAAGGCTCTGAGGATGAGGATTAACAAGTTCATCGCTTCTACTGGTTTCTGTTCGAGAAGAAAAGCCGATGAAATCATCAAACATGGGCGTGTTCGGGTTAACGGCCAAGCGCTGACGGACCTCAGTTATCAGGTTAATGACGGAGACAAGGTAGAGATTGATGGCCTAAAAATCCAAGCCCAATCTGAAAAAGTATACTACCTCTTCAACAAGCCCTATGCCGTCCTGTCCAGCCATAGTGATCCTCATCACGACCACTTTGTCTATGATTATTTTCCAAGAGACCTCCAGTTGTTTTCTGCAGGTCGCTTGGATTACGATTCGGAAGGCTTGATGATTATAACGAATGATGGGGACTTTGCTAACCATATTGCCCATCCGAGCTATGAGATTGAAAAAGAATACATCGCTTTACTGGATAAGCCGATACAACAGCAAACATTAGACAAGATAAAAATGGGCGTGTCTTACCAGGGAGCTGACTACCATGTTAATAACGTAAGCTTCTTAGATCCTGGGGTATGGCCCAATTTAACTTCCCTCTTGGAAGATTGGCAGCCGGAAACCTACGACAAATATTCGCTAGTCACCGTGTCCCTCCACGAGGGACAGAAGAGAGAAGTGAGAAGAATTTTTGAGTCGCAAGGTTTTCAGGTTCGTCGCCTCATTCGTGTGAGAATCGGTGACGTCCGCTTGGATACGAAGGTAGGTGATTACCGACTACTGAACCAAGAGGAGATAACAGGCTTAGATGAAGCTACTAGATAACTAGGATTAGAGGAAATTGAAAGTTAATGGATAAATTGAGCATTGCTGTAATCGGCATGGGTCCAGCAGGGGCCATGTCCGCGATCTCCGCCGCCCAACATGGCGCAGAGGTTACCATCTATGATAAAAATGAAAAGTTGGGGAAGAAGCTTTACATCACCGGCAAAGGCAGATGTAATCTGACCAATGATTGCACACAAATGGAGTTCTTTGAGGCAATCAAAAGGAACCCCAAGTTTTTCTATTCCTCGTATAGCCATCTGTCGCCTCAGGACTTGATGGACTTCTTTCAGGATGGCGGCCTTCCTCTCAAGGTGGAAAGGGGGAGAAGAGTTTTTCCCCAATCGGATAAATCCAGCGATGTAATCCGTTTTCTCAACGGGAAGTTAAGAGAATTAAGAGTCAAGCAGTTGTTTAAGCAGGAAGTGGTGTCTGTTCTCTACAATGAGCAGGACAAGGTATTTGAAGTTAAGACTTCCGACGCAACCCAAACCTATGATCGAGTGATCATTGCCTGTGGAGGCTTGTCCTACGAGACGACGGGTTCAACCGGGGATGGTTATCGTTTTGCAAAGTCCTTCGGACACCGGATTAAGGATACCTATCCTTCTTTAGTTCCCATTATTCTGAAAGATATTTGGATTAGAGAAGTTGAAGGTCTTTCTTTAAAGTATATCGAACTCACCCTAAAAATTAAAAAGAAGAAATATGTCGAGTTTGGGGACTTGGTTTTCACCAATAATGGCATCTCAGGGCCTGTCGTCCTGACTCTGTCCAGTTACTTGGGCGGACTTAAAACTAACGACGTTGACCTCAGTTTGGATTGGAAACCTGCCCTGAGTGCTGATGAACTTTACCAACGGATTATCCGTGAGCGGGATAAGGGACCTAACCGCCTCTTCCAAACTTTGCTGGAAACTTTGCTGCCCAAGAGTATGGTCCCCGTCTTCGCTGACCAAATCAATATTGGCTTACGGACACCTATCAACGAGTTAACAAAAGCTAATCAAGAAGACCTTGTTCGCTTATTGAAAAGTTTTCCCCTAACCTATAAATCCCTTGGCGAATTCAAGCAAGCGGTGGTTACCCAAGGTGGGGTAGATGTCAGAGAAATCAACCCGTCCTCGATGGAATCCAAAATCCAAAAGGGCTTATACTTCGCCGGCGAGGTCATCGATATTGACGCTTTAACCGGTGGCTACAATTTACAACTCGCATTTTCGACCGGCTATTTAGCAGGCTTGTCTGCGGCGGTCGATAATACGAAAGAATTGGAGTGATTCATGGTATACTCAATAGCTATAGATGGCCCATCAGGGGCTGGAAAGAGCACAATTGCCAAACTGTTAGCGAAGGAACTTGGTTTCTCCTATTTAGATACGGGGGCCATGTACCGGGCCATCACCCACTACTGTCTAAAAGAGTCCTGTCCGGTAGATCAAGAAGCCGCCGTGGTTGATAGTTTGGATGATTTCGATATTCGGGTGATAGGCGATGATATTCTTGTCAATGGTAATGATGTCAGCCAGGAAATTCGCAGCCAAGAGGTAACCGAGCAGGTATCTCTCATTGCCTCCTATAAGGAGGTGAGGGACTTCCTTGTAAAGAAACAAAGAGAACTTTCGGAAGATACCAATATCGTACTCGATGGGAGGGACATCGGTACTGTCGTCCTCCCTAACGCCTCGATGAAGTTTTACTTAACCGCATCACCGGAAGTTCGGGCAAACCGGCGCTTCCATGACGTGAAGAATGTTTCGGGGATGGCCCTCGAAGAAACCCTACAGGATATCATACGTAGGGATAGCTTCGACTCAACCAGGAAAGAATCCCCATTACGACAGGCTGATGATGCCATTTTTATCGACTCGTCGGACTTAACAACAGATGAAGTTGTTCAATTGATGATTAAGGAGTGGAATAAAAAATACCATGTATAGTATTCTAGTTGCGATTCTCCGGGTGTATCTTCACGTCTGGTTCGATTACCAGGTGAAAGATAGGCCGGAAATACAGATGGATCAAAGGCTTATCGTTTGTGCTAACCATTTTTCTATTCGAGATATCTTTGCCTTAGCTTGCGCCTATCCCGGTAAACTGCATTTTGTCGGGAAACAAGAGCTGGGGAAGAATAAGTTTTTCAATTGGATTTTCAGAAAATTAGGGGTCGTCTTTATCGACCGAGAGGCTAATGACATCGATGCGATTCGTAAGATTTTAGCTTATCTCAATAATGACAAACAGATTGGTATATTTCCTGAAGGTACTCGGGTGAAGGAAATCAGCCCCCATAATATGAAGTCAGGTGTTGGTCTTCTTGCTATCCGAGGAAAGAGTGATGTCTTAGTCGCCAGCGTTATTTCCGAATTGAAATTTAGGAAACCTCTAATCGTGCAATTCCATCCCATTATCCACTATGAACCTTATAAGGAAATGGGCTCAAGGGAAGGACGAAGAGAGCTTTCCAAAGATATATTCAATACGATTTATTCTACGGATTACAGTGTTTCCGACTTTTCCGATTAGAGAGTTGAGGATTTGATTTATGAAGGTTATCTTAGCTGATAAAGCGGGCTTCTGCTTTGGCGTAAAGAATATCGATGAGAAGACCCAGGAAGCGTTGAAAGAAGTCGATAATAAAGCAGTCTTTTCCTATGGGCAACTTGTCCATAACAATCAATATATCGAACGTCGCAAAAGCGAAGGATTGCAAGAGCTTGATTCTATGGAAGATGCCAAGGAAAAACTTGATGAAAATGCCGTCGTTATTTTGCGAGCCCACGGTGTTACCAAAGAAGAGAGGGAAGGGCTCCTTGAAACCGGAGCAACTCTTGTAGATGGAACTTGCCCTGTCCTTTTAGGCATCTACAAACTGGCGAAAAAACAAAATGAAGAAGGCAAGCAAATCGTCATTATTGGTGACCCTGACCATCCCGAGATTGTCGCCATGAAATCCTACTTCGACGAGGATACCGTGGTAATCCAAAGTGAGGAAGATGTTGAGGCTTTTCAACCCTCACGTCCTACCTTCATTATTTCCCAAACCACCAATCGCAGGGACTACTTTAATCGGTTGGCAGAACTGCTTGTAGCCAAGGATGAAGGGGCTGTCATCAGACCAACCATATGCAACGCGACGAAGGAACGACAAGAAGCAGTCGACGAGTTGTCGAAAGAAGTCGATGCGATGATCGTCATTGGGGGACAGCAGTCATCCAATACGGAGAAACTTGCTCAGGTAGCGAAAAATAATACAGAGAACACTTTTAAGATTGAAGAATTAAGTGATTTAGTTTTGCAAACACTAGCAAAATACGATAGAATAGGAGTAACGGCTGGCGCTAGCACGCCAGATTGGATAATTGAGGAGGTCGTCACAGAAATGGACAATTTTAGTAATGAAGAATTCATGGAGCAAATAGAAGACAGTATGGTGAAAATCTACCCTAAAGACATCGTCAAGGGAACTGTTCTTGCAGTTAAAGAGGACGAAGTTTATGTAGATATTCATTATCGTTCTGACGGTATCATCAAGACAGATGAAATGTCTGATGAAGAGCGTGAGAATCCACAAAATGCTTTCCATGAAGGTGAAGAGATTGACGTTTACGTCATCAAGTTAGATGATGGCGAAGGTAACGTTGTTCTTTCTACCAGAAGAGTAGAGGGCTTGAAGAACTGGCAAAAATTAGTTGATAAGTTTGAGAATGATGAAACTATTGAAGCTAAAGTCACTGGTGAGAATTCAGGCGGACTCGTAGTTAATGCAATGGGAATCAATGGTTTTATTCCAGCATCTCAAATCACAACATATTATGTAAAGAATTTTAAGCAGTTCGTCGGTCAAACACTCGAATGCAAAATCATTTCGATTGACGAGAGAAAAAGACGCTTAGTTTTATCTAGCCGTGCAGTAAAAGAAACACAGCTTGATGAAATTTGGGATAATATTGTTGTTGGCGAAAAGATCAAGGGTGAAGTCGTACGTATGACAGACTTCGGCGCTTTCGTAGACCTTGGCGGCGTAGACGGACTTATTCACGTATCTGATATCTCTTGGTCAAGAATAGACAAGCCTTCAGACGTATTAGAAGTTGGTCAAGAAGTTGAACCAGTCGTCTTAAAAGCTAATCGTGAAAGAAACCGTATCTCTTTAGGTTTGAAGCAATTAGCTCCAAAGCCATTCGACCGTTTTATTGAAAACAATAAAGCAGGTGACACGGTTAAGGGTGAGGTTGTTAACCTAATCGACTTCGGTGCTTTCGTTCGTCTAGAAGAAGGCGTTGAAGGATTGGTTCACGTTTCTCAGATCGCTAACCATCACGTAGAAAAGCCTTCTGACGAATTAACAGTTGGTGACGAAATCGAAGTTAAGATCCTTGACATCGAAGAAGATCGCCAACGCATCGCTCTTAGCATCAGAGCTCTACAAGAACCAGTTGAAAAACCAAGGGAAGAGCAAGTTCGCGATGATTCTAAGTTCGACAGAAAGCCTAAGAAAGAGCAAAAGGCTCGCAGAGAAAGACAACCAAAGCAAAAGTTAGCATTTGATAATAGTTCTGACATTGGTACTAACCTAGGCGACCTAATTGCTGCTCAACTTGATCTTGTAGATTCATCAGCAGATGAGTATGTAGCTGAAGCGGATGAAGCTGTCGAAACTGAAGAGTTCGATACCGAGTACGCTGACTACCAAGAAGAAGCAGATGTAGAAGAAGTAGCTGCTACTGAGGAAGTTGAAGAAGAAGCTGAAGTCCAGGAAACTGAAGAAGAAGCTGAAGTCGAGGAAGTCGAAGAAGTAGCCGAAGAACCTGCATCAATCGATGATGAAGTCATCGTTGTTGAAGAAGCAGAAGAAGCTACGGAAGACGAAGAGGAAGTTGACGTCGCAGAAGAAGTTGAAGTTGAAGAAGCAACTGAAGAAGCTGAAGAAACAACTGAGGATGACGACGAAACGACTGAAGCGTAAATAGTTTGATTCATCAAAGGTCTTCGATATCGAAGACCTTTTTTCTTATTGAACAAATGGTTATACAATAGAACATCTATCATGTTTTGAAAGCTGTATGCCAAGGCAATCGGCTTTTCTTAGAAGGAGTAACATGAAGTACAAAATCGTCACTTATGGTTGCCAGATGAACGAGCACGATTCCGAGCGTATCGCTTACCTTCTCGAGAATATAGGCTACCAACCAACCGAGGAAAAGAACGAAGCGGACTTTATCCTCTATAACACCTGCCTTGTCAGGGAAAATGCTGAGCTGAAAGTGTATGGGCAGATTGGTACGTATAAGAAGTGGAAGGAAGAGAACCCGGATAAGATTCTTGCTATCAGCGGATGCATGATGCAAACCGGTCCTGCCCGCGACATCATCAAAGAGAAGTACCCACAGGTTGATTTGGTCTTCGGTACTCGCAATATCGCAAAATTGCCCCAGCTTTTGGCTAGACACAAAGAAACAGGGGAGAGAGTATTTGATATCGAGGCTTATGAAGACGACCAGTTAGACTACGATCGTACCAGTTCCAGCTTTGCTTACGTCAACATCTCTACGGGTTGCAATAACTTTTGCAGTTACTGTGTCGTCCCTTATGCGAGAGGAAGGGAGACTAGCCGTTCTTCTGAAGAGATCATCACGGAAGTAGAAGCTTTGGCTGCGAGAGGTTACAAGGAAATTATGCTCCTCGGTCAAAATGTCAATTCCTACGGTAATGATGGTGATGAGATTTCTTTTGCTGAACTCCTTCGCCGTGTCCATGAGATTGACGGCATCGAGCGCATTCGTTTCATGTCTTCCCATCCTAAGGATGTACCTGATGAACTGATTGATGTCATCGCGGAGTCTCCAAAGATTGAGCGCCACTTCCACTTAGCCCTCCAATCGGGATCCAACAAGGTCCTTAAAGAAATGAACCGTAAGTATACCCGTGAACAGTTCATCGCCTTAGCTAAAAAATTAAGAGACCGGATTCCGGGGATAGCACTATCTACGGATATCATTGTAGGCTTCCCAGGTGAAACAGAGGAAGACCACCAAGATACGATGGACCTTTGCAAAGAGGTTAAGTTTGATTCCGCCTTTACCTTCATCTACTCACCAAGGCCTGACACCCAGGCGGCAAAACGGGAGGATCAAATCCCCGAAGAAGTTGCCAGCCGTCGGTTCCAAGAGCTTTTGGATGTCATCTATCCCATCTTCTTAGAAAGCAACCAAAAGGATGTGGGCAAAAAGTCCAGAGTCTTATTGGAGACGGTATCGAAAAACAACGACCAGATGCTATCCGGCAGAGACGCAGAGAACAAGCTGGTCCATGTCCCCGGCGATGCTAGTATGATAGGTGAAATGGTGGACGTGGAGATCGTGTCCTGCAATTCTTTTTCCTTGACGGCAAAGAGAATCTAATTAACTATACGAAAGGAGTGTAGTGATGAGGTGGAAAACCTTAGATTATGACAAGTTAACCCCGATGATGCAGCACTACATTTCTATTAAACGTCGGCATCCGGACTGTATCATCATGTATCGTTTAGGCGACTTCTATGAGATGTTCTTTGATGATGCGGAAACCGCATCCAGGATACTGGAACTTGCTTTGACTGAGCGAGATTGCGGCCTGGAAGAAAGGGCTGCCATGTGCGGGGTTCCCCAACACGTGGTGGAAACCTATATCTCCAGATTGGTCACCGCCGGTCAAAAAGTAGCAGTTGTTGACCAAATGGAAAATCCGGCTGAGGCTAAGGGGTTAGTGAAAAGATCGGTTACTCGTATCATCACCCCCGGAACGCTGACGGATACCGATTCCTTAAACCAAAAAGAGAATAACTATCTGTTGGCGGTCTATGTGCATGGCCATCGCCTAGGGATTGCCTATACAGATATTTCAACAGGAGAAATTTCAGCAACGGAGTTAAAAGAAGTTCAATCGATTGAAACCAGCATACTCGATTGGATTACGACCCTGAGACCATCCGAACTTCTCTTTATAAACGATGAAGATTTCGTTCAAAAGAGTTTTCTTAATGAGGTCCCAGACCAGGATGCCATTGACCTTGCTTATGTGGAAAGAGAAGGCATCTTTTTGACGCGCCTCAATCCGGTCGCCTATGATAACAAGAACGTTGAGGCAATCCTAAACAAATACCTCAGTAAGAAGAACCGACAGTCGATGGATAAGCATTTAATGGCTAGCATAGCTTTAGCGACCATGCTGGATTATATTTACAGTTTCCAAGATAAGAAACTAGACCACTTAAATGAAGTCCGGTGGTTGAATCCTCAGCAAGTCCTAAAAATGAACGCCTCAACCAGGGAGAACTTGGAGATTCACTACAATATCAACACCCGTTCAAAGAAGCATTCCTTGCTGGGTGTTATGAATCAAACCCAAACGGCGATTGGCTCTAGGCTCCTGAGCAAGTGGCTTGAATTTCCGCTGCTCGATGTTGATGATATCGAAGAGAGACTGGATATCGTCGACTACTTCTATCATAACTTAGTCCTTCAGACCAAGATCAACGATAATCTCAGCAAGATATATGATTTAGAAAGGCTGTTGAGTAAGTTTTCCTATAATCGGGGGAATGCCAGAGACATGCTGGCACTAGGCTTATCCTTGAAGCCTCTTCCTGCGTTGAAAGTCCTCCTATCTGAAACGGATTCACCCTTATTAAAGAAGATTGGGGATGACCTTGATACGATTCAGGATGTCGCTGTTGCCATAGAGAAGGCAATCGAGGAGAATCCTCCACTGACCCTGACGGAAGGTGGTCTCATCAAAACGGGCTACGATGAAAAGCTTGATCATATCCGTCAATCCAGCGATAGGGCTAGGGAAAGACTACTCAATTATGAGGTTGAAGAGCAAGAGAGAACAGGGATAAAGAACCTACGTGTGGTCTTTAAGAAGAACATGGGCTACTTCATTGAAGTAACCAATTCGAATCTACAAAAGATTCCGGACGACTACCGGAGGAGGCAAACATTAAAAAATGCCGAACGCTTTCTCACCGACGAATTGGAAGAACAAACGCGAATCATATTAGGTAGCGAGCAGGCCATCTTCGACTATGAATACAATCTTTTCCAAGAGCTAAGATCTTATATAGGCCAACAAACGGTCCGAATTCAAACTACGGCAGAAACCATTGGCCGTCTTGATGTTCTCCTCTCTTTTGCGAAAGTGGCTAAGAAGAATAACTACGTACGTCCCGTTTTCCACGATAGCGATGAGATTACGATCAAAAATGGCCGCCATCCAGTAGTTGAGCAGACCTCTTCTCAGTTTATCGGTAATGATTTAGAGATAGGCGATGCCGGCAATCGAATTCACATCATCACGGGTCCGAACATGGCCGGTAAATCGACCTATATGAGACAGAATGCGTTGATTGTGCTTATGGCACAAGTTGGTAGCTTCGTGCCGGCTGACTCTTGTCATCTACCTATCACCGATCAGATATTCACGAGAATTGGTGCCCTTGATAATTTAGCTAGTGGCGATTCTACCTTCATGGTTGAAATGAAGGAGATGGCCAACATCCTACGAGATGCGACTAATAGAAGCTTTCTCATTCTCGATGAGGTAGGGCGGGGTACCAGCACGAATGATGGTTTATCAATTGCCTATGCCATCGTTGAATATCTCTCAAGAGAGACGAAGGCGAAGACCCTGTTTGCTACCCACTATCATGAGTTAACCGCGTTGAGCGATCAATGTGAGGATGTTCAAAACAAGAAGGTGGATATCGAAGAACAGGGGGGCGACCTCCTCTTCCTGAGAAAAGTTATAGATGGAAAAGCAGATAAGAGTTACGGCATTGAAGTTGCTCGCTTGTCCGGCTTGCCGCAAGAAGTGCTTCAACGAGCAAGCTACTTGCTTACAACCATCGATGAGGGTAACGAGCTGAATGCGCTGGCTGACTTACCGGAACAAACCAGGCTCAATGATGACTTTACTGCATTCGAGAAGGACACGATCATTCGGGAATTACAGGATATCAATATCGAAGAGCTCAGTCCTATTCAAGCATTAAACCTGTTGAATCAGTTTGTCTTGCGCAGTCAAGACGTGGATTAAGTTGGTGTTTATGATTCAAGTATTATCTACCGAAACGATACAAAAAATAGCCGCCGGAGAAGTGATTGAACGGCCGGTTTCTGTGGTTAAAGAGCTGGTTGAGAACTCGATTGACGCCGGTGCGGATTCTATCATTGTGGAGATCCGAAAAGGCGGAAAAGAGTACATCCATGTACAGGACAATGGATCCGGTATTGAGAAGGATGACTTTGAGACTGCTTTTGAGCGCCATGCCACATCAAAAATCAGCGATTTCGATGACCTTTACCGAATCCATTCTTTAGGCTTTCGCGGGGAGGCTTTAGCGAGTATCGTCTCGGTTTCCCGCGTTTCCGCGCGGTCCAAAACCGAACCTGAATCTCTAGGCAGCGAATTACAATACGAAAATTCTAAGTTAATCAGTAAAAAACCGATGGCCATGTCCACCGGTTCCGAAATTGTCGTGGAAGACCTATTCTTCCATGTCCCTGTTCGCAAAAAGTTTCTGAAGTCCGATCAAGCTGAAGGAAATCAGATTACCAGCCTAATGTACAGCCTTGCTGTTGGCAATCCCCAGATATCTTTTCAGTTTATCAAGGATGGACGACATATTTTCCAAACGAATAAGGACAATAGCTTTGAAGAGAACCTGATGGTCCTCTTCGGTTTAACCTATTTTGAGTCTCTTATAACTATCCAGGGGGAAAGTGAAAACTTCAACTTGCGTGGCAGTATAGGAGATAATACCTATTTCCGAGCTAACCGACAAATGCAGTTTCTCTATGTTAACGGCCGCTATGTTGAACATGAGGAGATACGCAAGATAATAGAAGACTTGTATAAAACAGTAATTCCCAACGGTCGTTTTCCTGCCTATCAGCTCTTTATAGAAACGAATCCGGCAAATATTGATATCAATATCCACCCGAATAAGCAGAAAATTAATTTCTTTGAGTTTGATAAATTAGCATCTCTAGTCGAAGAAACTGTTAAGGAAGCCTTGTTTGCTCGTCCTCGACTATCCCAGCTGGAATCCGCTGATAATCCAAAAGGGAAGTCAACAATCTTACAAGACCTCTCCTCCGATGATGCCTATCAGAAGATTCTGCAGACCTATCAATGGAACTCAGATCAAGGGAATCAATTGGTTAGGGAAGATGGAGCAGGCAGTGCTGGTAATCAAGAAGCCGAAAGCGATTCCGCTACTCTAGATGATGAAAAAGACCTCTTCGATTTTGTTGAAATAGCAGACTTGGATGAAGATGAAATTAATGCACCCGAAAATTCGGTTGAAATGATCATCGACTCGGAAGAAGTAGAACAAGAGGAATTCGACCATGGCGTTACTGAAGAGGAGTCCTTGCTCCCACCATGGCCCAAGCTGAGATTCCAAGGAATCATCTTTAAAACCTACATCATGCTGGAAGATGGAGCCAGCGGCGACCTTCTACTCATCGATCAGCATGCCGCCCATGAACGAATCAATTACGAGAAGTTTATCCGCCAGTTCAACTCCGGTGAGGTAGTCAGCCAAGTATTGATTAATCCTGACCACATTAAGTTGACTGAGCTACAAAGTGAAGAACTAAAGGGCAAGACCGAACTGCTAGAAGAGATGGGTTTCTCTTTTTCCTTCCTCGGGGAACGAGACTTGGTGTTACGTGAAGTACCGGTCCTCTTCCATCAACCGGAGCTGGGTGATCTCTTCACCACCTTAATCGATACCGACACCTCTTCCCTGAGAGATATGGATGATATCGTGCACCGCTTGGCTACTAAGGCTTGCAAAGCCTCGGTAAAACAAGGCGATGTGTTATCTACACACGAAGTCGAATCCTTATATCAAGAGCTAGGCAAATGCGACTATCCGTTGACTTGCCCACATGGCCGTCCAACCTTGGTCCGTGTGTCAAAGAAGGAATTTGAAAAACTATTTTACCGTATCAAATAGGGGGCAACATGACCGGCAAGCAAAAACTGATTTTCATCGCAGGACCGACTGGGGTAGGGAAGACAGACCTCAGTCTTCAGCTTGCCGAAGATTTCAATGGTGAAATCATTTCAATGGATTCCATGCAGATATATAACGGGATGGACATCGGGACAGCAAAGGTGAGCATCGATGAGCAAAAGAGGGTAGTCCACCACCTCATCGATATTGTAGAGCCTGGAGAAAGGTTCACTGTTCAGGACTATCAGGAGCTGGCAAAAGCGAAGATTGAGGAAATAGGAAGTAAAAACAAAACTATTTTCTTTGTCGGGGGTACTGGCCTCTATATGGACGCCATCATCCAGGACTATTCCTTTGCCGATGTAGATCGCAACGATCAATTACGCCAAGATTTGGAAGCATCCTATGATCAGGATGGGGGACAAGCTCTTTATAAACGTTTACAGGAGGCTGATCCTGCTACAGCTAAGCAGTTGACCACAAGCGATAAGAAGAAAATAATACGTGCTCTAGAAATATTGGAAGAGACAAACAAGCCCCTTTCCCAACATAAGCTAGAGGATACCGAAGAAGCAAAATATGACAGCCTTATCTTCATCTTAAATCGACCAAGACCGGAGCTTTATGCGCGTATTGATCAACGAGTGAACCAAATGGTTGAGGAAGGTTTGATTGAAGAGAATATGGCGTTATTGAAAAGAAAGCTTCATCCATCGAGTCAGGCCTTACAGGCAATCGGTTATCGCGAGATATTGTATTATCTCAAGGGTTTAATGACCAAAGAGGAGAGCATTCGACTTTTGCAACAGAATACAAGGAATTATGCGAAAAGGCAGCTGACTTGGTTCAGGAAAACTGAAGGTGCTGTCTGGATAGACGTTACAGGGAATAAGGAAGATATCTACGCTGAGATGCAAGTAAAGATATCCGCCTTCTTGAAAGGATAAATGATGCTCACAGAAAGTCAAAAACTCTACGCCAAAGAGTTTAGTCTCCCCATCGAACTCGTTGAGCAAGTTAGTGGGTGGGAGGCAGAACTGGAAGATGATTTTAAGAAATTCCATGAGATCAGAGAAATCAATCAGATCAAAGTATTGCGAGCTTTCCAAGAGTCTGGTCTGGGGCAGGCGGACTTTTTTTCTGCAACAGGTTATGGATATGGAGACACTGGTAGGGAAAAAACGGAGGACATCTACCGTCGTTACTTCAAAGCCGAGGACGCCATCGTTCGCCCTTCAATTGCCTCGGGAACCCACGCCCTATCAACGGTCCTCTTTGCCTTATTAAATCCTGGAGAAAGGCTCCTGTGCGCCACAGGCCACCCCTACGATACCCTCCAAGAAGTCATAGGGATTAGGGGGGAGGAAGTCGGGACCCTTTTTGAAAAGGGCGTAATCTACGACGCTGTTCCTCTCAAAGAGAATGGCTCAGTAAATTATGAAGCTTTAAACGAGGCTTTAAAGACGCCCGCGAAAGTCATCGAGCTGCAAAGATCAACCGGTTATACCTCGAGACGAGCTTTTACTATCGAAGAGCTAGAAGAAGCTATTTCTTTTATCAAGGAGAGACAACCGGGGGCAATCGTCATGGTCGACAATTGCTACGGTGAATTTACAGAAACGAAAGAGCCTACAGAAGTCGGTGCGGATATCATCGCAGGATCTCTAATCAAAAATCCTGGCGGCGGTATCGCCATATCCGGTGGCTATATTTGTGGTAGGGAAGACTTGGTTCTTCGTTGTATCAACCATTTAACTGCACCGGGACTAGGCAAGGAAACCGGCCTGACTTTTGGTACCACTAGGACGACCCTACAAGGATTCTTCCTTGCTCCCCACATTACAATGGAAGCCCTTAAGGGAGCTTTACTTTTTGCTAAGGCTTACGATGCTTTAGGTTACCGAATTGCACCCAAGGTAACAGACAAGAGGTCAGATATCATTCAGTCTGTAGAGTTAGGGGATCCTGACAAGGTGATTGCCTTCTGCCGTGCGGTGCAGAAAGCGGCGAACGTTGGTTCTACAGTGACCCCTTATCCTTGGGATATGCCGGGGTATAGTGACAAGGTGATAATGGCTTCCGGTGGCTTCATCGATGGATCATCCATTGAAGTTTCCGCTGATGGCCCCTTACGAGAACCTTTCACCGTATATTATCAAGGCGGCTTGGTCTATGAACAAGCAAAATTGGCTTGTATGCTGACTTTAAAAGCGTTAAACCACTGAGAAAATCAGTGGTTTTTTTCTTGCAAAAACACTTGACCACGAACAAATGTTCCTGTATACTAAAAACATGAAGAACATTTGTTCGTAAAGGAGCCGACAATGAAAAGAACAAGAATTATTAATCCAAAACGTTTCTACCGTTTTCTAACGGTATTTATATTCGTTACTGTGTTTTTTGCATTCCTCATTATCAATGCGTTTACTCAAGAGGAAGCCCTTGGTGCCAGTGATCGTTCTACTGTAGATACGATCACCGTCAAAGTACAGCGCGGTGATAGTATTTGGTCCTTAGCCGAACCTTATGCCCAAGAGATGAAAGTAGACACCAGATCCCTGGTACGACAAATATATGATTTAAATAATTTGGATGTCATGACCATTCACCCAGGTCAAACCCTCAAGATTCCAAATATTTAATATAGAAGAGAGCCTGTTGCCCCCGTAACGGGTTCTTTTTTATTGCTGAGAAAGAGAAATGATTTCCCAAAAAGTGGTGTTATTGGTATAATTTTTATAGACCTATGTGTTTTTTGAAAACGTTTTATTTATTTATTAGCAATGATAATCAACTCTGATTATTAGGAGGGGACCGAATGGAAAACGATAATGTTGTCATAGAAATGCGGAACATTACCAAGACCTTTCCAGGAGTGGTCGCAAACGAAAACGTCTCCTTCGCTCTGCATGAGGGCGAAATATTAGCTTTGTTAGGTGAGAATGGGGCAGGGAAGTCTACCTTGATGTCTATTCTGTTTGGCCTTTACGATGCGGATTCCGGAGAGATTTTCGTCAAAGGGAAAAAAGTTAACATCAATGACCCGAATGAAGCGACTCGCTACGGAATAGGTATGGTGCACCAGCATTTCAAGTTGGTGCAAAATTTCACTGTTTTAGAGAATGTCGTCTTAGGTGCGGAAACAACCAATTTTGGCGTTCTCAAAATGAAGGAAGCTAGAGATGAAGTTATCGCTCTATCTCAACGCTACAACTTTAATATTGATCCTGATGCACTGATCGAAGATATCAGTGTCGGTATGCAACAGAGGGTAGAGATCATCAAGATGTTATATCGAGATAATGATATCCTCATTTTTGACGAGCCTACAGCTGTGCTAACACCTCAAGAGATTACCGAGCTTCTGGAAATCATGAGGCAGCTAGTAGCAGAGGGCAAGTCCATTATCTTCATTACGCACAAGTTAGACGAAATCAAACAAGTAGCTGACACCGTTACCGTTCTCCGAAAAGGTAAGCTCGTAGATACCGTAAAGGTAGCTGACGTCGATGTTGAGCAGATGAGTGAACTAATGGTTGGTCGTAAAGTCGATTTAAACTTCGATCTTGGTGAACCTAATCTAGGTGAGACCGTACTTCAAGTAAGGAACCTAACTATCGATCATCCAAAGGATGGCCAGAAGGCTTTGAAAAACGTCAGTTTTGATGTTCGCCGTGGTGAGATTGTTTGCATCGCTGGTATCGATGGCAACGGGCAAAGTGAACTTGTTCAGTCTTTGACTGGCTTAACCGACAACTATACCGGAAAAATTATCCTTCATGGGGAAGAAATCCAAGATAAATCTATCCGCTACCGCAACACCCACGGTCTTGGGCACATTCCTGAAGATCGCCATAAACACGGCCTAATCCTCGATTACCGCTTGGATCAAAACATTGTATTGCAAAGTTATTTCGACGAAGCCTTCCAAAAAGGCGGTTTCATCGATTTCGGCGCTATCGAAGAATACTCCAACATGGTCATCGATAAATATGATGTCCGTGCAGGTAGGGGAAGTGAGACGATCGTCCGGTCCATGTCCGGTGGTAACCAACAGAAAGCTATCGTTGGTCGCGAGATGGAAAGAGCTCACGATGTCTTGATCGCCGTCCAACCAACTCGTGGTTTGGATGTCGGTGCCATCGCTTACATTCACAGCGAGATTATCCATGAGCGCAGCGAAGGTGTTGGCGTCTTGTTGGTATCCTTTGAACTTAGTGAAGTTTTGGGCATCTCCGACCGTATCCTCGTCATGCACGATGGGGAAATCGTAGCGGAGCTTAAGCCTAAGGAAACAACCGAACAAGATCTCGGCCTTTACATGTCCGGAGCTAAACACCAGGAAGGAGTTCAAGATGCATACAAATAAGCATAAGACTCTTCTCAGTCGTTTTGAAAAAGCAATCCCTTCACTGATAGCGATTGCTATTGGTCTTGTTATTGGTGTCATCATCATCTTTTTTACCAATCAAGAGAATGCGTTCACCGCGATTACCCAGTTCTTTAAAGGGCCCTTCAACCGTGGTCTAACGGGCTTTGGTGACCTTCTATACCATATGACCCCCTTGCTGATGACTGGTCTCTCTGTAGGCTTTGCCTATCAGACAGGTCTCTTTAACATCGGTGCATCAGGCCAATTCATGTTTGGCGCTTTCTTAGCCATCGTAGTCGGCGTTAAATTACAGGGCATAGTGCCTGACAGCATTCTTTGGATTCTCGCCTTACTGGCAGCCGGTGTTGGTGGAGCATTACTAGCTAGCATCGTAGGTATCCTGAAAGCCTATCGAAATGTAAACGAAGTAATTACCTGTATCATGCTCAACTATACCAGCATGTACTTGGTCAACGACTTCATTAAGCGTTTCGGTGTCTATAATCAAATGAAGAATAATACCGTTTCCTTCAGCACCAGCATCCCAAAGATGGGTTTAGATGTCATCTTCCCTAATACGATTGCCGGTGGAGGAATCATCATCGGTATCATCTGTGTGGTTATCTTAACCATAGTTCTGAAGAAAACCACGTTCGGTTTCGAGTTAAAAGGTGTAGGTCTCAACAGGAACGCCTCCAGATATGCAGGTATCTCCGAAAAGAGATCGATTATCATGTCCATGGTTATCGCAGGCCTACTTGCCGGTATGGCCGGCGGTATGCTCTATTTATCCGGAGCAGGTAACCATATGTCCGTCCAAGAAGTTCTCCCTCAAGAAGGTTTCGATGGAATCGCCATTGCACTTCTTGGTCTAAGCGATCCGATCGGCATCTTCTTCTCCGCCTTCCTCATCGCTTATCTGAAACTAGGCGGACAAGCAATCCAAACCCTTGGATTCTCCCCAGAGTTAATCACCATGATTATCGCGATGATCCTTTACATCTCCGCTCTTTCCGTTCTCTTCCAACGCTTACTGGCTAGAAAGAGAATAGGAAAGATCAAAGAGGAGACAGAGGTCCAGGATGCTTCTAAAGAGGCTGAAATTGAAGATGAAACAGAAGAGGAGGCAGTCTAATGTCAGTATTTTATTTTGTCGTTCAACAGATGATGTCCTTCTCAATTCCGCTGTTAATCGTCGCCTTGGCCGCCATGTTCTCGGAAAGGTCGGGTGTCATTAACATTGGTTTGGAAGGCATCATGGTCATCGGAGCTTTTGCAGGTACCATGTATCTACACTTTGCCTCCGCAGAACCTAATTTTAATCCTCAGACCGCTTTATGGGTTGCCATCATACTTGCCGTATTAGCAGGTGCAGTCTATTCAGCTTTCCATGCTTTCGCGTCAGTAAACATGTTGGCCGATCAAACCATATCCGGTACAGCAATCAATATGTTTGCAAGTGCCTTTGCCATCTACATGGCCCGCACCGTCGTCGGTATCCAGCAAATCTCGTTTGCATCCGGTGGTAGCTTTATGATTGAAAAGGTACCTCTTCTTGGGGACATTCCAATTATTGGTCCTATGCTTTTCCAAAAGTCCTACGCAACTACCTATTTAGGTTTTGCGATTCTCCTTGTATCAGCGTTTGTATTATACAAGACGAGCTTTGGCTTACGTCTACGTTCAGCCGGTGAGTTTCCACAAGCAACGGATGCTGCAGGTATCTCTGTAAGAAAAATTAGATGGGCAGGCGTCCTCTTATCCGGTGCATTAGGTGGACTAGGTGGTTTAGCCTATATCATCGCCATCTCTACTGAGTTTGACGGATCCGTAGCTGGTTATGGTTTCCTTGCCATCGCCGTTCTGATTTTCGGTCAATGGAAGCCTAAGTATATTGCTTTTGCCGCCTTCTTCTTCGGCTTGCTCAAGGCAATTTCAGCTGCCTACACAGGTATTGCCTTCCTGAACAATTTAAATATCCCTCGAGTGGTCTACCAGATTATCCCTTACGTGATCACTATTGTTGTTCTCTTCTTAACTTCGAAGAAATCCGCAGCACCGGCAGCGGAAGGACAACCATTTGATAAAGGTAAACGGTAGATTGAAAGCCCATCTTTCGATGGGTTTTTCTACGGATAAAAGAAGATAAAGAAATCTGCCATAAGTCTTGTTTTGTAGTATAATCATTCGTGGCACGTGCATTGGAATAATTCATGTGCTATAATAACGGTAGGACATCGTTTACATCACGATGGTCGAACTCTATTACGTTTGTAAATTTAGGAGGAAAAATGAAGAACATGAAGAAAATGTATTTGTTAGTACTAGCTCTCGTCTTTGCGCTAGCATTAACAGCATGCGGTGGTGATGATACGGCTAGTTCTGAAACAACCGACGAAACCACATCAGTAGAGGAAACAACAGAAACTACTGAAGAATCAGAAGAAACTTCTGAAACAACTGATGGACCTGTTGAACTTGGAGAAAACTCTCTTTACCTAGTCACTGACTTAGGAACAATCGATGACAAGTCCTTTAACCAAGGTTCATTCGAAGGTTTACAACAATACGCAGAAGAAATTGGTATTGAAGCACAGTACGTAAGACCATCGGGTGAAGGTGAGCAAATCTACATCCAAACGATTGAACAAGCAATTAATGCTGGTGCAAAAGTTGTCGTCACTCCTGGATTCTTATTCGACACTGCAGTAGGTGCAGTTCAAGAACAATATCCTGACGTCAAGTTTATCGCGGTTGACTTTGAACCTGTGGTAGATGGTAATGCTGTTATTGCTGATAACACAACCTCCATTTTGTACAAAGAGGAACAGTCTGGTTTCTTAGCTGGTTACGCAGCAGTTAAAGACGGTTACACCAAGTTAGGTTTCATGGGCGGTATCGCTGTACCTGCAGTTGTTAGATACGGTTTTGGATTTGTAGCCGGTGCTAACTACGCAGCTGAAGAAATGGGCATTGATGTCGAAATCAAGTACAACTATACTGGTTCTTTTGCACCAACGCCAGATATCCAAACTATGGCAAGCTCTTGGTACCAAAGCGGTACTGAAGTCATCTTCTCTTGCGGTGGTGGAATTGCAGCATCTGTATTAAAGGCTGCTCAAGATAACGATGCAAAGATGATCGGTGTTGACGTTGATCAAAAAGACATGGGCGACCAAGTTATCACTTCTGCAATGAAGAACCTTCAAGGTTCCGTCTATGATGCTGTTAAGTCAGTAGCAGAAGGCAACTTCCCAGGTGGCGAAACTCTTCACCTTGGTGTTGAGCAAGAGGGTGTTCAAATTTCTGACGACTTCTCACGTTTCAATACATTCAATGAAGCAGAATATCAAGAAATCTACCAAGAACTAATTGACAATACTGATGGTCTCACTGATTCCATCCCAGTGATGGACTTCGAATTACCTGAAGCAGAACAAGGTAATCCTGAAAACATCATGGAAAACTACAACAACGTTCAATTAGAATACATTCTTCAATAGACTCTACCAATTATCCAATCAAAAGAAGGCGCTCAGCTATGAGCGCTTTTTTTGTGCATTGGGGTACTAGTGTTATATGTTATAATCGTTGAAAATAAGCACATGAACGTTGAGATTATCAAATCTCTAAAGAAGAGAAAGGATAGAGACTATGACCGAAACTGAATTCCGCTATGATACCCAACTGCTCATTGAGGGAGAGGGACTTAGCGAAGATACTATCTATGATTATTTCGTCGAGAATTTTGTGGGGGACAGTCTCCTTGCGGTTGGAGACGAAAATCTCATCAAAATCCACTACCATACGAATGAACCATGGCAAGTGTTGGAATACTGCGCTAGCCTCGGGGAAATCTTCGATATTGTAGTCGAGGACATGGACAGGCAAACCAGAGGTTTACAAGGATAAAAGTAAGGACTTGACAGCGGGAGTTTGACTCCTGCCGCCAAGTCCTTTTTTATTGTTCTAATTTTGTGACATCCATGCCTGCTAAAGGATTCTTCTCAACAGCTTTTCGGGCCATATCATCCTCGACATGCGTATAGATTTGGGTAGTAGCTAGCGAACTGTGGCCTAGAATACGTTGTAATGTCCTAATATCCACACCTTCCTTATACATCAGTGTCGCTGCAGTATGTCGCAATTTGTGGGTAGAGTAGACGCTAGTGTCGAAGCCAGCTTCTCTTAGGAAGTTGTCGATGCGGTGCTGAACGGCTCTGGTTGACATCCTCTTCTTCCTGGACGAGAGGAAAAGTGCATTTTCACCATCTACAATAGGTCTGATACTTAGGTACAAACGGAGGGCTTCATTACAGGACTCGGTCATATAGACAGTCCGTTCCTTGTCGCCCTTACCGATAACATTGAATTGGTGGTCACGAATGGAGCCAACGTTCATCCCACAGAGCTCGCTTAATCGAATGCCAGTGGTCAGAAAGGTCACTAGGATCGCAACGTCTCGGTAACGGAAGAACTTATTCTCCTGCTGAGCTGCCGTGTGAATAAGCTGGGTGGCTTCATCCACGGTGAGGTAGACGGGGTGGCGCTTCTTTACCTTGGGGGTAGATAGCTTCTCAGCCGGATTCTTTTCAAAGTACTCCACGATTGCAGTCAAATACTTATAAAAAGACCGGAGACTGGATGTCTTCCTTGATCTAGTCCTAGCCGAGTCCCCCTTTTGCGAATCGGAATAGGCAAGATAGGCGTGCATATCGGCAAGGGTAACCGCTTCTAGATCCTTTTCGGTCATATCCGAGATGTCGATTTCTTCCAAATCTAACGCTCTTGAATCCTTATCCTTCCTCTTCTTCATGTACTTCATGAAAAAACGTAGGTCGTAATAATATTCTTTTACGGTATTTTGAGAGAGACCTTTCACCGTTTTCAAGTAATTGAGGTAGTCTTCTAAAACAATAGGTAGCTCGTCTTGTCTCATTCTTCGCCTCTTTCGATGTAGTCACGGTCAATTTCAATTACGAGGTCGACCTTGTCATTAATACGATTCACCATCGATTCAATTTCATTCATCAGTTCTTTATCATCGATTTTGTCTTCCGCAGGAATTAACACATCAAAGTTTACTAGCGTCCTATCGCCAATCGGAATCAGACGGAAATCATGGATGCTGTAATCTTCATTAATGTCTTTCACAATCTGGTCCACCCGATATCTAACCCTATCGGTTTCTGGATCGTCCACTTTGATGGGATCAATATGAATAGTCAGCTCGTAGCCATCTTCGCTCTCAATTGTCCGCTCCACATGATCGACCAACTGGTGGGCATCCAACATGCTCATGCTGGCATCAACTTCCAAGTGGACCGTAACAAATTTCTTTCCTGGGCCATAATCGTGAATAATCATATCGTGCAAGCCAAGTATGCCATCAAAGGATAGGAAGCGGCCTTCCAAGTAATCAACCTCTTCCTTAACAGGCGGCCGCCCCATGAGATGATTATAGGTGCCCATAAGGATGTCGATACCTGACTTGAAGATGATTACCGCAATCACGATGCCCATCGGACCGTCCAAATTGATACCTATTAGCGGGGAGATAACAAGGGCTAAGAGAATGCCACTCGTAGCCATAACATCGGAAATTGAATCTGCCGCATTGGCAAAAAGCAAGCCTGAATTAATCCGTTTACCGACATTTTTATAAAAAGAATAAAGCCAGAACTTCAAACCTATGGAAATCACTAATACAAGCACGGTGACTAAATTCGTCTCCATTTCCGTTGGATTCATAATCTTATCAACAGATTCAGTGAAAAGGGTGATAGCGACGTAAACGATGAGCATAGCCACAACGCTGGAGGAGATATACTCAAACCGGGCGTGGCCAAAGGGATGGTCAGCATCGGCTGGCTTGGAAACAATATGAAAAGTGACTAAAGAGATAACGGAAGATCCGGAATCAAAGAGGTTGTTAATCCCGTCACCCAGGATGGCAATTGAACCCACGAGCAAGCCAATGAGAATCTTCGATGCCGCCAAAAGGACGTTAACGACAATGCCCACTATACTGGATAGTCTGCCGTATTGCTGTCTTTCCTTATCTTTGCTTTGGTTTTTGTTGATAAATTGTTGAATGAGAAAATCTGTCATAGCAACTCCTTGAACACTTCCACTTATTATAGCACACCGTTTCGTTAAGAGAACTTGCGTAAACTACTAAAATGCGGCTCTTATTAACAAAGACATGTCTTTCGTGTTAAAATAGAGCTATTGAAATAAATCTATGCTTCAAGAGATGAGGAGATCCCATGCCAGGAATTTTTACGATTCAATGTATCGAAACAGAAAATAATTATATCGGGCAAGCAGACGACGAAGCTGCTGCTTTGGAGAAAATCCAAGAGCGCCTTAGACAAGGAAAATATTCCAATACAACTTTGCAAGAAGAATGGAACGAATACGGGGAAAAAGCCTTTGAGATGGGCTGCCCTGTTCACTTAGAAGATGACGAAGAAAACCTGACTGCTAAACTCGACGAAGAGATCGAGGAATGGATGGACATTTTAGAGAATGTCGAATATCTAGGAAAGATTGACGAAACGACGGGAGAGCCAATTGATGGAAAATAATAGACTAGGAATCGAACAACAAAATATTACCAGGAATATTATGGATGCGATTAGGCAAGTCGTTATCGGTAAGGAAGACGTCACCAAAAAGATGTTGATCTGCCTTCTCTCTGGGGGCCATGTCCTCATCGAAGACGTCCCTGGCATCGGTAAGACGACCATAGTCAATGCTCTAGCTAGGTCTGTTAATCTCCAATTCCAAAGAATCCAGTTTACTCCGGACCTGATGCCATCAGATATCACCGGCTTCAACCTGTATAATCCCAAGGAAGGAGACTTTGTCTTCCAAGAAGGAGCAATCAATACCCAGATTCTATTGGCCGATGAGATTAACCGGTCTTCACCAAGGACACAATCCGCCCTGTTGGAGGCCATGCAAGAGGGCCAAGTCACCGTGGAAGGTGTCACTTATGAACTTCCGCATCCCTTCATGGTATTAGCAACCCAGAATCCTATCGATCAGGTTGGTACCTATCCACTACCGGAAGCCCAATTAGACCGTTTTATGATGCGACTCTCCGTTGGTTATCCTTCCTTCGAAGAAGAAATGGATATCGTATCCCTTGATTCTAACAGCCTAAAAGCTGCCAAAGAAGTCCAGGCGGTAGTAGGCCAAGATGAAATTCTCTGGATGCAAAGACAAGTCAGGAATATTGAAGTCAACGATGCCGTAAAAGGCTACATCTTGGCGATTTGCCGAGCAACAAGAGACCACGAACTCATCGAGTTAGGTGTCAGCCCAAGAGCCAGCCAAATGCTTTTAATTGCCTCTTCCGCACTCGCATTATTGAGCGGAAGAAGTTATGTCATACCTGATGATGTCCAGGCGCTAGCTCACGATGTCCTCGATCACCGTATTATCCTCAAACCCCAAGCCAGGGGCAGGGGAGTAACCGACTATGATGTCATTGAAGAAGTAATAAAAGGAACGGTGGCGCCTCGATGAAAGGAATACGACTACGATTCGTCTTCTGGATATTAGGCTTGGTAGCGCTCTACCTGCTGGCTAATGTCCGGCTGCGAATCTTCCCTCATATCCTTCTCATCTTTTGGCTACTTTTGCCTATTTTATCCATTATTTTCAGCTTGATTTCCAGAAGGAAGCTATCCTTGGAAATCTACGTCGATCCTAGTGCACTTGAGAGGGGAGAGCAGGGGACATGGCTCTGTAACCTAACCAATGATTCCAAATTCATGAGCTTTTTTCTCCAATTTCCAAACTTGCAATTAGCGGAAGGAAAAGGCTATCGAACGGTGGAAATCATGCTCCAACCTGGCGAACGACGAGAACTTCGCTTGGATTTCACCACGTGGTACACAGGTAAATATCAGCTTGATGCCGAGGAGCCAATTTATGAGGACCTTCTGGGCTTCTTTTGGTTGGGCTTTTCTAAGCAGTTCAAGGCTGTCGTTTCTGACCTATATTCTTTACCTAAGGAAGACAATGACATTTTCACGGAAGACCAAGAAAACTACCTATCAGACTACCGCAATCCGGTCGATCGAAAGAGTTTAAATGCCGTCACCGACGAAGTCTACTCCATTGATCCAATCCGCCAAGGCCAAAGTCTAACCCATGCCCACTGGAAGCTAAGCGCTCGCTTACAACAGTGGATGATTAAGTCCTACAGCGAACGAGAATTGATGCCTCTACGAGTCATCGTTGATTGCAAGAACTTCAGCCCTGAGCCTAAAGTAGAATTCTTTGGAATGAGAAGAGATAAGCAAAAGATTGACAACCATCAAGCTTTGCTTCTTCGCAATCGGCTCCTTGACTCCTGTAACGACTTTCTCCAGGATGCCTTAGCCGCAGACTTAGCTATCGAATTGTGCGACCGGTCGAGTCATGTGTTAGGAAGTTACCACGGACTCTTTGACCAAATGGAAGCAGCTATCGGCCTTGCTTCTATACCTTTTGAACAAGTAAAACGAAGCTGGCACCTTGATTCCTCCGAAGAACGAAGACAAGTTATTTTCGTTCAAGAAATCGATGAGGAAACGCTAGGCTCCTTGATTCGTTATCGGGATTATGGGATTAAGTATCTCTTGGTTAGCTTCAAAGAAAACCTAACCGAAGGTATGGACAAGCAGCTGCAAGACAATCTCATTTCCACGATGTGGATAGATGAAGAATAGGAGGCTAGCATGAAAGCATTACGACAAGTTTCGCTCATCAAATACTTTCAAAAGTGGCTAACCACATCCTTCTTTGCCATCGCTTTGACTTATTTTGTTCTTCGTTTGATGGGGATTCAATTCCCAAGTATGAGTGATTTCATCCCACAGATTTTGATTCTAACAGCTATCCTTGGGCTTGCCCTAGAATTTTGGAAGGTTAGTCTGAGTCTCATAGGAGGCCTCTTACTCATCCTAGGTCTTCAGTTTGTCACGGAGACCAATCTCGACATTCCCTTCTTGTCCCTCAGTCAATGGATTGATTGGGGAACACAAGCAGTAGAATCCGTCCGCTGGGCAATAACCATCAATAGTCAAAAGGGGATAATGCCAACCTTTTTCCCCAACACCTTGATCTTTTTAGTTTCCCTCTTGTCTCTATTGAGCAACTGGTTGTTACCTATTCCTGTATTGAATATGTTCCTATTGGTAGCGCCTATGTTCTACCTGAATGACTTAACAGTAGATTCAAGATGGCTGATTTTCCTCTTAATAGGACTCTTCTGCGTCTATTCGTCCTATGCTTACCGCCAAGATGAGCGGAGTTTGGAACAGAGACCCCCAATACTATTTGGGCTCACACTTATCTTACTCACTTTTGCGCTACAAACCGTCATTCCACCAACAGCATTTTTCAATGATGACCTTTCCAAAAGTTTAAACGCTTTAACGCCCCAAGAAGGTGGAGAAATCTCTTCCTTCTCCCTGCAGGAAATGGGCTACTACCCTCAAGGAAATCTTCGAATTGGCGGCCCTGTCGAGCTCAATGACGAAGCCTTTATGACCGTGCAGGCTCCGGCAACCTCCTTCTATTTAAGAGGATCTGCCTACGATTCCTTCGATGGGAATTCTTGGAGTTTATCTGAACCTCAACTTCTTGAAGAATACGATTGGGATGGCAACTACTTTGACCAGTTCGGCACCTTCATCTCGGATACCTTCTGGTTTGCTAGCCCCTATGAACGAGATATTGCATTAAATAACGCTATCTTTAAACCAATGGTGTATACTTTGCGAACGGAAGATCCAACGAAGATTGTGTTCCATGGTGGAAAGCCAGTTTGGCTGGGTTACCTTGCAAATGAAGTCCCTCCAACCGCTGAATTCGAGGAAGTCATCGACCGCTATAGCGAAGGTGGTGAATTCTTTTTCAGTACCAACGGCATGGTTGTCAGCGGCAGGGATTACGATCAATCCGGTATCACCGTACTGGACAGCGTAGTTCCTGTGCTAAATACATGGTCCACGGAAGTGGGCATCGAAACCTTCTCCATGATGGAACCGATGCGAGGCGAAGCGAAAAATGAACTTGCTTCTTTGGTTTTGGAACACGATCGTGAGCTTCACGACCTCTTATATTTGTCTGACATGCCCTTTAATGACCTGATTAATGCCATGCGGTCCCACTTCGACCAAAACTACACCTATAACCTGACCGTGCCCAATATCCCCAACGGCCAACTCTTTTTAGACCACTTTCTTATGTCTAAAGAAGGCTACTGTGTTTACTTTGCTACTGCTTGGAGTGAACTCCTCGCTGATATCGGCTACGAAACCAGATATGCGGAAGGTTTCGTGGTACCACAATACGCAGCAACAACACCAGAGGAACAGACCAATATACTCTTCGATCGTGTCGTAACCGGTGAGCAAGCACACGCATGGACCGAAATCTATGTCGATGGCTTCGGCTGGTATCCTTTAGAAGCCACGCCTTCTGACTACATCAATTCAATGAGCAATACCAATCCTTACGAGCATGTGACAGAGCCAGAAATTGAGGAAAGTTCAGAAGAAATCACCGAACCGGAACCAGAAGTTTCATCAGAGCAGATGCAAGAATCCTCTATTCAGGAATCCAGCTCGGAAGAAAGTCTAGAAGACTTACCTGAAGATGAGGAGGAAGAGATCAGAGATATACCAATCCTGCCTATCCTCATCGTTTTACTGGTATTGGCTGCTCTTGCCTTCTTTGCCTATAGGAAGTTAACCTATTGGAAAGAAAGGCAAACCAAAGCTTCCTTAAATCAGTTCGGCACAAACGGCGAAGAATTGGTCAGCAAAGTCTGGAAACACATCAAACGACTTAACCGCTTGCTGGGCCTATCTGTAGTATCTGAAGATACCATTAAATCCTTGATGGACCGATACGTCTCTAACTTGGACGAAGAAAATCGGGAAAGGGTATTAAATGTATTGCATGAAGTTCACTATGGAAATAAGAACATCGATGCGGATGAAGTGAACCTCCTCCATGACTACTATGTCTATCTGGAGCAAAAAGTAAAAGAAAGCATGAACCCTGTTGTGTGGTTCATTCGTGATGTATTGACCATTCCTGGTCGACCTTGGTAAGAAAGGAAATAACATGTCTATCATCAGAGAAATCAATGATTTTCAATTTAGAGAAGACCCAGGCGATCCCTGGGTTGCCCGCTTCCACCACATTGATAGTTATCCGGCGGGGGATGGGGAACAAGGCGTAAAAGAAGAAGATTTGCTGGACCACGAAATGGGTGAAGATATTGATGAGTCCTTGCCCTTCCGCATGTATTACGGCGATAGAATTCCGGGTTTCCCGGTCCATAGCCATCGTGGTTTTGAAACTATCACCGTAGTTTTAGACGGTGTCGTTGACCACCATGATTCTCACGGTAATCACGGTCGTTATAAAAAAGGCGATGTTCAATGGATGACTGCTGGGTCAGGTATTCGCCATACAGAACTTTTTCCCTTAGTAAACGATTATGAAGATAACCGAACCGAGCTATTTCAAATCTGGCTGTCATTACCAAGCTGGAACAAGCTCGTGGACTGCGATTATAAGATGCTATGGCGAGAAGAAATTCCTGTTGTAGAAAAAGAAGGTTCCACAGTCACCGTAATTCAAGGCAACTTCGAAAACGTCCAAGGCTTGGATGCAACAGAAGCTTCCTGGGCTTATGATGAACGCAGCAATTTGAGAATTCTCATCATCGAAATTGAGGCCGGGTCTACGGTCGCAATCAATGGTGTCAGCGAAACTTTGAATCGCAAGCTTTATATATATGAAGGTGGCGGCGTCCGCATTGGCGATCAAACAGTCGAAGGTAAGAAAAGCATGGTCCTAGACGGAGTTAGCACTTTTGAAATCGAAGCTTTGGACGATGCAAAGTTATTACTGCTTGAAGCTGAACCGATGAACGAACCGATTCTAAATGATGGCCCAATGATTATGAACACCCAGGAAGAAATTCTTGAAGGTTACAGAGACTACTGGGACAATCAATTCGGTGGCTGGCCATGGGATGACCCAAGCCCAGTTCATAAAAAAGATGAAGGACGTTTCTCGGCAAATGTCGAAAGACCTCCATTGGCTGACTAATATTTTGTGACATAATTCAGATTAAAAGATCTAATCTGAGCCCGAGAGTCGATTCGGTCAAGTTGGGTTCAAAAACAAGGCTTTAAAACGCGTTTTAAGCGAAGTTAAAGGACTAAGGCATGCCGTTGCATGTCTTAGTCCTTTTAAATTGAATTTAAGGCTCCTGAGGCCTCCTGGGCGAATTAGCCTTCTTTAGTCATTGATTTATCCTGTTTTAAGATGGATATGGGGATTTT
>CAYMYX010000008.1:0-19879 GCA_964394795.1 uncultured Peptoniphilaceae bacterium
GGAGTGCCCAAATCTTCGATTTGGTGCACGAGTCGCTGTAGGTAGTTGCCAAATAGCAAAGAGCAGGTCTGAAAAGACCTGCTTTTTTGCTATCTGAGAAGCAGTTTAATCCCAGGCACTGGGAGATAAGTGACGACCCGACGAAGCAAGCTCGGATGAGCGCAGCTGAGTCGTTGGTCGAACTTATGCAGGGAGTGCCCAAATCTTCGATTTGGTGCACGAGTCGCTGTAGGTAGTTGCCAAATAGCAAAGAGCAGGTCTGAAAAGACCTGCTTTTTTGCTATCTGAGAAGCAGTTTAATCCCAGGCACTGGGAGATAAGTGACAACCCGACGAAGCAAGCTCTGATTAATGATTGTACTTAAATAGTTTTTTTTGATTAATATGAGATTATTAGTATATTTTGCCATTATAATATAACTATTGTTGGTTGTAAGGGCATGGCCCAAATAGTAATAGAAAGGGGGGTCTCTGATTCGCTAAGGCGAGTGAGAGAAAATCGAGCGAAAGTATCTATAGTACATATTAGGAGTGAATTATGACATCAGCTGTTGGATTTATTATGATTATCGCAATAGTGGTTTTGCTGTTGAAGCAGAAGATGAGCCCTATTGTTGTTTTGATTGCATTGCCTGTAGTGGCAGCTATCATTTTAGGAACCGGTATAACTGAACTGGGCGAGATGGCAAAAACTGGAATGAGCACGGTTTCCAATAATGCTTTCTTGTTTATCTTCTCCATTATCTTCTTTTGCGTCATGTCTGACGTGGGCGTTTTTGATATTATTGTGAATCGCCTGGTGAAGATGGCTGGAGATAATGTTGTTTTGATTACTGTAGCAACTGGTATCGTTGGAATTATTGCACACTTGGATGGGGCAACGGCGACTACGGTACTGATTACTATTCCCACCATGTATCCTATCTATAAGAAGATGGGTATTCGGCCTCATGTTCTTTTGTTAATTGTCGCATCCGCTATGGGTGTGATGAACCTACTGCCTTGGGGAGGCCCTGTTGTTAGAGCTGCTACGGTCCTGGGCATCGAGGCTACTGATTTGTGGATAGAGATGATACCTATCCAAATTGCAGGTGTGGTCACCACAATTGTTTTAGCCGTCATACTCGGTCTGATTGAGAAGAAACGTGGAGCTGGCACAACGCTAGCACAGCATAATCTAGTAGTAGACAATGAAGGGGAAGAGAAAGTTCTCGATGAAAGATTTAGAAAACTTCTACCTGTAAATGCAATCTTGACCGTTCTTGTCATTGGTGTCTTGGTCTGGGATCAATTGCCTGCTTATTTCGTCTTCATGTTGGGACTTTCGGTAGCGATGATCATTAACTATCCAAGTCTGAAAGAGCAGAACAATAAGATCAAGGAACACGCAGCATCTGCTTTGCAGATCTCTATGACCATTATGTCGGCTGGTATCATGGTAGGTATTATGGATGGAACGGGTATGATTGCAGCCATGGCTGATACACTTACCTCAATTATTCCAGCTGCCTTGGGTCAATTCATTCATGTCATCTTTGGCTTATTGGCACTGCCTTTGGGCATGTTCATCGGAACGGATGCTTACTTCTTTGGTTTAATGCCTCCTATTTTAGAGGTGGGCGAAGCGTTTGGCGTTGCTGCAGCTAATACAGCAAAAGCCATGCTGATTGGGAAGAACGTTGCTTTGATGATTTCTCCGCTAGTACCTGCTACCTGGTTATCTTTAGGCTTAGTGGATGATGTTCAAATCGGTGAGCACATTAAATTTAGTGTCCCTTGGCTCTACGCCATAAGTGTAATCATGGTCATTGTTGGATTTGTTACTGGAATAATCACCTTCTAGTAAAATAGACGGGGCGTGCTTGATTTATCTAGCATGCCCTTTACTTTACGTTTTAGTGAGCCAAGATTCCCACGTCAACCACTTGCTAAACTCACCACTTTTCGTTATAATATGTAAATCGTGCCGGCATAGCTCAACTGGTAGAGCAACTGAATCGTAATCAGTAGGTTGTGGGTTCAAGTCCTATTGCCGGCTTTAAAACTCCTAATAATTAGGAGTTTTTTTATTTCTTGTGACCTTTACTTCTATTTCCAATGGACAAGATAAAACCTTCCAAGAAGTATTGTTGCTAATTCTTGGAAGGTGTATTTACGCTAGTCAGTTCTTAATCTAAATAATCCATACTTGGACCTTCAGGAACAATCCCTGTTGGATTGATATCTAAGTGACTCATGTAGTAATGTTTTTTAATATGGTCGAAGTTGATTGTCTCCTTGAATTCAGGAATCTGGTATAAACTTCTGGTGTAAGCGGAAAGGTTCTTGTATTCTCGGATTTGTTGGAGGTTACATTTGAAGTGACCTACATATACAGGATCGAAGCGGATGAGGGTAACGAATAGGCGAATATCGGCTTCAGTTAGACGGTCTCCTACCAAGTAGTCTTTACCTTCAAGATGGGCATCTAACTTATCGAGGACGCGGAATAGTTCTTCTACTGCTTCTTTGTAGTTCGCCTGAGTTTTAGCAAATCCTGCTTTGTAGACGCCATTGTTCACACTATCGTAAATTTCATCATTCCATGTATCAATCTCGCTGCGGAGGTCTTCTGGATAGTAATCGCCGGGTTTTGCGCCGATATCATCGAAAGCTTCATTTAGCATTCGAATAATCTCCGAAGATTCGTTGTTGACAATAGTATTTGTCTTTTTGTCGAAAAGGACGGGAACACTGACATAGCCATCATAGGCTGGTTCTGCCTTTTGGTAGAGTTGTCTCATATCTTGGACATTGAAAACAGGATCAGCAATAACGCCGTCATATTCTTCAAATGTCCAGTCCCTCTTGTCTACGATAGGGTTAACCACGGATACAGAAATGTAATCTTCCAGCCCCTTTAATTTGCGCATAATCAGCGTACGGTTAGCCCATGGACAAGCATACGACACATAGAGATGGTAGCGACCTTTTTCAGCTGGATAACCACCTTCGCCAGATGGCCCAGGATTTCCGTCTTTGGTTATCCAAGAGCGGAAGCTAGATACTGAGCGCTCAAATTTGCCTTCTTTGTTGATTCCATCGGTTGTTTTCATGTTATTTCCTTCTTTCTAGTAAAAAAAGTTATTATTGTATATAGGTTAAGTCGGGACCAAGGGGGACAATGCCTGTTGGATTGATATCCCTGTGGCTGACGTAGTAGCTAGGTTTAATGTGGTCGAAAAATATAGTGTTTTTGAAGGCTGGTATTTGGTATAGCCTTCTGGTATAGGCAGACAGGTTGGGGTAGTCTTTGATTGCTTTGAGATTACATTTGAAGTGGCCGTAATAGACAGCATCAAAACGAATCAGCGTAGTGAATAAACGAATGTCTGCTTCTGTAAGCTGGTCACCTACGAGATAATCTTTATCTTGGAGGTGGTCCTCAATCTCATCTAGGGCTTGGAAGAGTTTTGTGACAGCTTCCATGTAATGGTCTTGAGTCTTTGCGAAGCCAGCTTTATAGACACCCAGGTTGATGTCTTCCGCGATTCTTTCGTTGATGTCATCTATCTCTTTGCTAAGGGAAGCGGGGTAGAAGTCCTCGCTGTTTGCTCCGCTGTCATTAAAAGCGTCGTTGAGCATCCGGATGATCTCTGCCGATTCATTATTGACGATGGTTTTCGTTTTCTTGTCGAAGAGAACGGGGACACTAACTACGCCGGAGTAGTTGGGTGATACTTGTTCATAGACTTCTCGGAGGTCTTTAGCGTTAAAAACCGGTTCTTTAGTGGCTCCGGGATAGGAGTTGAAGTCCCAGTCATGGCCCTCGCGAATGGGATTCACGACAACCACATCTATAAAATTGGTCAGACCTTTGAGATTCAACATAATTAATGTGCGGTTAGCGAAAGGGCAAGCATAGGAAACATAGAGAAGATAGCGGTCTTTTTCTGCGGGATAAATATTGCCCTTACTCGAAGGGCTGGTCCCTTTTTCAATCCAAGATCGGAATTGTGATTCTTCCATAGAAAACCTATCTTCACGGGATTTCTCTCTAGACATCATGTCCTCCTTTAATCTAGGCAAGCTATCTATTTGTACCCTATATCTAGTATAATGATGGCAGCATTTATAAAGAGTGAGGTGAAAACATGAGTGAAAAAACAAAGCAACAAAGGGAACAAGGCTTGATTGACAGGATAAAGAATCATCCTTATGGCCAACTTATCGGCATCGAAGTTGGCGAAGATGGGGACGAGGAGCCAGCCTTTTATATTGATATTGAGAATAGGCATCGAAATCCTGGTGGTATTATGCATGGTGGTGTTGCCTTAGCTTTGGCGGATACGGCAGGCGGTTATTCGGTCGTCGATGGAACGGATTTCTTTGTAACGTTGAATCAGGAGTATCATTTCTTAAAACGTGTACAAGTTGGTGATAGACTCTTTGCAAAAGCCAAATTAATCTCAGATGGCTATAAGATAAAAGTGGTTGAAGTGGAAATGATGGTGGGGGATGAGAAGGTTGGGCATGCCGTAATAACCTACTACCGCACAAAAGGAAGTAACCAGGCATAAAAATGAGGTTCCGTCATCTATTGATGAGGAACCTCAATTTTTTACATTGGATGTAATGCCACGTTTCTATTTCGATTAGCTTTATTCGTGGTTGCTTAAAGTCTGTGTGAGAATGTAATCCATTAGAGCTGGAACGAGCTTATTGTTTTCGGCATTATAATAAATTCCAGAAAGATAGATGGTCCCGTTGTGTTCAAACGTATAAAATACGGTCTCTAAATCTGCTTCAGTATTACCAGCATCATCTGTGACTACTAAAGGGTTTTGTGTATATTTGACTATGGTATCTCCATACGTTGTTTCTTTAATTTCAAGATCGTCAACTTCTAAGATCATCCCGTTCTGGTTAGGTGTGGAGATCGATTCATCTTGCAATAATGCATTTAGGGCGGATTCGCTACGGCTAGCTTCGTCATTACCTTCGATGCTACCTAAATATTCGGGCGGCACTTCACTGATAGCTAGAGACCACAAATCAGTTGTTGACGTTGAGTTCCCATAAAAAATTAAACTATCTCCAGCATATGGCAAAAAGTTGTTTAAGAAATCTGGATAGATTACAGACAAGTTTCCTATGTCGCCCGATGTGTTCTCAACTAATAAGGGTGGATCATTCTCTAATTTATCTTCGATACTGACTAATGAATCTAGGAAGGCCTGTCTATCATTGTGAGGATTCTCAGCTGTATTGCCTACCTGTGCATAATGGATTACGTGGCCATCGGTAAGAAAAGCTACGCCTACTATTGTTCTGCTGTCATCTTCCAAAGTATAAGTATAAGTCACAGCTGGGTGGCTTTGAACCGTCGTTCTTTCAAGTTGGTCGGTTGGGGGATAGGTGGGGTGCAAAACGCCTGGAGATTCTAAAAGTCCGTAGACACTATCATCATCTGTCTCTTCTAAATAATCTACTGGAACAGCTACTGAAGATATCGTTATTATTGACCGGTCTTCCGAAGGTAAATCCTTAGTATATTCTTTTAGGGTCACTCCCATTGCTTGGCTACCATAATTCGCCCCGTTATTTACTTCATTTGTTAATGGATTAAATCCTTCTGGAATTTGATAGACGAAACTCCCGATTACTTCATCTGCGACTTGCCCCTCCTCAATTTCTTGAATTGGTTGACTGCCCCCAGAGCTACACGCAGTTATCACAAATGCAAACATCATAACAGCTAATAATAAAAACTTTTTTTTAAGCACTTTTCCCCCCTATAATATGAGTTCTTTTCTACTGTGAAGCATTGAATACATGGTAGGAGGTATACCCTAATTGCGATTTTATGAAACTTTTTTCGTATTAGAAACTTATAACTGATGCATTAATTAAATTAAGAGAAACAAAAAGCCCCGCATCTAACGATGGGGGCTCTTAATCGTTATATGAATTTGATTGTTGCTAAAATTAGAACATTTACTCAGCTGATGTAAACGTCTTAATAAGGATGTAATCCATTAGTGATGGTACAAAATTATTAGTCTCAGCGTTATAATATAGACCAGCAGTATAGAGTTGGTTATTGTATTCGAAAGCATATATGACCGTATCTAATTGACCTTCTAATTCACCTGAGGTATCAAAGCTTTCGATAGGAACATGGACATATTTGACGACCGTATCACCATACTTTACATCGTTGATTTCAGCATCTTCTACTTCAATTCTGATACCTTCTTCAGCCGTATACTGGGCACAACCTTATAGCATAAGATTCAATAAAGATTCACTACGGCTCGGGCCGTCATTGCCTTCTACCCGGTCAAGATATTCATCGTCAGCAATATCAAACATGACCGACCAACGATTCAGTGGAAATGTAATATTGCCTCCAAAGAATATTTGGTCAGGTGAAGACATGGAGAAATCATCCAAAAAGCTAGGGTAAGTTACTGTGAGATCATATAGTTTTGTCGAAGAATTATCGACTAGTAATGGCGGATCCTTCTCGACCTTTTCGTTGATAGTAACAAGTGAGTCAAGGAAATACTGCATATCATTTTTCGCATTTTCAAGTGTGCCACCCTCTTGAGCATACTGGACGATATTTCCGTCTTCAAAGAAGAGGATGCCGGCTAGTACTGTAGTACCATTGTTATAGGCATAAGTCAAAGCAGGTTTATCTCGGAAAGTCGTTCGCTCAATCTGTTCTTGCGAAGGGAAAGTAGGATAAATATAACTCTGATTTTCAAGATATTTATATAGACTTTCATCGTCAGTTAACACAGAATAGTCAGCAAAAGTTAAGAGGGAAGAGATCGTAATTGTGGAAATATGGCCATCGGCTACTGGCTTAGAATAACTAACAAGCATCGAACCCATAGTTAATAGGCCGTAATCATATTCATCCTCTGTTTCTCTTGTTACAAGCTCGTATCCTTCTGGAATTTGGCAAATGTAATTACCGACGATTTTATCCGCGACCTGACCCTCTTCAACTTCTTTGAAAAGGGGGCCATCCCCCGAGCCACAAGCCGTAACGATAAAGATAAAGACGGTTAATAGTGCATACAAAAACTTTCTGCTTTTCATATCGCATTTCCTCAATTCTTTAGTGTTAGTTATTTCCATTAAAAGTTTGGTCAAAGATGTAGTCCATCAGAGGGATTACAAAGCCATTTTGCTCTGGGTTAAATACGGCACCAGCAAAATACATTATCCCGTCGCGCTCAAACGTGTATAATCTCATATCAAATTTTGAACTTTCTTCATCGGTGAACATTCTGAAGTTATAGGGGAACTGGGCATATTTGATTAGCACATTGTCGTACTTCATTTCTTTTACTTCTATTTCTTCGACGGTTGTTGGGATTTCATAATGGTTGCCAGAATTGTTTACAGCATCATCTAATATTAATTGCAAAGCAGCATTCGTTTTGCTATTAGTGTCATCACCTTCAATTTTATCTAGGTATTCCTCGGGCGCCCGTGTAATTATAAGAGACCAAGAACTTTCCCCTGTGCTCAAAGTACCATTGAAGGAGAATTCGTCTTCAATCAAGGTACTAATGAAGTTAAGAAATTCAGGATATACGATGGTTAACCCATTTGAATCGATAGTTTGGTTTTTGACCATTAGAGGTGGATCGTCTTCAATTTTTTCGTCAATAGTTTTTATTGAATCAAAGAAGTCTTGCATATCCTGTTTGCCTTGCTCGACATCACCTTCCTCTAGGACGTAAGAAATTATCATACCATCGATATAGAGGAATTGGCCTAGTTTTCCAACGCCATTCTCGCCTTCAGTAAAGGTTATTGCCGGCTGGTCGTTAACCGTAGTACGATCTGGATTCGGTAAGGGTTGCTGGTCAGGTTCTAAAAAAGTTAAAGATTCAAGGTACTCATAGACTTCTTCGTCAGTATAATCTACCGTTTGATAAGTTGGATCTGGGAAAATATCAACTTTAACGACTTGCTCGCTACCAGTATCGTCAGTTTTACTATATTGCTTCGAGGTATAACCATAGGGGAAGGGCATATTATCATTTCCGACCACTGGTGTAGGCTGAACTTCGGTGTATCCTTCGGCTAGTTCATAGGTGTAGGTTCCTATCATATGGTCAGGTTTTTCTCCTTCATTAACTTCCTGGAAAACAGCATTTTCAGATGTACCACAGGCTGTCATTACCAAAACGAAGGCTGCCAGTAGAGCGATGTAATAACGACTTTTCATTTGTATTCTCCTCATTTACGCATCCTTTCTCTCAAGATACTATAGCTCATTAATCAAAATTTACCTTATATACTATAGACAAATGTAAACGAACAAATCTTCAATTCCATATTTTCTGGGTAAAAGTATCTTGATTCGATATGACCCCATTGTAGCAAGGAGAGATGATGGACTGGGAAAAATACAAGGACTATAAAGCTGAAGATTTGAAGAATCTAGAGAGACAATCAAGAGAAAGATATGGCCAGGCTGTCGAATTCGCACAAGCCAGCCGGTTTGAAGAAGCCTATCAACAATTTGAAGAATCTTTTCTGATGGCCAGTGCAAGTCTAGGTGACGTAAATAAGGTGACGAATAATATTCTCAGTGATTGCATAGATACCTTAGTAAGGACAAATAAGAATGCTTACATAGATGAAATTATAGCTTTATCTTATCGCTATTTAGGCATCGAGCTCTTGTTAGGCAGAGAGAACACACCCCAGGTTATAAACAAAATATTCCTTTTGGCAGAACGATTGAGTGAGCAAGGCAGAAGAATGGAAGCCATTACCGTTTACGAAAACTTGTTAGAAAGTGTAAAGATGGTCTACCGGCGTGATGACCCGATACTGGTGAAGTGTCTCGAAAACATCACTGATCTTTATCAAATTACTGATTCCACATCATCAATACTCATCACTCACCTTGAGGAACTCTATGATCTTTATCAATCCTTTTATGATGAATCTGAATTGGCCTATGCACAGGTGGTCGAAAAGCTCGGGCAAGTTTACCAAGATACCCATCGGCCCATAGAAGCTAAACGAATGGCAGAAAAAGCTCAACGCTTATATGGAGCATATCATTCCAAGTTTCAGTAAATAGAAAAGAAAAGAAATATAGAGAAAGCAAAATCTCCTGGCGAATAGAAACATTGTGGGTCACCCGTGGTCCTTGATCATGCTAGACTCATATTATCCAATAGTGACCTTGGAAGTTGCCTATGCAACTTCCTTTTTTATTGGAAATATTTCGAAAGAAGAGGAGTACACATTGAAAAAAAACAGAATTAAAGCGTTTATGCTTGCCCTACTCATCATCATAACCAGCATCGGTATGGGTGGATACCAAGACGAAGTTAACGCAGCAGGAGAGATTCGTGTCAGTCACGATGTTACCACCTACGACTTAACGGAGTATAGTAGTTTTTATACCGGAATTGAGTTCTTAGGTAACGAAGCGTTACGACAAAAGCTTGCCGAAATCTACGGGGCTGGAGCAGACATTTACTTAGGTCAAGCAGCATCTACGGGGGACGGGGTAGCTTGGTACATACCGCAGGCGTGGTTGAACGGGAAAATGGCTATCTGTGCGAACCCCTTTGTGGATTACGGCTACAAGTACACCAACCGCATTCTAATGGAGACAAGTGAACTGACCTCAGCAAACTGGCTAGCATTTTTTGATCAATATAACAGCTACCGCTTTCCGGGTCATTGGCAAGCAGAAATCGATGCATTAAATTCTAACGCCTCATCCTATAGTTTTATCTCTGCCATCTTAGGAGGATCAACTACAGATTCCGTATTGGATGAGATTATTGCCATTTATAAGAAAGAGAATCCGGATGCTGCCCACAACACAATCACCAGAGCGAATCTCCAGGATTACGAAAACATCATGTTTTGGTCTTGGTACTTTAGTTTAGATGCCTACTTATGCCGATTCACACCAGGCACCGTCCTAAATGTCACACTGCCAAGAGACAGGTGGACGCAAACTGAACAGTTCTATAATTGGGTTAGGGGGCAAATGCAAGCCGGTCGAATTCATGTAACGGATGCTTTTATCGAAGTCTTCTATGCTCCAGAAACACCGAATGATAAAGCCCTTTATTCCAATCTGCAGGTTATGCACACCTTTGGCGCTACAGTAGAAGTTGTAGAGTTGCCTACACCAGAGCCACAGCTTATGCGCTTCCAAATTCAGAAGAAAGATTTGTTGGACGACACAGTGGTCAGTGGATTAACTGGCGCTGAATTCGATGTGATTCTTATCGAAGCGGCTGATCCAAATACTGAAGTGCAGCCCGGAACAGTAGTAGGTCACCTCGTTTCGGATGCAACCGGCCTTGCTTCTTCGGGTCCGTTACCACTGGGAACTTACGATGTAGTGGAGACAAAGGCACCTACAGGATACGATATTAATCCTATAGCTATGCGAGTTAGAGGAGTTTCTGACGGAACAGAAAATGAATTTACCAGTGCTGTAGATCAAGTCGCTTACAACTATGATGGTCTAAGAGATTTCTATAACGAGAAACTAACCGAATTAAACAATGCAAACGCAGCTATGGCAAATGATGAAACTTATCGCACCTATGAACTTTTGACTGGAACTCTAGAGTTAGTACAACCACAAGATCAACCAATATTATCCTATTATAACCTCAAGAAGTACGGGCGAATCTCTATTCTTAAGGAGGGAGTTGAAGCCTATCCGCTAGATTCAGAGAATGGAACTCGGATTCCTGAAGGAGGCGTTCAGTTCAATGTTATAAATCAAGCAGGTGATGTCGTTGACACTATTACAACCCATCAGAATGGTCAGGGGACATCCAAGTGGTTAGAAGCGGGCACCTATACCCTAAGCCAAGTTAATGAATTTGACGGCTACTCTAAAATCGAAGATTTTACTGTAAGTATAGAGGGTGAATGGACCAATTACACCTTTGCTCTCGAGAACAATCAGAAGGTTTACTGGCTTCGCTTGGTTAAGAAGGATGCCGAAACCGGAGTTGAAATTCTACAGGCAGGTGTTCAGTTTGAACTATTCGATAGCAACGGCGACAAAATTGTACAACAAATAAATACTGCAGGGGATACCCAATCTATTTTCATGACTGACGAAAAAGGTTCTGTCGCTCTGCCTAGACCTTTAACCCCTGGCGCCTATACTATTCGAGAAATTCAAGGACCGACGGGTTACTTCTTAGATCCTCAAGGAGACCCGTTGACACTAACCGTTGGTGGGGACGGCATCGAAGATGTTGTCCTAGAAATCTACAATCAGCCTCAAAAAGGCATCATTGAAGTCTACAAGACCGGTAACTTGTTGGAAGGCTACGAAGTTGACGCTAACGGGTTAACACAGCTACTCTTTGGTGAGTCCTTCTTAGCAGGCACCCGTTGGCAGATTACTGCTGCCGAAGATATCATGTCCTATGATGGCCAAACGTTACTCTACCACGAAGGAGATTTCGTGGAAGAATTGGTAACCACGAAGGAGGGCCCTGTTCAATCCAGCGAACTTGCGCTAGGAGCTTACTACGTTGAAGAAACTCAAGCACCTTCCGCTTATCTCACGGATGCAACAGCTCATCTGATTGAGATTGAACCAGGTAGTCCTTCAACACGGCTGGTTTCGCAAACCCATCATGCTTTCAATGAGCGGAAGAATCTAGTGTTCGAGTTTGATAAGTCCTTTGAAGCATCAGAGTTCTTTACCATTCCAATGGCGGCGACTTTTGGCTTATTCTTAGCCACACCTTATACGGAGAATGATGTCACGATTCCACAGGACTCACTGCTTGCGCTAACGTCAGTGGAAATCAATTTGAATGATGTTGAAAATCAAGACGGCTATTATACCGTGAAAGGCACCTTCCCCGAAGTTCCAATTGACGGTGACTTCTATATTAAGGAAATGGAGACATCTACACCTTACATGCTGAATGAGGATAACCTCGAAATATCATATTCCTTCGAAGACACGGACACTCAATCGACCGTTGTCACCTATCAAGAACCAATCATCAACGATGTAATTCGGAAGGAAGTTGAAATCTTTAAGTTTGAGATGGGGAATGGAAAGCCTATCGAGGGCACTGAGTTCCAGCTAGTGGCTGTGGATGAAGTTAAAGGTGAACAAGTGGTAGGTACTTATCTAACCAATGAAGAGGGTTATATCCTTGTAGACAACCTCGAACCAGGAGACTATTATCTTAAAGAAACAAAAGCCAGCGCTGGGTATTTCGGCAGGGAAGGCCAGCTAAACTTCCAACTCGATAACAATGGGGAAGAAAGCACATCCTTCAACTTAGATAATGAAAAGATTCCTAGCATCCGTACCGAAGCTACGATAGATGGAAAGAAGGAGAAGGAAGTTTCCTCGGACATGGTCATCCAAGATGTGGTTAGCTATGTTGATCTTTTAGCCGGCAAAGAGTACGAGCTGCACGGTATCTTGATGGATAAAGAAACGGGCGAGCCACTTCTTATCGATGGACATGAAGTCCGATCCACCATCTCCTTCGTTCCCAAAGAGCCAAATGGTCAAATAACAATGGAGTTCCGCTTCGATGGGTCCTCCTTGGGCGGAAAAGATATCGTCGTGTTTGAAACACTGTATCGCGACGGCCGCGAAGTTACTACTCACCAGGATATCAACGATAAAGGGCAAACTGTAACGATTAAGAAAAAGCCGGATATCCCAGTGACGAAAGAACCAAAAGTTGAAAAGCCCAAAAAATCAACCGCGCCCAGAACAGGAGACAGCGGTATAATCCAACCAATCATTGTTTTGCTACTTGCTGCTGGGTTACTCATACTCATCAGAAGAATCTATAAGGTGAGGAGTAATTAACATGTCCCGTCTTTCCCTCCTCTATCTTGGGTAAAAAGAAAGCAGTAAGAAGAGCTATTCTAAGAATTAAAATAGGAAGGAATCAACTATGAAAGCGATGATACTCTTGAGTAAAGATTATGAGGAAGTGGAAGCTTTAACCGTTGTCGACTACTTGCGCCGAGCGGATATCACTATTGATATGGTCGCTACACAAGGCAGTTTAGAAACTCAGGGGGCCCATGGAATAAAGGTTCTAGCTAATAAGCTGATTGAAGATATCGATAGCGAAACTTATGATATCATCATTACTCCTGGGGGAGCTCATGGTGCAGACTTACTGGCAGCTGATGAGCGAGTCCTTAATCTCATTCGCAAGCAAAACGAGGGTGGATTATACGTCGCTTCCATTTGTGCTAGCCCTATTGTTTTAGAGGCAGCAGGTATAGCTAAGAAGATAGAAGGTACTATGTATCCAGCGATGGCAGACAGGGTGCAATTTAAAAAATATAATAGTGTTCAGCTTGTCGTTAACGACAAGGACCAAAAGGTTATCACATCCCAAGGGCCAGCAACTGCAGTCTATTTTGCCTTAGAAATCATCAAGGAACTTAAAGGTGAAGAGACGATGACAAAGATCGCAGATGGTTTGCTCTTGAACTTGGTTCATGACAGGATCAAGGCAGGAAACTGGGCATTTTGATGCTTCATAAGTAGATAGTAGAAGTAGATCACTATGAGCAGGTAGTAAAACAGGAGGTGGCATTAGCCACCTCCTGTTTTTGTGTTCTGAATAGAAAAGAATATAAATTTAAAGATTTACGCTATTAACCTAGCTTACCTAGGACCACTTTTCAACAATTCGGCGATAATAATCAATCCATAATTTAGCAACATGTTCTTCTGAGTAGTCGCTAGCGATCTTTTTTGATGCCTCAATTGCTTTCTTACGAACGGCATCATCGTCTCTTAAGGAACAAAGAAGCTTTTCAAACTCCTCATTATTCCTTGCCCGAAGATAGTCCGTAAAATAAATTTTTTCATAGAGTTCTAGATCCCGCAGGACGAGAGGAAGCCCTGCGTTGATAGCCTCTAGGATAGCCATAGGAAAGAGCTCATTATAAGATGTCATAAGGAGGCAGTCGACCATGTTGTATAAATCATTCATTTCATCACGGTCTATAATGCCGATGAAGTGGACATTATCTGGTGGATTTTTCATCGCAGCTTCTAGCTGATCGTGACCATCAGTTATAATACCAAAACTAAAGCCACCTGCCCAAATGAAGTTAACATCTGGCATTGACTTAGCGATCTCTATAAAATCTAGAACTCCCTTTCTCGTTTGTACTTGACCGACACCTAGCACATTAAACGTATCTGCTTTTGCTTTAAATTTTTCTCGCAAAGGATGTCCAGCGGCTATCTCTTTAGGGTAAAAATTAGTCGTAGCGACAACGTTGGGAATGTAAGTAATATTCTCCCGTTCTAGACCGTAGGTGACTAGGTCGTCAATAAAAATAGGGTTGACCACAACGAGTTCATTAGCCTTTTTATACATTTTCAAGACATAACGATAAAAGGTTTTTTGGAAGAGCTTGGGCAGCTTGATGCTGTCTTTAAGAGTCTCGGGAAGAAAGTGAACATGCATACAAGAGGGAAGCTTAGACTTAGACATTTTTTGGTAGCAGGAAGGGTGGATGGTGTGGACGTGATTAAGAACACAGTCTGTATCATCATTAAAAGAAAGGTGGAGGTCATCTTTAGCATGGTTTTCAATCAGATTAACAATCTCCTTGTAGGCTGATCCCACACCCTGTCCTTTTACATCTTCACCTTTAACAATCATATTTATATTTAACATGGCATCTCCTTTAACAACGAAATGTAATAGTTATTTATGTCTCTATAGCTTATCACAAAAGTCTCATCTTGCCTGAGTTTTACCCTTCAAACAATAGATGTTATTTATTAAGAAAGTGTAGAATTTGCTTAAAATTTACAAAATATAAACATATTTATAGATAAATAGGGTAAATATTTATAGATAAATAGGGTAAATATTTATAGATAAATAGGGTAAAATAGAAGTGAAAGCAATATATTCTGCAATGGTAAGAAAAAATTGCTGAAAATTGAATAGTTCACCTGTTTATAATTGGAAAATTATGGAGGAAAACATGCAACATTCACGAAGAAAACCATTAAGTCAAAGATTATTAGCCATATTCTTAGCCTTCTTAATGGTGTTTTCTGGTGGCCTTTTTTCGCACAGGGCGGAAGCTGCCGGAGAACCAACTGAAGTTGAACAAGTAGATCAAGGGGCTTCAGTAAATTTAGACAATACTACTGGGCCTATTGACTCAATTGAGCCTCTTGTTACTGAGGAATCAGTAGAGCCAATTGAACCTGTAGAGCCAATTGATCCAGTGGATCCAGTTGACCCAAGGGAGGTAGAAAATCCCGAAGATCCCGTAAGTCCAACAGCTGTAATTACGGCAACGTTTGAGTCAAAGTACAGCACCACACCTGAAGTAATGACCGTTGCAACGGCAGGAGAAACGGTTAATCTACCTAGTCCAGCAGAAACAACAGTAGTGGACGGATATGCGGAATACGTCTTTCAGGGATGGATAGTTGAGAATGATGAGACTATCTATCTTGCAGCTAGTGAATATGCGTTGAATACAGATACAACATTCACCGCTGTTTGGGCTAAAACAACAGGCGTAATGATTGATCTTTATCGATTTATTGGAGAAGAAACTCCTGTAAAAACAGAAATTTACCGCAATCGAACCAATGAAGCAACAGCTTATACCCTTACCAATCAAGCAACAGGCGAAGTAATTAATTCTAATCCTAAAATGTCAAGACGTGAAACCCTCTCTTTCCAGGATGTTCCTGCTGGAAACTATACCTTGACGATGGATTTACCAGCTGATTCGGCCATGCACCACTTCTCGGTATATAGCAATGCGACAGTTACTTCTGAAAATACAGCGACTCTTGTTGTACCTCAAGATTCTGGTGTCTTCACGAACTTCAGCCTGTATCTGGAACAAGATCCAAACTTAATCGAATACACGACCTTAACTTTTGACCTCAATGGTGGTAAACTCGTTAATCCAGAAAACTATACGTTAGATGAAGAGGGGAATGTAGTCTTTATTAACCAAAAATATGAAACATTCACCCAACGTGAACAATGGATTCAACTTCATGACACGAAAACGATTTACCATGATAATGGAACGTATGACTACTGGGCATATCGCACGGAGAATGGTGCAAGAGTAAATAATGCCACTGTCCTTAGAAATAACATGATTGCTGAAGGTTGGACAGACACGACTTTAGTTGCCGTTTGGAAAATCGTCGAACCAACCAGCTATACGGTGACCATCGATCCTAATGGGGGAACAATCAACGAGGAATACCGTGTTACGGAAGTTACCCCTGGTGAAACGTACACCGTACCTTATAATTTCCGTTCTGGTTTAGCTAACTCAGGTTATACCTTAACCGGATACACAGTAACGGGTACTCTGTTAGATACTGAAGGCAACCCAGTAACCGAACTGAGCAGGTATACGGGTCAGTATACGCCACAAAGTGATGTTACCCTAACTGCAGTCTGGGAAGTTTCTAAAGGTGACGTTCAAATTCGACTCTATGATGAGAGTCCAAGAGATCAAACTGACGCTTACACTTTGACGCTTACAGCAGAAGACGGAACAGAATATCCATTAACTTCTAACCAGTTCGGTGCTACTCACCGCACTTGGCGAGTAGATGATGTTCCTAACGGAACGTACACGTTAACGATCGAAGGATATAACCCAGCAGACGTAGTTGCTGAATTAACAGGTGGACAATCCTATGGCGCTGGTTCTATCGTAGTTAACGAAGATGGAACGTACACCATTACTCTAGATTTCAATGATGAATCTCCAGCTGCTTTCAATCGTTTCTCTATCCAAGAAAAGCAACAAAAGATTTCCGTTGAAGTCAGAGATTTAGATAACTTAAGAACAGATCAAGTTACTATTACCATAACTGATGAAGATGGCCAAGTCTTTAGAGGCTCATACAATGAGTACAAGCAATGGACAACGAACATGACCCAATTTGCAACAGCAAATAAGGCAATCCTTTCTGCCGGCACCTACACGATTACGTTATCTGACCTGCCAGAAGATACAAGAGCAGTCATTAATGATACCGTAGCAACACAACAAGCCGTTGCAACAGACGAAGATAATGTATTCACTTTAGTTGTTGAAGAAGGCGCTGCTAATACATGGGCAGCGTTCAAACTAGAAGAATATATAACGCACACGGTTACTATCGATCCTAACGGTGGAACCATCGATGAAGAATACCGCGTAACTGTGGTAGAAGATGGTGATACGTACAGTGTTCCTTACACTTTCAGATCGAATATCGCCAACCCAGGATACACATTAACAGGTTATACCGTTACCGGTACGTTATTGGATGCTGATGGGAACCCAGTAACAGAAATTACCAAGTACCCAACACCTTACACCCCACAAGGGGATGTAACATTAACCGCCATCTGGGAAGTAACTGAAGGTAATTTCCGTATCCGATTAGCCGACGATGATACTCAATTCCAAAAGGATAAGTACTCACTCAAGTTAGTTGCTGAAGATGGAACGGAGTATGTTCTAACTTCTAACTCTTATAACGGCGACTACAGAACATGGCAAGTTGATGATATTCCTAACGGTTCTTACACATTAGTCATTGAAGGACCAGATTCAGAGATTCTATCCTATACTCGAACAGGTGCTAGCTACGTAATTAGTGAATCATTGACGCATAATGGCGACATGACCTTTGATTTCGATGTCGTCTTTGAAGATGAAAATCTCGCTGGCTTCGTTCGCTACCGCGTTGAAATTGAAGAAGTAATTAAGCACACCGTAACCATTGATCCAAACGGTGGAACAATCGACGAAAACTACCGCGTAACTGAAGTTGTTGATGGCGAAACCTACAGTGTTCCTTACACCTTCCAATCTAAGCTTGCTAACCCAGGCTACACTCTAGCAGGTTACACCGTAACCGGTACACTATTAGATGCTGAAGGCAATGCGGTTACAGAAATTACCAAGTATCCAACACCTTACACCCCACAAGGCGATGTCACACTAACAGCCATTTGGGAAGTAACAGAAGGTAATTTCCGTATCCATCTAAGTGATGATGCACCAGCACTTCAAAAAGATAAGTACGCACTCAAGTTAGTCGCAGAAGACGGAACTGAATATGTATTGACTTCAAACTCTTATGGGCCAACCTATAGACAGTGGGAAGTTGATGATATTCCTAACGGTGCTTACACGTTAGTTATTGAAGGACCAGATTCAGAAATCCTATCAGTTGAGCGCACAGGTGGCTCTTACGTGGTTAGTGAATCCTTAACGGATAATGGCGACATGACCCTTGCCTTCAACGTCGTATTCGAAGATGAGAAACCAACAGCCTTTGTTCGCTACCGCGTAGAGATTCAAGAAGTAATTACACACACTGTAACCATCGATCCAAACGGTGGAACGATTGACGAAGAATACCGTGTAACAGAGGTTGTTGATGGCGAAACCTACAGTGTTCCTTACACCTTCAGGTCTAACCTTGCTAACCCAGGCTACACCTTAGCAGGTTACACCGTTACCGGAACGCTATTGGATGCAAATGGTAACGCAGTAACTGAAATTACTAAGCACCCAACAGCTTATACGCCACAAGGCGATGTAACGCTTACCGCAATTTGGGCAGTAACTGACGGTAACGTCCGCATTCACTTGGCAGACGAAGCACCAAGTCTCCAACCTGAGAAGTACTCACTCAAACTAGTAGCTGAAGACGGAACGGAATATGTATTAACTTCCAACTCATACAGTGCTGATTACAGACAATGGGAAGTTGATGATGTGCCTAACGGTGCTTACACGTTAGTTATTGAAGGACCAGATTCAGAAATCCTATCAGTTGAGCGCACAGGTGGCTCTTACGTGGTTAGCTCTTCATTGACGGATAACGGCGATATGACCCTCGCTTTCGACGTCGTATTTGAAGATGAAAACTTCGCTGGCTTCGTTCGCTACCGCGTTGAAATTCAAGAAACTCCTGAGCTTCTTCGAGGATGGCAATTGATTGACGGTAACTGGTACTACTACAAGGAAGACGGAACCCCAGCTACAGATGAATGGCTATGGGTTGAAGTCCTTGATCAAGAAGGCAACGTTATCGAATATAATTGGAAGTACTTCACTCCTGAAGGCGTAAGTATTGATCAACTGTATCGTGAAAACGGAAACACTTGGTTATCTCAAGACGGTCCTTATGATAATTACTACAAGGGCTTCTGGGATCACCCAGATAACGAGTACACCTACTACTTCCGTGAGGATTCCGGATCGATGGTTACCGGATGGCAATATATCAATGACCACTGGTACTTCTTCCGCGACACTGGCACTATGGTTGATGTTGGTGGCTTCGCATGGGTTCCTGTATTAACAGGTGGACATGCTTGGAAGTATTTCGGAACCGACGGAATCAATGATGAACGTTTTTACACCAATGAACTTGGTTGGGTCTGGTTATCTTTAGAAGGACCTTACGAAGGATACCACAGAGGATGGTGGACTGACCCAGCAAACGGTCAAATCTACTACTTCAGAACGACTTCAGGTACTCGCGTTCACGGTTTCCAATTTATCGATGGTGACTGGAGATACTTCAGAGAAGGCACAGGTACGCAAGCTTTCGGATGGCAGTTTATCGATGGTTCTTGGTACTACTTTAGAGAGTACGCAGGATCTCGAGTCACTGGTCGTCAGTCCATCGACAACCAATGGTACGACTTCACTGCTGACGGTCGTTTAATCGGCTCAAGATAATTGAAGCAGTAAGTAACAACAAAGCGGTTGACCTCACGGTCAACCGCTTTTTCTATGGAAAAGAAGCCTTGTGCTTAGCCGAATAATGGGTATTTATCGATTATGTA
>CAYMYX010000008.1:19979-42359 GCA_964394795.1 uncultured Peptoniphilaceae bacterium
TATCGATTATGTAAAGATGTTGCCTGAAGTGGAAGGAGATAAGGATGAAATACATTATTATTGGAGGAGTCGCTGCTGGCGCATCAGCAGTCGCTCAGATTGCACGCTATCAGAAGGAGGCGGAGATTCGCCTATATGACAAGAGTGCCTATATATCTTATTCCGCTTGCGGGATGCCCTATTATCTGGGGCGAGTAACCGAAGAATTCGATGACATCGTCCCTAGGACAGAAGAGGATTTTAAGGAAAAGTATGGCACGGATGTCTACTACCGACACGAAGTAACTAAAATTGATCCGACCAAAAAAGAAGTAACGGTAAAGGACTTAGCAGCAGGAACCACGTTTACCGACAAGTACGATAAACTTCTCATTGCTACCGGAGCAAGCCCGAAAATCCCCAAAATAAAGGGTGGGGACAAGGAGAATGTGTTTGTCCTCCGAACTGTAGATGATATGTTGGCCATCGACAGCTTTATCCATAACGCTAAGGTGAAAAAGGTGGCTATAATCGGGTCAGGCATGATCGGCTTAGAGATGGCGGAGAACTTCATCGCCCGGGGGTTGGAAGTGACCATCGTCAATCGATCAGATAAGATTGGCCCTAAGTTGAGCGACCTTCTTGCAGAACGGGTAGAGGAGGAACTATTGAAACATGGGGTCAATATCCTAAAAGAGGCTACAACCGCTGAGATCTTTGATGACTACTTGCTTATGGAGGATGGCCGCGAGGTCGAAGCGGAAATGGTTCTTCTGACTACCGGTGTAAAACCTAATGTCGAATTGGCGGAAGATGCCGGTATTGAGCTTGGGGAAACAGGCGCGATAAAGGTAGACTTATCTATGCAGACGAACATTGACTCTATTTATGCAGCGGGAGACTGTTGTGAGCAAAACAACATCATTTTGGATAAACCCACGTACAGTCCGCTAGGAACAACATCCAATAAACAAGGACTTGTTGCTGGAGCCAATATGGTGGGAGTCCCATTCCGTCACTCGGGTAGCTTAGGGACTGGCATAGTGAAAGTCTTCGACCTAACCATTGGTAAGATTGGTTTGAGCAAGAAACAGGCGGAAGCGGAAGGTTTCGATCCAGTCATTATCGATGTGGATAAAAAAAGCAATGCGGACTACTTTGAATTTGGTACAATAACTATAAATGCGATGGCTGACAGAAAGACGAAGAAACTACTGGGCGCTCAACTCGTCGGCGAGAAGGACGTTGATAAGCGCTTGGATGTCTTAGCTGCAGCGATGACCTATGGAGCAGTGGTAGAAGATTTTGTTCAAATGGATATTTCTTATGCTCCTCCGTATAACAGTGTTCGGGATCCATTGATGGTCATGGGCCTTCAGCTGCTTAGTGAAATTGAAAACGTATAAGGGATTATTGTAATCGACAGGAGGAATTATGGCAGACATTATTTGGAATGATCGTAAGCATTGGACGTGGTTTCCAATCAGTTTCACCAAGTATAAATTATCGGAAACTCGTTTCTTCAAAGAGATCGGCCTATTTAATACGACCTATGAGGAAACCCAACTCTATCGTATTGTCGACGTGCAATTGAGACGATCTTTGGGTCACAAAATTTTTGGAACAGGAAATATCACTTTACAGACAAGGGATCGGAACTCACCGGAAATTGTGGTTAGGAATGTTAAAAATTCAGAAAGTGTTAAAGAGATGTTGGTTCAACTCGTTGAAGAGGCAAGGAGAAGAAACTTCGTTAGAGATATCAACGTTGGCGACGGCTTCGGAGACATGGGTAATTTCGAGGACCTTGATGGAAATGGCATACCTGATCAATTTGAATAAGTAAAGAGCAACTATGTGTAAAAAATTGATGTTAATGCAAGTTGAAGAGGCTGGAGACGGCACCAAGAAATACCTCTTTCAACTTGAAGACGGAAATATGATTGAAACAGCCCTTATGCGCCACAACTTTGGCAACACGGTTTGCGTGACCAGCCAAGTTGGTTGCAATATGGGCTGTGCTTTTTGTGCCAGCGGTCAGCTGATGAAGGTGAGAGACCTAACTTGCAAAGAGATGGTAGCACAGGTAGAAGCGGTGGCCGAAGAGATTGCTCAAGAAGGGGCTGAAACCGAGCAAGAAGAGGGCCATACCTCTCGCTACATCACCCACATCGTTCTCATGGGGATTGGTGAGCCCTTGGACAATTTGACCAACGTTCAACCTTTTTTAGAAACCATGATGGACCAGCAGAGCTACAATATTGCGCCAAGAAAGATTACTTTATCAACCTGTGGCCTTGTTCCGGGAATTAAGCGCTTGGCGGATTCAGGGCTGAAGAATAAATTGGCGATTTCACTACATGGCGCAACGGACGAAGTGCGGAATCAATTGATGCCAATTAACCGAAAATACCCGATGGATGAGCTCTTCGAAGCAGTCGACTATTACATCGACAAGACCAATTCGAGAGTGGCTCTGGAGTACATCATGATTGACGGGCTAACGGATACATTGGAGCAGGCACAGTCTTTGGTCAACCGTATAGGAAAGTATAGGAAGAAAATTATGGTCAACCTAATTCCCTATAATGCCGTTGATGGTGTCCACTTCAAACGCAGCTCCAAGGAAAATATTCAAGCCTTCTTTGAGTATCTGATACGCAGAAAGATCTTCACTTTCCGTAGGGAAGAAAAGGGAAGTGATGTCAAAGCCGCTTGTGGCCAACTTCGGAGTAGACAACTACAAATTGACAAAGAAAAAAGCAGCTAGGTTCTAGCTGCTTTTTGTATGCTTCAGTTAGAGGTCGCTAGCATCGGGCTCACTGTAGGTGTCCCAACCGGATAAATCTCCGGCATCAAAACCTTTCTTGTACCACCGGCTCCGTTGTTCACTGGTGCCGTGAGTGAAGGACTCGGGTGTAACGCGACCGAGTTGCGATTCCTGAATGGTATCGTCACCGATTGCCCAAGCTGCGGAAATCGCTTCATCGATATCTCCCGCTTCCAGGTAACCCTTATCGTCTTGGTAACGGGCAACAACACCGGCTAGGTAATCTGCTTGAAGTTCTAAGCGAACGGTCCACTCGTTAGCTTCCGTTTGAGAAGCTCTGCTTCTACGATTGTTGACTTCACCAAGGACGCCAGTTACGTTTTGCACGTGATGGGCGACTTCGTGGGAAATGACGTAGGCCAAGATAAAGTCGCCTTCATCTGCCCCGAACTTATTTATCAGCTCATCGTAGAAGGATAGGTCCATGTAGATGGTTTCATCCACCGAACAGTAGAAGGGACCCATTCCTGATTGACCAACGCCACATCCTGTTTCAACAGCATCCTGATAGACAACCATTTTTGCCGGGCGATAGTCATAACCATATTCTGCAAGGATTGCATTCCAAGCATCTTCTGTATCTTTTAGAACGACAGAGGCATAGTCGAACTTGTCCTGTTCATCTTGAGTTAATTCAACACTTTCCTGAGTGACTTGTCCGCCACCACCGCCACCGAGGCCAACATTAAGAGCAGCCAACGGATTACCGGTTAGGAAGAAGACTAGTAAACCAAGTAGGAGACCACCGCCGCCAATAGCAGCACCTCGAGTGCCTCGTCCTCGGTTAGAGATATTGGAACTTCCCCGTCTACCTCTCCATTTCATAACATTACCTCCCACATAATTAGTTAAGTGATATATGCCCTAGAATTGACTTTTTACTTATTTTCTATTCAATTCTCGCCTTATTTAAAGCAAGAATCACAATGTCTCGCTATGCCACCCAATCCCGTCTCCCGCAAACTAGGGGGAAGGGAGTCGCCTACTTCTTGCATGGCCACCACTACATTGTCGAATTTAGCGAAACTTTGAACACCAGCGAGGGCCATCTCAGCCGCCCCCAACGCATTCAAGACGCCATTGGCATTTCGCATAAAGCAAGGATATTCCACCCGGCCACCGATGGGGTCACATACAAGGCCTAGGACATTGACGATGGCAAAGCCAGCTGCATTCAGCGCTTCTTCCGGAGTTCCACCGCTGAGCTCTACGAGGGCCGCTGCAGACATGGCAGCCGCACTTCCTGTCTCCGCCTGGCAACCTCCCTCCGCACCGGACACGTTGGCTCTGTGCATGATGACTGCCCCGATTTGAGAAGCGGTAAGTAAGCCCTTGATCATTTCTCTGTCCTCAACATCAGACTTCTTCTGCCAATAGAGGAGGCAAGCGGGTAAGATGCCGGCTGCGCCGGCAGTGGGACTGGCTACAATTTTTCCCATGGCTGCATTAACTTCAGATGTGGAGATCGCACTGCTTAGGAGTTCTACCAATTCTTCAGGGAGAAATTGAGCCCTTGTCCGATGGTCATGGACCCGTTTCGCGTTTCCCCGAAGGAGGCCTGAAACGGAGTGAAGCTCTTCCTTTTGCCCTTGGGTGGCAGCATCCTTCATGACCTGGTAAACGCCTAAGAGCTCGCTAATTAATTCTTCTTCCGTCTGGTTCTGGTCGACAAGGGAGGAGGCGAGGGCAACTTCCCATATGGCCCGATTTGTCTCCTGACAATCAGTTAATAACTTTTCTGCATTTCTATACATACTTCTTCTCCATTCTAGGAGTGACTAAATAATCTGGGGAACGAGGCGCAAGGTGTGGATGCCTTCGATTTCAGAGATTGCCTGATGAAGGCTTTCGCATATTCCGTCGTCGAACTCAGCAATGAGGGTCGCTTCCTCGTCCTTGCGGGTGACGGACATAGTGGCGATATTTAGATTATAGTCGGCAACCCGAGAAGTTAAATCAAAGATCATTTTCGGCCTATCTTTATAGGTCATGATGACAGACCAAGCCTTGCCGTCCAAGTTAGTATCGATACCATCTACTTCCACAATCCGGACTTGCCCACCACCGATGGATGAGCCGGTAACTGAGCAGACAATCTCTCCATCTTCCAGAAAATTGATTCTGGCCGTATTGGGGTGAACGGGACCGAGGTCCATTCTCCGATAGGAGATCTTCAGATTGAGGTTTTCAGCTTCTTCCAACGCTTCGATGATACGGGGGTCGTCGGTCTCGTAACCAAGGATACCACCGACGATGGCTCGGTCGGTGCCGTGCCCCTTATAGGTTTCGGCAAAGCTGCCGTGAAGGTCAATGATGAGCTCTTGGGGTTTCTTGCTAAACACGGAGCTGGCTAAATTGCCAATGCGACAGGCTCCTGCGGTATGGGAGCTTGAGGGTCCGACCATAGTCGGGCCGATGACGTCTCGAAATGAAATAGTGCGGTCCATAGCTGTCCTTTCTTTTCTATCTTGAAAGCATGAGATGCTTGTTCGTCCATTGTTCATTATAACAAGAATACAAGTCGGAGTCTTACCCCATCGGAAAATTTGTCCATTCCAGTGATGAAGATGCCATTCTGATGGGAAGTATAGGCAAATCACGAATGGGGCAAACTACCGCTTTATAGGCATTTATGGTATGATTGACGAAGAATTAGGAGGCTCTATGATTAAACTTTTATGTAGCGACTTCGACAACACGTTAGCTAGGAGAGGGCGGGTGCCACGAATCAATGTGGAGGAGATTCCTAAACTTAGAGCAAACGGAATCGAATTTGCCATCGTAACCGGTCGGGTTGCGTCAAATATCATCAGCAAAGCCGAAAAGTATAAGATCGATGCCCATATCGTGGGGACAAATGGGTCCATCGTTTTGGAAAAGGGAGACCACCTTCTTTTTGAACATCCCATCGATAGGTCGATCATCGGCGATATTGTTCAGGAGTGCCATGATAACGGCTGGTACTACTTCATCTTCGACCGAGACGACGTCTATATCCCTGAGGAGAAATTTGGCATCGTGACCAAGACGCCATTAGCCCACATAGCTTCCTTCTTTGCTAAAACGAAGGTGTTTGGAACCAATCATCGTTTGGAGCAATTCGATGCGTACGGAGCCAAAGCTCATAAGATCAATATCTATCCGAAAAAGCAAGAAGTCATGGATGTCCGCGAAGAATACCTAAAAAACGAAGAGCTGTATGTAACTTGGTCCAATAACAACAAGTTGGAAATCATGGCCGCTGACGTCAACAAGTGGAACGGAATTCTTCACTTGGCGGAAAAGCTTGGCATAGAAAAGCACGAGATTGCCACCATAGGCGACTACAATAATGACATTCCCATGATTGTTAACTCGGAAATGGGCTTTGCTGTTGGAAACGCCCACGAGGAAATTAAGGAGATCGCGGACCATGTCGTCAGAAACGTGGAAGACGGTGCGGTTGCTGAAGCGATTGACTTTATCATCAATCATAATAGTAAACTAAAGACGACGGATACCGTCGACAATAACGAGGATAGACAATGGAACGAGTACCAATGAAAATAATCAGCAAGAAGCACGACCCCACCTATGCTAATGGGAACGCCGCCGGCCTAGACCTTCGCATCAGCACCGATGAGCGAGTTGAAATTAAACCACTCGGTCATTACTTGGTCCACACAGGGGTCCATGTCGAGATTCCCCACGGCTACTTCGGTCTCATCGCTATACGGTCAGGCCTTGGAATGAAGGGGCTAACCCTATCCAACTCGATCGGTGTTATCGATGAAGATTACCGAGGAGAGATTCGAATCCCCCTCTTCAATCACGGGGAAGAGGCGATGGTTTTAGAGGATGGGGAAAGAGTCGCCCAGATGATTCTTATTCCTTATGTTCAAGCCGAATTGAACTTTGTCGATGAACTCCAAGACACCGACCGGGGCAATGACGGTTTTGGCTCTTCGGGCCGCTTTTAAATAAAAACCGCCGGATTAGGTTTCCGGCAGTTCAAAAAAGTTGATTTGATGGATATCTTCCTCGATGAGGTTGGATGCAGAGACCCCTAAGAGGCGGATAGGTTCGGCTAAGGGAAGTTCCTCGAAGAGGAAGCGGGCGATATATTGAATATCCTCGGCCTCTTGAATGTGTACATCCGTGGAATGGCTCCGACTAATGGTTTCAAATTTGTTAGTCTTCAGCTTAATATGGATAGTCTTAGCTGCAATTTTCTTGTCCTTGAGGTCTTTGGCCAGCTCATTGCAGAAATGGTCCAGCTTATCGGTCAATTCTTTGCGGCTACGAATATCATGGTCGAAGGTTCGTTCGACGCCGATGCTCTTCCTTTCACGGTTGACTGTAACCGGCCGATGGTCAATCCCTCGAATGAAGCGGTATACATCGCTGCCGTTTTTGCCCAACAGCGTGTTCAACGTGCTTTCTTCCAGGGCATGCAGGTCTAGAATTGTATATAGGCTTAGGGAATTGAGTTTACGTTCTGCGGCGCGGCCAATGCCATGTATCTTGCCAACGGGTAAGGGGAGGAGTAGGTCAGGAATATCATCTTCTGTGATTTGAAAGATGCCATGGGGTTTTTTCCAATCCGAAGCCAGTTTAGCTAAGAATTTATTAAAGGACACACCTACAGAAATAGAGAGGCCGGTCTTCTCCGTCACCTCATCTTGGAGGGACTGGGCAATGAAGAGGGCATCTTCAGGTCGGCTGCTAATATCCAAGTAAGCTTCGTCGATGGACATCTGCTCCAGTTTTCTGGTGTAGGACCTGAGAACGGCAAAGACTTCATTACTTTTTTCGACGTAGCGTTCCCTCCGCATGGGTACAATTTTCAGATCCGGGCAGTTTTGCTTAGCCTGAAAGACAGGCATGGCGGAGTGGATTCCATACGCCCTTGCTTTATAGTTGCAAGTGGTGATGATGCCCCGTTTGCTTTGGCCTCCGACGGCCATAGGAACAAGAGCAAGCTCAGGTTGGTCTAGTTCTTCAACCCTGGCAAAGAAAGCATCCAAGTCCACATGGAGGATTTTTCGGTTGTCTTTGATTGGTTGATGCGAGGACATGGCCCACCCCTTTCTTTTATAATAATTATATCGTAAAGGTAAAGGCCGGGGAAATGAACAGACAATCATCAAAACTAGAGGAGGAATGATGAGAATAGATAAATTTTTGAAGAATTCGAGAATAATTAAGAGGCGGTTGATCGCCAAGGAAGCTTGCGATTCAGGCCGCGTTGAAATTAATGATAGAAAGGTGAAGGCAGGAGCTGAAGTCGAAGTAGGCGACATCGTGACCATTCGTTTCGGTGATACCAACTTGAAGATAGAAGTACTAGCAACACTCGAGCACGTGACGAAAAAAGATGCGGATGAGATGTATCGCGTGGTGGAGGATTAGGATGGCGAAATTCAAATCGATACTTCCCGACGACGGCAATAACAACAAGATGGATGAAACCGTCCGCATGTCGGAGGAAGAACGGCAGGAGATCGAACGAGCAATCAGGGAACGGCAGATGGATAGAGGCCGAACGGCTAATTCCAGAAAAGCAAGACCTGAACGACAACAGAGACCAAGTCAAGGTGCTCAGAGAGCGAGTCAGACGGGGGTAGGTAGATCCGGTTCCACTACTGGTCAGCGGCGCCGTCCCCAAAAGAAGAGAAACAAGACCGGCCAATGGATTTTCGTTGGCGTTATGGCCGTACTAGCCTTACTTATCTTCACAACAGCGGCTAACCTTTTAGAACAAAGCAGAAAAATCGATGATTTGGAAGCGCAACTAAAAGAACAGCAGACGGATAAAGAGAGACTGGAAACATCAATTGCCCAATTGGAGAATGAGTTAAATACAGTCAATACGGATGAATTCATAGAGCGCTATGCCCATGAGAAACTCGGCATGGTAAAGCCCAACGAAATCATTTACGAAGTAGAGACCGAAGGTGGAGAAGAATCCCTAGAGGAATCTACAGAAGGTGAACCGGTTGAAGAGAGCACTGGGGATGAGGAAGTGACCGATGAGGCGCCCGTAGAAGGTGAAGAATCAAGCGACGAAGAGAGTTCTTCAGAATCCGAAAGCATAGACGAAGAAGAAACTCCGGTGGAGGAAGCTCCGGGCGAGTAACATGTTATTAATTAACGAGAGAGGAGTAGGGATGAATAAAAAGAGCTCGTCAAATATTGTTCAAGCAAAAGAGACAATTAAAGACCTCGTCATCAACGAAAAATTTCATACTCTATTTCTCGCTGTTTCAGGAGGGCTGGATTCGGTAGCCCTCCTCAATCTATGTTTGGATGTGAAGAGAGAAGCTAACCGTCATGAGAAAGTATTAACTGACGTTGATCTAATCGTCCTCCACTTCAACCACAAGCTCAGGGGTTCGGATAGCGAAGCCGATGAGGAAGCGGTAAGGGCAATCTGTATGGAAAAGGGCCTTACTCTATTTGTAGGCAAGGCGGATGTTGCTGAGCTAGCTAACGAAGAGGGCATCTCGGTAGAGCTGGCGGCTCGAAAAGCTCGGTATGCTTTCTTTACCGAAAAGGTGAGCGAAGTCTTAGGCAAGGGTGTAGACCAGGGAGTCCTATGTACCGCCCACCACCTTTACGATCAAAGCGAGTCAATCTTATTACATTTGTTACGAGGAACCGGACTTGCCGGTTTGGAAGGCATGAGAAGTTTGGCGTACTTCGATAAGTTGGGAATCTGGATTAGCCGGCCGCTGCTAAACTTAGCAAAGGAAGAAATCATAAGTTATGCCAAGGAGAAGAACCTGTCTTGGCGGGAGGATACCAGCAATCAGGAGAGTGATTACACTCGTAACTTCCTTCGTCTGGAAATCTTGCCTAGAATTAGGGAGAGAATCAACGAACAGGTAGACGGCAGCTTGAGTAGGTTGAGCCAAATCGTACAAGATGAGAATGACTATTTTGATGGGGAAGTCCGCAAGCTGCATGACCGGTGGCAAAAGAAAATCGCTGATAGAAATTTTGCCTCGAAGCGGAACGCTCACTTTCTTAAAGCTAAGCTCATCAACCGTGAGGATTTCTTAGCAGAAAGCGTGGCGATTCAGCGGCGCTATCTCCGCTTTTTCTTGAAGGATATTATGGGGTTAGAAGGCGAAATTTCCTTCCAAGATATCGAGGAAACTAGAGATTTGTTTTTACGAAAAGCTAATAAAAAGAAAGTCCTATATGATATTATAGTTTTATCTGATTATGAATCCCTTCTGTTTTACCGTAAACGAGATGACCATTCCACAGTAAAGGAAGAAATAACGATAACTCTGCCCGAAAGGGAAGGGGAAAGTTTATTTTTTTCTTGGCCAAGATTAGGAATGGAATTTTCCATTTCTTTATGTCATTTAGATTTACGCGTAGATAAGATTAATCCATCGAAAGCCTACTGCACGCTTGCAGCCCAAGGTCTTAACCGTTTACAGATAACAACTTACCAAGGTGGCGAAGGCTTCAGTCAATTTGGTGGAACTAGTAAACCCCTGGGGAAGCGCTTCAACGACTGGAAGTTGTCCGCTGAGTTAAGAGAGGAGTGGCCCATCTTCGTCGCCGATGACGAAGTTGTGTGGTTGCCAGGCTTAGGCAGAAGTGATGAAAGGCTTCTTCAAGGGAAGGGGCAAGTCTATATTATCGAATGGGTAAACCCAGAGTTTACTTGAGCAAGCTGAACGAATTCGGGTAAGAATCGTCAGTAAATATCGAATAGTAATTTGGAGGATAACATGAAGTCTGAACTGTCAAAATATGTTGAGGAAATTTTATTCACCGAAGAAGAGATCGACGCAAGAGTGAAAGAAATGGGTAGGCAAATCACGGAAGACTACAACGGTGATACTGCGGATCTCCTCTTAGTGTGTATACTTAAGGGTGCATCCATCTTTATGGCAGACTTGCTCAAAGAGCTTGATTTACCCGTTGAGATCGACTTCATGGCTGTTTCCAGTTATGGCAAGCACACCGTTTCCACAGGTGATGTTCGTATTTTGAAAGATTTAGAGCAGAGAATAGCAGGTAAGAATGTCCTTATCGTAGAGGATATCGTGGACTCCGGTTACACCTTATCTTATCTCGTGGGCAACCTTCACCATAGAGGAGCTAAATCCGTTCGTATTGTCACCCTCTTAAACAAAGAGGCGAGAAGAGTCGTTGACATCCACGCGGACTATGTTGGTTTCGACATACCTGATTCTTTCGTTATAGGTTATGGATTGGATTTTAACCAAAAGCTAAGGAATCTACCTTATATTGCGACCTTAAAGAGAGTCTACTATGACGAATAAGGAAGCTAGTCGATCATTGTTAACGTATTGAGGAGCTTATGAATAATAATAGAAAAAATAACGTACTGGCCATATTAACGTACATCTTGCCTGTACTCCTGATAATGATTTTCATCGGAACGATGAACAGGGATGTGGAATTGCCCAAGCAATACACTTACAGCGATGTTGTACAGTTAATTGACGAGGACCAAATTGAAAACGCAGTTATCGAAGGAGATCACTTCAAAGGAACCTTAAAGAATAACCAAGGTGCATTTGATGTCGTCATCCCTCAAGCGATCTCAGCCACTTTCTTTGAAAACACGCTGAAGGAGCCCGTGGAATCAGGTCAATTTAGTTTGACCTTCATGCCGGAAGAGGAACCGAATCCTTTCCTCATGATGATTCCAGACTTTCTTTTCTTAGGCATCATGATTTTCTTTGTCTACTCCATGTACCGTCGCGCCCAACAACAGAATGGGGGAGCGGCACAGTTCGGAAAGAGCAAGGCGAAAGTCTTACGATCTGATTCGAGAAAAATCACTTTTGATGATGTCGCAGGTCTTAAAGAGGAAAAAGAGGAGTTGATCGAGATTGTTGACTTCCTCAAAAACCCGAGAAAGTTTACCCAAGTTGGTGCCCGTATTCCAAAGGGTGTCCTTTTAGTTGGTCCTCCGGGAACAGGTAAGACCTACCTTTCAAGAGCGGTTGCCGGTGAAGCTGGCGTACCTTTCTTCTCGATTTCCGGTTCCGACTTTGTCGAGATGTTCGTTGGTGTCGGTGCTTCCCGTGTCCGTGACCTATTCCAAGAAGGAAAGAAAAACGCGCCATGTATCATCTTTATTGATGAGATTGATGCCGTTGGTCGTCGCCGTGGCGCAGGTCTAGGTGGTGGTAACGACGAGCGCGAGCAAACCCTGAACCAGCTCTTAGTCGAGATGGACGGATTTGAGTCCAATGAAGGCATTATCATCATGGCGGCAACGAACCGTCCTGATATCCTTGACCCCGCTATCCTTCGTCCTGGTCGTTTCGACCGTCAGGTAACCGTTGGTATGCCAAACTTGAAGGAAAGAGAAGAGATGATCCGTGTTCACCTTCGAAACAAGAAGGCTGCGGATGATGTGGATCTCAACGCATTAGCAAGACAGACAGCAGGTTTTACGCCAGCTGATCTTGAGAATATGACCAATGAAGCGGCCTTGTTAACCGCCCGCCAAGATAAGACAGAAATATCAATGGCTACCTTTGAGGAAGCAGCGATAAAAGTTGTGGCCGGCCCAGAGAAGAAGTCTCAGACCGTGATTCAAGAGGAGAGAGTAATCACCGCTTACCATGAAGCGGGACACGCTATCGTAACTCGTGCTCTTCCGAAAATGGACACCGTCAATATGATTACCATCGTCCCCCGTGGGCGGGCAGGCGGATTTACAGCCTTCTTGCCGGATGACGACCGTAATTATATGTCCAAGACGCGTATGGAACAAACTTTAGTCACCTTCCTAGGCGGACGCGCAGCAGAAGCCTTGGTCTTGGATGATATTTCGACAGGGGCTTCTAACGATATCGAACGGGCAACGCAAGTAGCGAGAAATATGATTGTTAAATACGGGATGAACGAACGCCTCGGCCCTGTCGCTTACGAAGAGGGAGACAACAACGTATTCTTAGGCAATGAGCTTGGAAAGATAAGATCTTACTCCGAAACGACGGCTGTAGCCATCGATGAGGAAGTCAACAAGCTGATGAAGGATGCTTATGAACGAGCGAAACAGATTTTAACTGAAAACAGAATCATGTTAGAAGAATTAGCTCAACTTCTATTAGAGATGGAAACTGTCCGTCGTGATGAATTTGAGCAGCTGTTCGTCGAGCATGGAATAGCGTATCAAGGAAGTGAAGGAGCTTTACTCAATGAATAAAAGCACAACTAATTTAGCGGAATGGGAGACTATTGACTTAGCTCAGGCTGAATCTGAGGCTGAAACCGGGGAAGAGACACAAGCCCCTGGTCCAGAGGCGGAGCAGACTCCTGAAGGTTTGAATAACATCACCTATATTGTTTATGGTGTCATGTTGCTCTACTTGCTCTACATGTTCTACAAGTCCTGGAAATCCAAGAAGAATATCGATGAAGTCGTAGCAACTTACGGTAAGAAGCAGACTTTTGTCATGAACCTACTGCTGGTTGTCATCTTAGCGTTAGGTGTCAGCAACTTGGCTCTTGGTAATTACTTGATTGGGGCCTTGATGGTAGCCATTGCCATTCTCTTCTTCTTTATGACACGGGAGAAAATCATCATCGCCAACAACGGTATCTATGGCGATAATCAGTTCTTTACATGGGATGAAATTAAAAGGTGGCAGTGGGACATTTCCCGGGGCGACCTGGTTATCGTCACAAAAGAGTTCGGCAAGAGCGATCAAACCCACTTTATGCGCCTGGGCAAGGAGCATATCAACGAAGTGAATGATCACATTCGTGAGTACAAGCTTGGTAAGACTCCACCAAGCAAGAAGAAAAATAAGAAAAACAGTTAAGCAGTCGGAAGTTACTATAGTCGAACAATGAGGATCTCCTTATTGTTCGCCTATTTCATTAGAGGAGTATTTACTTATGGCGAAGTTTATCTTTGTAACAGGAGGCGTTGTTTCAGGCCTCGGAAAGGGCATTAGCGCAGCTAGCGTTGGCCGATTACTTAAGGACAACGGCTACTCTGTGTTTATGCAGAAATTTGATCCTTATCTTAATGTTGACCCAGGGACAATGAGCCCCTTCCAACATGGAGAAGTCTACGTGACTAAGGACGGTGGAGAAACCGATCTTGACCTCGGCCACTACGAGCGTTTTATCGACGAGGAACTGACAAAAGATTCCTCCATTACCTCGGGTCGCATTTACAATACCGTCATCGGCAAGGAAAGAGCCGGTCGTTACGATGGGAAAACCGTGCAGGTTATTCCCCATATTACCGACGAAATCAAAGATAAGGTCTACCGCGTCGCCCTGGAATCCGAAGCCGACTTCATTATCACCGAGATCGGTGGCACCGTCGGAGATATTGAGTCCTTACCGTTTATTGAAGCCATTCGCCAAATTCACTCCGAAAACCCAACTGATGTTTTGTTCATGCACACCGTCCTCGTTCCGGTTATTCCTGGAACCGACGAATTGAAAACAAAGCCAACTCAGCACTCCTACAAAGAACTCATGAGCTATGGAATCAAGCCTGACGTTATTATTCTCCGGGCACAAGCTCCAGTAACTCAAGAAGTCATCAAAAAGATTGCCCTCTTCTGTGATGTTCCTCAAGAGGCCATTGTCGAATCCAAGCAAGTTGAGCTAATTTATGAAGTTCCCCTAGTCTTCCATGACCAGCAGTTAGATGCCTACATCTTGAAGCACTTTGGTCTGACAGGAAAGCAGGATGCAACCGACCAGTGGAAGGATATGTGCCAACGCTTTAAGAATGCCGACAAAGTCATTAATATCGCGCTCGTCGGCAAATATACCAAGTTGCCAGATGCCTACTTGTCCGTGAACGAGGCACTCTACGATGCAGGATACAATCAAGGGGCTCGAGTCAATATTGAATACATTTCTTCCGAGACGGTCAAGTCAGACAACCAAAAGGAAGTATTTGCGAATGCTGATGCCATCTTAGTTCCGGGAGGTTTTGGCACTAGAGGGCTCACGGGAATGATTAGGGCCATCCAATATGCCAGAGAAAACAAGGTCCCTTTCTTTGGAATCTGCCTAGGTATGCAACTTGCCTTAATCGAATTTGCCAGAAATGTCATCGGTTTGGAAGGAGCTGACTCCTCCGAATTTGATTTGGAAACGGAATATCCCGTTATTGAGCTCTTGGATAATCAGGAAGAGCATATGAACTTGGGCGGCACCCTTCGTTTAGGAAATAGCGAGTGCTATTTATCCGAGAAGACCTTAGCCAGAAAGCTGTATGGTGAGGAAATCATCCTGGAACGCCACCGCCACCGCTATGAGTTCAACAAGAAATATACTGAAGACTATGAGAAAGCCGGATTAACGTTCTCCGGTCGCGATACCGAGCAAGACTTGGTTGAAATCATTGAAATTAAAGACCACCCTTATTTCATCGCCAGCCAATACCATCCTGAGTTCAAGTCGAGACCAAATCGTCCTCACCCTTTGTTTATGGGTTTCATTGAAGCGGCCTTGAAGGGGAAGGAAAAGGATCAAGTCCAGAAAGAAGCTAACAATGACTAGCGACCTCTATCCCGGCTACCTTCACGATGTGGAAGGGATAAAGCTGGGCCACTGGGAAGACATGGAAAAAGCAACAGGAGTCTCTGTTGTCCTTTGTCCAGATAATACGGTAGGCGCTGTCGACGTAAGGGGAGGGTCCCCGGGTACCCGAGAGACCGACCTTCTTAGACCGGAGAATAGTGTGGCTCACGTCAATGCCGTTGTCTTAGCTGGCGGGTCAGCTTTCGGGCTGGATGCGGCTTCCGGTGTGATGACCTTCCTTCGGGAGCAAAACGTTGGCTTTGAGACAGGATTTGGCAAAGTGCCTATCGTCACTTCCGCAGTTATCTTTGATTTGGGCTTAGGGTCAGCGTTAGCCTATCCCAACGCTCAAGCGGGCTATGATGCAGCAACAGCAGCTGGCAAGTCGACCGACCAAGGGAATGTAGGGGCAGGCGCCGGAGCCAGCGTCGGAAAGATAAACGGCATGGGAACCGCAATGAAAGCAGGCTTGGGTCAAGCTAGCCTAAAGAATGGGGACCTGATCGTTTCCTGTGCTGTCGTTGTGAACGCCGTTGGTGATGTCTACGATTTGGATAACGGTTTAACACCTATCGCCGGTTTCTGCCTTCCCAGTGGGGATTTCGTTTCTTCAGAACAGATGATCAGAGAATCAGCGAATCAGCTAAATGAAGGAACCAATACGACGATTGGGGTTGTCGCAACCAATGCCAAGTTCGATAAGGCCCAGTTGTTGAAGGTCAGCCAGATGGCCCACGATGGGTACGCTTTAGCTATCCGTCCAGTCCATACTTCTGCTGACGGAGATAGCATCTTCGCACTTGCGACAGGTGAAGTCGATGGGGACGTGAATGTCGTTGGTACGATGGCAGTGGAGGCAATGCGCCGGGCAATCGTCAATGCCTGCTTAGCCGCAGAAGATGTCCATGGTTTAAGATCCCATAAGGATCTAAAATAAGATAATATACTTTCAAAATGACTGGCATCCGTAAGGAGCTGGATCGGAGGAGAAGAATGAAAGGTAGTTTGTTTTCGGCGAAGAATCTCGCCTTATTGGGCATGTTTATTGCGCTCATGTTACTGTTGGATATGATGGGCTTTGGCTACATTCCTATCGGTCCTATCGCCATTACCACCATGCATATTCCCGTTATCATAGGGGCGGTGTATGGGGGAAAGAAGTACGGTATCATTCTGGGCCTTGCTTTTGGCATCAGCTCTTGGATCAAAGCCGTTAGGGGAATGTCAGGTATTTTCACCCCTGCATTCATTAACCCTATCGTTTCGGTGTTTCCTCGATTTCTTATGGGTTTTTTAACGGCTCTCCTAGCTGACGCCCTGTATAAGTATCGGGATAAACCCCTGCTTTCCTATGGCGCCCCTGCATTTGTGGGGTCCATGGTCAATACCGTATTTGTTCTAGGCCTGCTCTATATCCTCTATCTCAGTGAGTTCACTGTAGCGTTGAATTTGTCAGGCTGGGAACTCTTCCTCATGTTGGCAACAACGGGAGCTGTTAACGGGATTCCGGAAGCCCTAATTGCCAGCGCAGTAACTATCCCTTTAATGAAAGCAATGAAGCGAAAAGCAGGTAGATCATGACAGAGAATACAAATCAGAACGACTTACTCCTAGTTATCGACGCGGGAAATACCAATATTACCTTCGGTATATTCGAGGGGGAAGAGTTGGCTCACCAATGGCGTATTCAGACCGATAAGAACAAGACTTCGGATCAATACGGCATTGAGCTCGAGCAGATTATGAATCACTTCAGTTATAATCCCTCAAGGCTCAAAGACATCATCATTGCCTCAGTTGTACCGGATTTGATGCATGCTTTGCCCGCTATGTGCCGACGTTTTATGAAGAAGGAACCGATTATTGTCGGTGAAGGAACCAAGTCGGGTATCCCCATTCTCTTGGACAACCCTCGCGAGGTGGGAGCGGACCGGGTGGTGAATGCTGTTGCCGGATTCGAGAAGTACGGTGGCCCTTTAATTATCGTCGATATCGGTACCGCCATTACCCATGATGTCATCTCCGCGAAAGGAGCTTATTTGGGTGGCGTAATTTCCCCAGGTATCGGGATTTCATCCGACGCCCTCTTTATGCGGACATCCAAACTTCCCAAAGTTGAGCTCATTGAGCCCAGAACTGCTATTGGAAAGAATACGGTTCAGGCCATGCAAGCCGGCATCGTTTATGGCTTTATTGGCTTGATCGATAATATCAGCGAGCACATCATTGATGAGTTGGCCAGTAAAGGCCAAGGAAAGCCTACCGTCGTTGCAACGGGAGGCTACTCTGCTTTGCTCGCCCAGAAGTCCAAGTATATCAGCACTATAGATAAGGACATTACACTGCAAGGCCTTCGCATTATCTATGAAAGAACAATGGAGCACAGGAGAAAGAAAGAAAAGATTAATGACGTTGAGTAGTAGAAAGAAGATAGAAATAGGGTTAAGTCCGCTAGCCGGAGTAAGCGACTTGGCTTTTCGGTCCCTGTGCATGGATCAAGGAGCGGATTTTGCCGTAACCGAAATGGTTTCAGCAAAAGCCCTCTACTATGACAATCGGAAGACCAGAGAGCTGATGAAGCTAGCAGATAACGAGAAGAAAACTTCGCTCCAGTTATTTGGGTCCGAGCCAGCTATCTTCGAAACAGTAATCAAAGAACAACTCAATCACTTGGAAGGCTTTTACACCCTAGACCTCAACCTTGGCTGTCCCGCACCAAAAATCGTCAATAACAATGAAGGGTCCGCCTTGATGAAGGATCCTGCCTTGGTAGCCCAGCTTATCCGAACCATGGTCCAATCCTCCAAACTTCCTGTCAGCGTCAAATTCCGCTTAGGCTTCGATGAAGACAACATCAATTATTTAGAGATAGGAAAGATTGCCCAAGAGGAAGGTGCAACCTTCGTCACTTTACACGCAAGAACAAGAGAGCAGATGTATACCGGCAAGGCGGATTGGGGGGCCATAGCCCAGCTCAAAGAAACACTGTCGATTCCGGTAATTGGCAACGGGGACGTAAAGAGTCCTGAAGATGCAAAGGAAATGCTCGACCTAACATCCTGTGATGGTATTGCCATCGGCCGAGGCGCCCTAGGGAATCCCTTTCTCTTTAAGCAAATCAAAGACTATTTGGAGAAGGGTGAATATGAGGCTGTAGACCCCAAGGACCGACTTGACATGATGGTCAGCCACTTCGACTTTGCCCTCCATGAAAAGCAGGAAAGAATAGGCCTCTTGGAGATGCGAAAGCACCTTGGTTGGTACCTTGACTATTTCGACCATAAGGCCAGCTTGAAACGCAGAGTCAATGTGGCCGAATCCAGGGAAGAAGTCATGGTAATAATAGAAGAACTCGCTAAGCAGATCGCTTAACGAGTTCTTTTTTTGTTTCTTAACGTCTTCTTCCTGAGCTAAAGAAGGGGAAGAGAACCTTGAAGGTCGTTCCAGCACCAAGTTTTGAAGTAACGGAAATCTCTCCGCCCAGCACATCAACGATACTTTTAGTAATCGCAAGGCCTAGACCTTTTCCCCCTTGACCCAGGGTTCTCGCATTATCTACGCGGTAGAAGCGTTCAAAGATTCGAGATAGGTCATCAGGTTCAATGCCGACACCGTTGTCGGTAATCGTCAGACTGATTACCCTCGCTGTTCGAGTAAGGCTCACTCGAATGATGGGGTCCTCCTTGTCTTGGACTGCTTTAATCGCATTGGAGAGGAGGTTAGTTACCAGCTGATTGAAGAGGCGAGTATCCGTCCAGAAATTGATATTCTCTTCTATAGCCCGGACAAGCATCACATCCTTCTTTTTCAAGTTGGCCTCGAAACCATCCAGTGTGGAAAGAAGCTCATCAGATAGATTGATATTTTCTAGCTTGGGATCGGCTAAAAGAGAAGACTCATCAAAGGTATCTCGGAGCCGCTCAACAATGGACGTCAGTTGATTCGTGTTTTTAATTAGGGTAGAAACCGTCTTCTCATCGGCTTCTTTTATACCGTCCTGGATTGCTTCCAACTGGAGCTGCAGATTGGTGATGGGCGTTCTCAGTTCGTGGGAGATATCCTGGGCGTACTCCTTCCGAATTTGCTCCTGAGCTTCCAGAGTCTTCGCAAGAAAATGGAGATTTTCGGACAGCTCACTGATCTCTGGAACATTGGATGCTTCCTTTTCTATAGCATAGTCCTTTTCCCTCAAGCTAGCCGTGTTTTTGGATAAGCGTAGAATTGGTTCGGTCAACTTCTTGGAGATGTAGTAACTTATCGCGATTGATAGAATCAATATGGCCATAATAATGACCAAAATTCCAAAGGTAGCCTGTTGCTGAAATTGGAGTACAGCGTCACTCAGGAAAGGTGATTCCACATCATAGGTAATCACTAAGCTACCGATAGTTTCCATTTGCTCATTAAGCAAAGTGTAGTTGGCGGTCTGTACGGTATCTTTGTCCAGATCGTCCAAGCTATCGTAGTAAGCAACGACTTCACCTTCGATGTCTTTAATTTCCAAGTTAACTTCTTCGCTTCTGGAGTAGAGCATCAATTCCGTATTGGTGATGTTCAGCTCGTTTTCCCTGATAATCAGGCTAACGTCGGATACAATCTGTTGGAGCCTATTGTTTTGGGCATCAACCAGATAGTTATCGAAGATATTTCCAATGAGCTGGACACCAAAGAAGGTCATGATGAGGATCGTGATTAGGATGACGCTGGTGAAGACCAGCATGATCCTAGTTCGCAGCTTCATCCTTGCCTCCGGCACGGTAGCCCACACCGTAGATGGTCTTGATGTATTTCGGATTCTTTGGATCATCCTCTAGTTTCTGTCGAATGTTCTTGATATGGGTGTCTATTGCTCTATCAAAAGCTTCGTATTCAATACCGAAAGCTACCTCAATAATTTCGTCCCTGGTAAAGATCTTATTGGGATTAGAGAAGAGGGTGTAGAGGATAAGAAATTCATTCTTGGTGAAGTAGATTTCTTGTTTGTCTTTTAGGACCCGCATCTCATCATGATTGATTTCCAGAGCACCATTCTCAGACTTAATGATAGACCTGCCATAATTTTGACCGGTTGAGCTGCGCCTTAAGATTGCCTTCACCCTTTCCACTAACTCTCGAGCGGAGAAGGGCTTCACCATGTAATCATCGGCGCCATTACGGAAACCGGTCAGCCTGTCGCCTTCTTCAGCTTTAGCCGATACGATGATTACCGGCACTTTTGAGTGATTGCGAAGGGATGAGAGGAAGTCTTCGCCTCGCATGTTGGGCAGCATCAAGTCCAAAACGATCAAATCAGGCTTTTCTTCCTTAGCGAGCTGGTAGCCCTCCTGTCCATCATAAGCAACGAGCACTTCAAATCCCGCCTTTTCTAAATACGTCTTTTCGATATTGGCAATATCCACTTCGTCTTCGACGATTAGTATTCTATCTTTATCCATGACGCCTCCTGAATGAATTCAAATTGTGGCATAGTATATGCCTACGTTAGTAATTACTATATTACAGAATATCGAAGAAAATGTGTAACGTTCCAATATTCTTCTTGAGGAAATATAAAGGAGAACTTGTGCTATAATAGCACTAATCGTAATTTAGTTAGACTTGCCTGGTGTATGGCAAGTTTATTATTTGAAGAAGAGATGATACGGAAGCAAGAGGAGGATAGTTTGCCTGTAGTAGATAAGAATAACTTAACTGAGGTCCAACGCTTTGAGGACTTCGTGATGAACTCGGAATATGGCCATAGTATGCAGTCCATGAATTGGGCTAAGGTAAAGAATAATTGGGATAGCGACTACGTTTATGTTGAAGATAGCGAAGGGAACATCGAAGGTAGCCTGTCCATCATCTCGGTTAAAAATGATGGCAAAAATGCTTTTCTCTACGCACCAAGAGGCCCGGTTTGCGATTTTTATGATACCGATCTTGTAAACCGATTGATTAAAGAAGCGGAAGAAGTAGTCGAACGCCGCAATGGCTTTTTACTCCGGATGGATCCTGAAGTGCTGTACGACGAAGACCTAGTTGAAAAGCTAAGACAAGAGATAACAGCGGATAATTTTGCTGTCAGGACCAGGGGAAGCCTCGAAGATGAACATGACTTCACCAATCCTAGAAATAATATGATTATGGACTTAAGCGGGAAAACTGTGGATAGTCTACTTGAAGAGATGAGCGGAGATAAGCGCTACCGGATCCGCAGGTCCTATCGAGATGGCGTGAAAACTAGGCGAGTGCGGTGGGGGGATGAAAACTTCCAGAAAGACCTCGATCTTTTTTATGACTTGACCGTATTTATGGCGGACAGACATGAGATCAACCATAGACCAAAAGAGTATTTTGCAAGGCTTATGGAGAGCTTCGGCGACAATGCGGTGATGTATTTTGCTGAAGATGAAGAAGAAGCTTTAGCCTGTGCCTTGGTGGTCTTCCATAAAATGAAGGCCTTCTATATGTATGCGGCCAGTGTCACGCATAAAGCGAAGAAAAAAGCATCTGTTCAACTCAATATTGAAGCGATGCAAGATGCCATTCGTCTGGGAATACCAAGCTATGACTTTGGCGGCGTGTATCACTTTACGACGGAGAATGGCCTTTATAACTATAAGCACTGGTACACAGGACCTGAGGGTCATAAAGAGTTTATCGGTGAATTAGATATCATTTACGATCAGGAAAAATATGATAACTTCAATGCCCAATAACTAGTGAGGCTTAAGATCTCAGATGAGGGCGTGTTCAAACAAATAACAACAAATATCAACGAAAAAGGAAGTCCCATTTCTGCTAGCTTCTATGCTAGTGAAGGGGACTTCCTTTTCATTGCTTTATTCTGTAGGATCCGGTTCGACCGGAATTTCGTCACCAGGTATACTGCTTTCTTCTGGTGGTACTTCTGTTGATTCAGGTGGTTCAACCGTTTGAGATATGACCTCACCGTCTGGTCCGTAAACGGTTGTTACTCTGGTTCCGTCTTCTAGGACTTGAACTTCAGTCGAGGTGCTGGCACTCTCTGATGATGAACTGGATTCGGA